>CALQHT020000183.1 GCA_943330455.2 Nitrosovibrio sp. Nv4 | reverse complement strand
GACACGCGCAGCTACCAGAAAGGCATCAAGGTCACAGATGCCGAGATGGCCGCTCTCAATATCACGGGGGACACATTCCATCCGGAGTGGAACTATACCATCTCGCCAAGGCCACCAACTTGAAGCGGTAGTTTTTGCGTGTTGCCTATTGGTCATCTTGGTTGCGGGCGCCGGGCATCCGAACTCCATAGTCTGCGCGACAGCGCCGTGAGCGCCGAGCGCTGACATCGCGATCACGGCGGGTAGCAGGTACGTATGTCCGAACGACATTCTGAATCTCCAACGATAAGCTTGATCTTGCAGGTAAGGTGCAACGTCGAATTCGTTCGGGACATCCTTCAATCGACGTTTCCCGTATGCTGGGCCATTCCGACCACCTTGGGCGAACGGTAGCCATGGATGACTACGCTCGGCAAGAACCCATCCTGTGTCAGATCGCCAGCCCAAGCGTCGAATGCATTCGGCAGCACCGAGCCGCACCACAACCTGTCGAGATCGTCGCCACCATCGCGGAGGCCCTATCAAGCTTGAAGTGTTTGAACGCATCGGCGGTGCCACGCCGCAAGGCTACGTCGTTGGGGATCGGCACAGTGGGCTCGCTGCTGGAAAAGCACGAGCGACTGCACCGCCGCGCACGGCTGCGAAGTTCGCGAAGACCGGTGGCGGGTGGTGCAGAGGGTAGTCGGCCGGAAGGTCCGATCGATGTGATCGACGATGTCCTGCATGCGAATCCTGCGGAGAGGGCGAAATACCGCGCCGAGGGCGGTTTGAAAATCGGGAGCGAAACCGACATCCTCAATCAGCAATCGGCATGAGGTGTGTGCCGGTCTGGCGACACGGTCCGCACGACGATCCAGGCCCCGGCCACATCTCAGCGCAACGCCCTACGACCGCCCAGAAGCAATGCCAAACCGCCGGTGAACGTCGCCAGCGCGGCGATGGCCAGACCTGGACCATAGCTGCCGAAGCCATCTCGCAGCAGGCCCAGCAGCGCCGGTCCGAACGCCGAAGTGAACTGGATGACCGTCGCGGCACTGCCATAGGTGGCGCCGAACGCCGCGGCACCGAACTCCCGCCGCACGACGACGGGGCCGAGCGTGGTGACGTGACCGATGGCGTATCCGTAGGCGAGGCTGGCGAAGATCAGCACGGGCGGCGCGGTCGGCCACAGCGCGATGGCGAGCAGCGCGCCTGTTTGTATCAGCATAACAGTGACGGCGAGGCGCCGGACATCGACTCGGTCGACGATGCGGGCCAGCACCAGTCGCCCGATGAAGGCTGCGCCGCCCGTTGCGCTGATCAGAAGTCCGGCGCCAGCGGTGCCCAAAAGTGGTTCCGCCAGCGCCAGGTGATGGGTGATGAAGCCGATCTGCACGGTCAGCCCCAGGGCGAATCCGGCGGCGGCGCTCCACAACAGGACGCGCCGGTTGGCGTGTGTGGCGATCGGCGGATTGGCCGGGGTGGGGGCGATTCCCGTCGACGATACATCGCCATCGCGTTGCAGGCCCAAATCGGCGGGGCCTCGGAACCGCAGCACCCAGCCGATCAACGGCAGGAGAACGCACGCCGCGGTCAGCCCCGCGACCGCGAGTCCCGGTCCGATTCCCAGTCGTGACAGCGCGAAGAGCAGCAGCGGCACGCCCAATATGCCCCCGACGCTCGCCCCCATGATCGCCAGGGTGATGGAACGTCCCTGATGACGCTCAAACCACGGTGTCACGGTGGCGGAGATGCCGGTCGTCGATAGGGTGGACCAACCAACTCCGATCAGCACGAAGCAGGCGTAGAGATGCCAGAGTGCGGCCACCTGGCCGAGAAGCGCTACTCCGGCCGCCATCGAAACGGTGCCGGTCCACAGGACCGGACGCGGGCCCCAACGATCGATGGAGCGCCCGACGATACGCTGGATCGAGGCGCTGACCAGGAAGAACAGAGTGATGGCGGACGCGACCTGGGCAACCGCCCAGCCGTGTTGGGCGGTGATCGCCTGGAGATAGACGCTGGAGCCGAACAGGCCGAGTCCCCAACTGAAGGACGCAACCAGAAAACAGGCCGCGACCACCCACCATCCATAGAAGACGTTTGGCTTACCCGACACCGGGGCGCCGATCGGGTTCGGTCATCAGCACGCCGTCACAGCTCGAAATCCTCCCGGAAGCGGTCGATCTGATGCATCTGCTCGTGCAAGATCGTCACGATAGCGATGGCACCATTGTTAAGGCGACACGCAAAAGCGATCGCGTCAAATTTTTGGCCTTGGCGGGATGGGATAGTTCAACTCCGCCTGGCTGTGCACGACCGAATGGAACACCGCGACCGCCGCCAGGCACCCTGCCGTGCCGGTATCCGGCCGGATGCCTGCCAGATCCTACCCCTGGGCTAAGCGTTGCGGCTCCCCCGTGTCAATCTGCTGAACGCCGACGATGTCGGATTTGGCAACACCATCAAGGCCGGTTGGTGCTGCGCGAGATGCTTCTGCGCCGTCGGATCGACCACATGGGCGTCGCCGCGCCCGCCGGCATGGTCCGCCAATGGCAGGTCGAGCTTGAGTCGGCGTTCGGGCAGGCCTTCACGATCGTGGACCGCGACAACCTCTCCGACCACCGCCGTGAACGCGGGTTCGATGCCAGTCCGTGGGAGATGGGTTCCCATTTCATCATCTTCGACAACCGTGCTGGTCGATGAAACCGACATGGCCGGAAGCTGCGTCTCTATCGGGTGCCAGCCACGCCACGCCACGCCGCGCCGCGACCGGGCAGGGCAACCACCGGCGCGGTCCACGGGTTTGGTGAGGGGTGGACAACCCGATCCTCAACCCGGGCGGCGGAAAAATGCATCCGCGGCGCTGCGCAGACCCTGTTTGCGGGCAATATCCGCTTCGGCGCGGGCGATCTCTTCCTTCAATTCGCCGATGTAATCGCGCAGTTCCTCCACACCGAGCGAGTCCAGCACAAGTTTCTCCAGCCGCGAGCGCTTGCGGGTCGGGGTGTCTTCATCTTCTGCCATGCTGGTCTCCCTCAGGCTGGTCTCATATGTCCTGGTGGCGGACTATATTGACGGAACAGTCCTTGACCCACCCCCGTCTGGTTGTCATATCCGCCGTCTGGCCGCGCCCGCGGTGCAAGCAGCCGCCCGCCACGCGCAGGATTCCACGCGACGGCCTTGAGAGTGAAAAAGCGATGACTCTGCCATTGATGCCCAAAGCCACCGCCGTGTGGCTGATCGAGAAGACCGGCCTGACCTTCGTGCAAATCGCCGATTTCTGCGGCATGCATCCGCTGGAGGTGCAGGCAATCGCGGACGGCGAAGTGGCGCAGGGTATTGTCGGTTACGATCCGGTCGCCAATTCGCAAGTGACTCAGGCGGATATCACCCGGTGTGAGGCTGATGCCAATGCGCGCCTGAGGCTGCTGGCCACGACCCTGCCGGCGCCGAAGCGCCTGCGCGGGGCTCGGTACACGCCCGTGGCGAAGCGGAATGATCGGCCGGATGGGATCGCCTTCCTGCTGCGCAACTTCCCGCAATTGTCGGAAACCCAAGTCGGCAAGCTGATGGGCACGACCAAGGATACGATCCAGAAAGTGCGCGACCGGACCCACTGGAACAGCGCCAATATCAAGCCGCGCGACCCGGTGATCCTGGGCCTGTGCAGCCAGAGCGACCTGAACATGGCGGTCGCCACCGCCAATGAACGGTTGGAGCGGGAAGGGCGGGCCGTGCCGGTGCCGCCACCGCCGGAAGCGGACGAAGCCGCCTGAGCGGTCCGATGAACTGGCGGTTTGGCGGACCGGGGCCGGTGATGGGTCGTCAGTTAACCCGCGTTCGAAGCTTCTCCATCTCTTCCTTGATGTGCAATTTCTCGATTTTCAGCCTGACCAAGGTGTCGGTGTTGGGGCGGGGCCGATGGTCCTCATCGGCGATTCGCGTTTCGAGCGAAGCATGGCGCTCTTTGAGCGCATCAAGGCGGGCGTGGGGGATTGTGGACACACTGCCTCCGATTGCAATCGGTTGGCCATGCGCACCCGCCATTGCGGATACGGCACGCTACGGTAGCGCCGATTCGGTGGCGTCGGGAAGCATAAACCGCATGTTCGGGGTGGGTGTGCGCAATTTTTCCGTGGTAGATTGAGGCCATGTTGACCGACCGGGATTCGCTTCTCCGCAAGCTGCATGAGCTCCGCAGTGAGCATCGTGACCTGGATACCGTGATCGCCCGTTTGGCCGACCAAGGGGCGGCGGACCAGTTGCATTTGCAGCGGCTGAAAAAACGCAAGCTGATGCTGAAGGACGAGCTTGCCTGGCTGGAAAGCCGGCTGATCCCCGATAATATCGCCTGAACCGGGGATGGCATCCGTTCCCGCGCCGGTCGTCGGCATTATCATGGGCAGCCAGTCCGACTGGGCCACCATGACCCATGCGGCCGAGATGCTCACCCGCCTGCAAATCCCGCATGAGGTGCGGATCGTGTCCGCCCATCGCACGCCGGATCGATTGCGCCTGTATGCGACCGGTGCGCGGGCGCGTGGGCTCAGCGTCATTATCGCCGGGGCAGGCGGGGCGGCCCATCTGCCGGGCATGTGTGCTGCCTGGACCTCTCTGCCGGTGCTGGGCGTACCGGTCGAGTCGCATGCGTTGAAGGGCATGGACAGCCTGTTGTCGATCGTTCAGATGCCGACCGGCATTCCTGTCGGAACTTTGGCTATTGGCCGCGCCGGGGCGGTGAACGCGGCATTGCTGGCGGCGTCCATTCTTTCGATCGGCGATGCCGGCATTGCAACGCGTCTGGATGCGTTGCGTGCGGAACAGACCTCCGCGGTGGCCGAGGAGCCGAGCGGAGGTTGAGCGACACGGACCCGTTGGGGAAGCCTGGCAGGAAATCAGCGGGGTTTCCGCTGGCGCCGAATGCGACGATCGGGCTGGTCGGCGGCGGACAACTCGGGCGGATGTCCGCGCTCGCGGCGGCGCGCCTTGGCTACCGATGCCATATCCTGACGCGGGAGGTCGACAGCCCGGCGGCCCAGGTGGCGCATGCGGTGACCATCAGCGACTATGCCGACCCGGATTCCCTGCGGGCATTCGCGGCGGCGGTCGATGTCATCAGCTTCGAGTTCGAGAATGTCAGCGCCGAGGGGCTCGACCTGCTGGCGTCGCTAACGCCGGTTTGCCCGTCGCCGGCCATTCTGCGCATCAGCCAGGACCGCATCGCCGAGAAGACTTTTCTCAATGGCGCGGGGGCGACAACGGCGCCCTGGGCAGTTGTCGAGACATTGGACGACCTTCAGGCGGCCGTCGTACGGCTGGGTCTGCCGGCGGTGCTGAAGACCACGCGGCTCGGCTATGACGGCAAGGGCCAGGCGATGTTGCGCGGTCCGGACGATCTGGCGCCGGCGTTCGAGCGTTTGTCGCCCAAGCCCCTGGTGCTGGAAGGCTTTATCGACTTCGCGCAAGAGATCAGCGTGGTCATCGGACGCGGGGCCGACGGGACCATGTCCGCCTTTGACACCGTGGAAAACCGCCATCGCGACCACATCCTGGACGTGACTCTGGCGCCGGCGCGGATTTCCACCGCGATCGACCAGACCGCCCAGGCGGTCGCTCGACGCGTGGCGGAGGCACTCGATCTGGTGGGTCTGCTGGCGGTGGAAATGTTCGTCGACTCGCAGGGGCGGGTCCTGGTGAACGAAATCGCGCCGCGGCCGCATAATTCCGGGCATTGGACGATCGATGCCTGCCCGATGAGCCAGTTCGAGTTGCATATCCGCGCGATTGCCGGCCTGCCGTTACCGCCGGCGGAGCGGCATTCCGACGCGGTGATGAAGAATTTGGTCGGGCCGGAGGAGACTGGTCTGTGGCCCGAAATTCTCGCGACACCGCGTCTGATCCCGCATCTTTATGGCAAGGAAGAGGCGCGACCCGGCCGCAAGATGGGGCATGTAACCAGGCTGTTCCCAAAGGGGTCCTTGCCGAGTGAGTTTGGGGTCAAGGCGGCCTTGGGAGTGCTGGGGTAGGGGCGTTGTGGTGGATTTTTTCTGACCGCTGCCCTCCCTTACCGTCATTGCCGGACTTGATCCGGCAACCCGCGCTTCAACGGCAGGGAGTAGGTTGCCGGATCAAGTCCGGCAATGACGGTTGGGCGAATCTATCGGATATTGGTTAGGGCCGTTGGTCGTATGGAGTCAGGCCGGTTGGGCGACCAGGCGACCGCCGTTCGGTCGGACCAGGCACGCCACCACGGCAGCTCCCAACCCCAATCCCGAGGAGACGATGTACAGCCACCCATAGTTTCCATAGGTGTCGAACACGAACCCGCCCAGCCACGGCCCGATCGCCATGCCGAAGAACGACACCATGACGACCACGCCGAAGACGCCGCCCATGATCCGTCCGGGGAAGCTCTCCCGCACCAGGATGGCGTAAAGGGGCATCACGCCGCCGTAGGCAAATCCGAAAATGAGCGCCACGGCGTAGAAGCCGCCCAGGCCGCCTGCCGCCAGCCATAGCAATATCGCGGTTCCTTGCAGGGTCAGCCCGGCGATCAGGGTGGGTCTGGCGCCGATCCGGTCCGATATCAGACCGAACACGATCCGACCGCCGAGACCGCCCAGACCGGCCATGCCGAACACCGATGCCGCCGCCATCTCGGGCACGCCGCAATCGGCCACATAGCTCACCATGTGGAAGATTGGCCCCGAATGGGCGGCGCAGCAGGCGAAGAAGGCCAGCGAAATCGCCAGGCACTGGGGCGAAACCAGCGCCTTGAGCAACGACATGTCGGCCGGTTCGTTCTGCCCGCTGGTCGCCGCTCCGCCCACCGGAACCGTCGGTTCTCGCAGCAGCAGCGCGCTCGGCAGGATCACGGCCCAGGCGATACCCGCCATCGTCAGCATCGCTGACCGCCAGTCCCCCTGATGGTCCCCTTGGCGCATCAACCACCCCGCGAGCGGTGCCATAATCGTCGTGCCCATGCCCATGCCGACGGATACCAGCGCGACGGCCAGGCTGCGGTTCCGGTCGAACCAGCGCACTGCTAGGGCCGTCATCGGCACGTAAAGACTGCCCACCGCCAGACCCACGGTGCCGCCATAGACCGCCTGGAAGGCGAGGACCGATTCGGTCTGGCTCGCGAAGCCCAGCCCGAGACCCAGCATGGCCCCGCCGGCCATCACGATGATCCGCGCGCCGAACCGGTCCGACAGGGCGCCCCAGACAAAGGAGCCGACGCCCATACCCAGAAAATTGAGCAGCGCGGCGGTGGAGATTGAGGTTCGGGACCAGCCGGTGTCCTGCGCGATAGGCTGCAAGAAGACGCCAAGGGACATCATCGCTCCCATGCCGATGCACGACACCGCCATGCCGACGGCGATGATCGCCCAGCCGTATGAAACGCGCATGTCACTCTCCTGGACGCCTCGGTGCAATCTGAGACTGTCGTTCTTATCCATCGAACCTGCCACGTCCGGCGTTGGCGAATCAACGAACGGTTCGTCGTTCCATCGCAGGGCACCGTCCCGCGAACGGAATGCCCCACCCGGTAAAATGCCCTGGGGAGGGACAATATCGGTTTGGCGTTACCAAGATATTTACCGTCTTGCCCCACAATCGTCTTCATGAGCACACGGTCACCCTCGCAGGCGATGGCCCCCGTCAACACATTCGCCTTCTCCGGCATCGACGCGGTGCCGGTCGAGGTACAGGTGCAGATCTCCTCCGGCATGCCGGCGCTGCTGCTGGTCGGCTTGCCCGACAAGGCGGTGGGCGAGGCGCGCGAGAGGGTGCGGGCGGCGTTTTCCGCCATGGGATTGTCGCTGCCGCCCAAGCGCATCCTGATAAACCTGAAGCCGGCGGATCTGCTGAAAGAGGGCAGCCATTTCGATTTGCCCCTGGCCCTGGCCGTGCTGGCGGCGATGGACGTGGTGCCGCGCGATGAGATCGCCGGATACGCGGCCTTGGGCGAATTGTCGCTGGATGGCTCGCTCAATCCGGTGTCCGGTGTGTTGCCGGCGGCGATCGGGGCGTCGGCGCGCGATTGGGGGCTGATCTGCCCGGCCAGCCAGGGCGGGGAGGCCGCCTGGGCCGGCCGCATCCAGGTGCTGGCGCCGCCCGACCTGCTGTCTCTGATCAACCATTTTCGCGGCACGCAGGTGTTGACCCCGCCGGAAACCGCCGGCGTGGCGGAAGCCGAACCGGGACCCGATTTGCGCGACGTCAAGGGCATGGAGACCGCCAAGCGTGCCCTGGAGATCGCTGCCGCCGGGGGTCACAACCTGCTGCTGATCGGCCCGCCAGGCGCCGGGAAATCCATGCTGGCGGCGCGCCTGCCCAGCCTGCTGCCGGACCTCGACCCCAGATCGGCGCTGGAGGTCAGCATGATCCACAGCGTCGCCGGCCTGCTGGACGGCGGCCGCCTGGTCATGCGCCCACCGTTTCGCGAACCGCACCATTCCGCGTCGCAGGCCGCGCTCAGCGGAGGCGGTCACCGGGCGCGACCCGGGGAGGTGTCACTGGCGCATCGCGGCGTGCTGTTCCTGGACGAGTTGCCCGAATTTCCCCGCCAGGCCCTGGAAGCGCTGCGTCAGCCGATGGAGTCGGGCCGCACCACGGTGTCGCGTGCCGCCGCGCATATCACCTATCCGGCGCGGTTCCAGTTGGTGGCGGCGATGAACCCCTGCCGGTGCGGCTATCTGGGCGATGGCGGCCGGGAATGCGGCCGCGCGCCGCGCTGTGGAGAGGACTACCAGCATCGCATCAGCGGCCCGGTCATCGATCGCATCGACCTGACCGTGGAGGTCCAGCCCGCCTCCGCCGCCGAATTGGCGCATGCCCCGCCGGGGGAGCCCACCGCCTTGGTCGCCGAACGGGTCGTGCGGGCGCGGGAGCGGCAGCGTCGCCGCTATGGCCCGGACGGACCGGTCAGCAATGCCGAAGCCGATGGCGGCGACATCGCCGTGCTGCCGGAGGCCGGGAGCCTGTTGGAACAGGCGATGGAGAAATTGCGCCTGTCGCCTCGCGGCTACACGCGGACCTTGCGTGTTGCACGCAGCATCGCCGATCTGGCCGGCGCCGATCAGGTTGCGCGTCCGCATGTCGCCGAAGCTCTGGCCTTTCGTCACCGCATGCCTGGAAGGAAGTAGACGATGACGTTCATCTCAAAGATTGCGATGGTCGGCCCGCGGTTGATCCGGCAGCGAAAGCGGATTTTTGATGATGGCATGATCCTGGAGATGGCGTTGTGGGACGTTCCGGTCCTCGGCCGACCGCATCGGCTGGAATACGCGCTGTTCTATGGCAACGCCGGGGGACGGTTGATCGGGTACGACAACACCGCCGGCGATCACGAGCATCGGCGTTATCGCGGTCATGAGGCGCAGCACTACCAGTTCGTCACCCCGGAACGGCTGGTCGCGGATTTTCTGGCGGATGTGCGCGCGGTTCGTAGCGACGGCTGAAAGGACGAGACCATGGGCGATATGACGATCATCGTGGGCGGTTCGGCGGAAGACGACGCCGCCGATTTCCTGGATGCCTGGAAGCGTGGGGAGCGGGGTGAGCGCCTGTTGGAACAACGGGTTCTGGGGATCCAGAGTTGGGAGGGACTGTCCGCGGTCCTGACCGGTGTTCGGCTCGATTTGCTTCGGCACGTGCATGACCATCCGGACGTGTCGATCAACGCGGTGTCGCAGGCGTTGGAGCGGCAAGATATCGGTGTGCGTGCGGATGTGATGGCATTGGAGCACATGGGGTTGCTGCATCGCGTCGACGGTCGGCTGCGGGCGAGTACTGACCGCATCAGGGTGGAGGTCCGGCTGTAATGGTCGTGTCGTAACGTGCCGCTCCCGGTCGGGGCAGCGTGGCGGTCGGCTGATCCCAGGCCCGAACTGTGGAACCGGCGTGCCTACAAGTCGGCGCGAAACGCGTCGGCAATCCGGCGCACGCGTCCCTGAGCGTCGACCACCAGCACGTCGAAACGGACCCCGTTGGCGCCCCAATCCGGATGGCCCGACAGGATGACCTCCGCCGCCGCGATCAGGCGCAATTGCTGACGGGTTGACAGGGAGGCGGCCGCGTCGGCCAGACGAGGGCGGGCTTTGACCTCGACGATCGCCAGGATCCCATCGCGTTCGGCGACGATGTCGATCTCGCCCACGCCGGTGCGCACCCGTCTGGCGTGGATCGTCCAGCCATCGTCGATCAAGGCCGAACAGGCGCGCGCCTCGGCATCCATGCCACGGGCGTGCGCGGTCTGAACCGGAGGGGGAAGATCGGTCATCGGCGCACGATGGGCGCCGGATGCTAACGGGCGATGAACACGGACGGAAAATTGACCAGATAAGGCAAGGGGAAGGCCGAGGCGCCACTACAAGGACGCCGGGTTCGTGGTACAAGCCGCGGTCTGTCAACATGTCCCACGGGGATGGCCGATCCGAGCACCTGGCGCTTCCAGCGCCAACAGGACAATCCGACAGCGGACGACCGGTGCCCGCATCGACGCGCCGTATCTGCGTGCCGTATCTGCGCAAGGAGTTCGCGTGTTAACTGCTTTTTGCCCCGACTGTGCCGCATTGTTCGACTCGCGCTTCCCCTGGGCGGTTGGGATTGCGGCACTCGCCGGCCTGGTCCGCGGCTTTTCCGGGTTCGGCGCGGCGCTGATGTTCGTGCCGCTCTGCGGGATTCTGTATGGGCCGACCGTGGCGGTGCTGGTGCTCTGGGTCATCGATGCCTTCGCGACCGCGCCGATCGTGCACATCCATCTCAAGCGGGCCACATGGCGAGAACTGGGGCCCTTGCTGATCGGCAGCACGATCCTGCTGCCGTTCGGGGTCTGGGTGTTGGCGCATAGCGACCCGGAGCCGCTGCGTTGGGCGATCTCGGGGATGGTGCTGGCCTCGACGGTCGGGTTGGCCAGCGGCTGGCGTTACCAGAAGCCGCCGACGGTGCTGGTGTCGCTGGCGGTCGGTGGGGTTGCCGGGTTCACAAACGGCGCGGTGGGGATTGGCGGGCCGCCATTGGTGCTGTTCTGGCTGGGAGGGCGATCCAACAGCAGTTTGGTTCGGTCGAACATCTTTGCCTATTTCGCGATCACGACGGGGATCACTCTGGGCCTGTATGCCTGGCACGGGATCTTCACCGTTGCGATCGTGGTGCTCGGTTTCGTGCTGTTGCCGTTCTACGCCGGGGCGCTGTTTCTGGGGGATCGCTTGTTCCGGGGCGCCAGCGATGTCGTGTTCCGTCGCGTTGCGTTCGGATTATGCGCGGTGTCGGGTCTGCTGGGGCTGCCGATCTGGCAAGGTTGACCGACCTGGAAGGTCGCGTTTCGTGGTGCGCGCAACGGCGATCGAAGGGGAGGGTGCACGATCCATGTTGGGATGGAAACAGACGAGGGATCGTTCATCTCAAGACTGACTTGGCCCGGCTCCCGGCCATCTCAGGTTTTTCGATGCGGCCTCCCACCATGTGACGGTGCGGCGAGTTCGGGGTATCCCCTTGCGTGCCGGAAGGGCCCACCATAGAATCGGAGCCCCTCCCTGAATAAATCAATTCATTGCACAGCGGGTCCTTATCCTCCCGCGGAAAATACAGGAGCATCTATGAACCTGATCGCGACGTTGAGACAGTTCTTTATGAACGTCGAAAGGTCCAGGCATATGCTTGAAGGGATCATGGAGGGTGTTGCAAACCAGACTGAACTCATCAATCGCCACATGATGACGCTCACGGAGATTGCCGATCGGCGTCGGGAGCTGGAAAGCCAACAGATTCTGATGAACGAGCAGAAAATCGGAAATAAATCGAAAAATAGCCCAAGTGTGGCGACGCAGCCCGCGGCATCATCGGAAGTCTTGCCGCTGTTTCGGGTCATGGATTATGAGGACGGTCCCGACGAACTGACCCTTGAGAGCATCGTCGCCTGGCGTGGATCGGATCGGTTCGAAAAACCGCATCGGGCGTTCATGGCCTATCCTCGGCAGTCCCTGCTCCGGGGCATGGGCCGTGAGCTTCTCTATCACATCGTCAGGACCATGCGGCCCCAGAACATCATAGAGGTCGGAACCTATTTTGCCGGGACGTCCGAACTCCTGGCGCGGGCGTTGTGGGAGAATGGTGAAGGCGTATTGCATACAACCGACCCGTTCGGCGCCAGCCGTTGTCCGGGTATCATAGCCAGTTGGCCGAGCGATTTGCAGAGTCACGTGCGGTATCATGCGCTCAATTCGATGGAGTTTTTCACGAAGTTGGAAAACGAGCAGGTGTCCCTGGACTTCGCCTTTATTGATGGGAACCATGACTTTGAATTCGCCTATTTGGCTCCTCGCTGTTTGGAGTGGGTGGTAACGATTTCATACTGGCAGCCTGAGGTCGAGCTTTCCGGCGATGAGATAGACCATGGCTTTGAGGTTACGGGTTGATCGATATCCGCGCGCCTTTGCCTTCGCGGCCTGGACCAGGCT
>CALQHT020000182.1 GCA_943330455.2 Nitrosovibrio sp. Nv4 | reverse complement strand
TGTATGACTGTATTCCTGTGCGGTTCCATGTGATTCGACCCTGTCCCGATTCGCGGTGTTGCGATGGGTTCGAGTCGAATCCATAAATATGGAAAGTACAAGTTATTTAAACCGGACAGCCGTGGGTCGAGCCCGGCAATGACGGTGAGGGGACGGGCGGTGCACCGGTCAATGGTCAGGACGGTTGGTGTAACACTGACACCGCACACCCCTGGCGGAGCGCGCCGGGTTCTGGTCCCATGAGCCCCATCCAACCACGGAGTCACTTCATGGCGGTGGTCGTCACACTGGCACAACAGAAGGGCGGCACCGGGAAAACCACGCTTGCCGCCAACCTCGCCGCATCCCTGGCGGGGCGATGCCGGGTGGCGCTTCTGGATATCGACCCGCAACGCAGCCTCACACGCTGGCACGCGCTGCGCCTCACCCGGTCCCCCGCGGCGGCGCGCCTGACATTTTCCGACGTATCCGGCTGGCGGTTGACCGCCGAACTGGAACGGCTGCGGCGGGAACACGATGTCATCCTGATCGACAGCCCTCCCCGCGTGGACACCGATGCCAGGCTGGCGATAAGAGGAGCGGACTTGGTGCTGGTGCCGCTACAACCCAGCCTGCCGGATGTCTGGGCGGCCGAGGAAACCTTGAAACTCGCGACCGAGGAACGACGTCGGGTTGCGATCGTGCTCAACCGTGTCCCCGCCACATCGAAATTGAGGGACGCGATTGCCGCCGACCTCGCCCAACGCGGCCAGCCGGTGCTGACCGGCACCATCGGCAACCGCACCGGATTTGCCGCCGCCTTCGCACTGGGCCTGGGCGTGACGGAAACAGCGCCACGCTCCCTGGCGGCGCGCGAACTACAGGCCCTGTCGGCCGAAATTCTGGAGGTTCATGAATGACTGTGATGCTGATCGCACTGCTGAAAACGGTGCATGTGTTGAGCGCGGCGCTATGGGTCGGTGGGATGTTCTTCACCTATGTTGTGTTGCGGCCGAGCATGGGGGTGCTGGAGCCGGCGCAGAGGATGTTGTTGCAGGGGCAGGTGCTGCGGCGGTTCTTCCTGGTGGTGTGGCACGCGATGCCGCTGGTGATCCTGACCGGTTTCGGGATGATCCATCTGTATGGCGGCATGGCCGGTGTCCGCTGGCCGGTGCACGCGATGATGCTCCTCGGGTTGATCATGGGCGGGGTGTTCGCGTGGCTGTTCTTCGGCCCTTACCGGGCGTTCCGTGGCTCCTCCGAGCCGCCGGTGATGGTTGCCAGCCTGGAGTCGATCCGCAAGCTGGTGGGGATCAACCTGCTGCTGGGTCTGGCCTCGATCATTCTGGGATTCGTGCCGGTTTGACGTGGACCGGGGCGGTGCGTGCGTGCGCCGCCCAGGCTTGCGCCGGCTCACGTAATCCTTGGGGAGGGCGGGTCAGCGGCGGATCCCCAGGCTGACCTCCCGGCGCCAGATATAGAGCCCGGCCCCGACCAGGATCGCCACACCGGTCAGGTCCCAGGCGTCCGGGTAATCGCTCCAGATCGCGATGCCCAGGATCGTGGTGTAGACGATCGCGCCGTATTCGAACGGCGCGACCAGGGTGGTTTCGCCGCCGCGATAGCCTTCGGTCATCAGCAGTTGCGCGACGCCGGACATCACGCCCGCGGCCAGCAGGGCCAGAAATTGCGGCAAGGTCGGCGTGATCCAGACCGGGATTGTCCCGATGGTCGCCAGCAGGGCCGTCCCGAGGGTGTACCAGGCGACGATGGTCACATTGCGCTCCCCCGCCTCGCCCATCTTGCGGATGGTGATCATGGCCAACGCCCAGGTCACCACGCCGGCCAATACGAAGGCGATGGCGCCGAGTTCCACGGACCCGGTCTCCGCCGCTTCCCATGGCCGCAGGATGACCAGGACGCCGCCGAACCCCACCAGGACGGCACTGGCGCGCCGCCAACCGACCTTCTCTCTCAGCAGGGGCACGGACAGGGCAGTCAGGACCAACGGCATGGCGAAGCCCAGAGCAGTGACGGTGACCAGCGGCAGAAACGCGAACCCGTAGACGGTCGAGACAGTGCCGATAAATCCATAAACCGTTCGCAGAATATGCCCGCCAGGCTGGCGGGTTTTCAACGCGACCAAGCCGCCATGGCGCCACAACACCGGTGTCATCGCCAGGAAGCCGACATAGCCGCGAAACATGACGATCTCGATGACCGGGATGCTTTCGGTCAGGGCCTTCACGATGGCCGCCCCCACGGAAAAGATCGCCGAGGCGGCCAGCACGCACAGGATCGCGCGCCGGCGGGCGGCCCTGACGGTTGCCGACGCGGAGGGGGCTGGCAGGACGGCTTCCGTCATCGGCTACAAGCTGGTCCAGGAACAACCGCGTTGGCTGGAGCGACCGACCGGCCTTCCCCGTCATGATCGGCGAAGGCCGACCATCCACGACATGCTGAGCTGGTTGAGTGCAAATCGTGGATGCTTGGCCGGCGCCCACCATGACGCTGTTTGGCCTCCCTGCTCCACGCCAAGCGGTAATTCGCGGACAATTCCCGACTTCCTCCGTTTTTGGGTTGCGATCGCGTGAGTCGCGCCTAACCTTCGGAGCAGTCTATCCCATGGAGGCGTCCCCGGGGACACCGATGCAGGAAATCGAGTTTCACCGCGCCATGCACCGTGTTGGCGTTGTTCCCGGCACCATCGTCGATGCCGGCGCGCATGACGGACGACTGACCCTGCCGCTGGCGGACCTGCCCGGAACGCGGGTGATTGCGTTCGAGCCACTGCCGCCGGCCTTTGCTCGCCTGTGCCAGGCCATTGCCGGTCTGCCGCCAAACCGGGTGACCCCGCGGCCGGAGGCGCTGTCCGACCGTGCCGGCTCGGTCACCCTGGCGGTGCCGCGTGTGGGCGGGGAGGCGCAGGAGGAATGGGCGTCCATCGCCAAGGACTACGCCGCGATCCAACGCGACGATCCGCGGGTGGAGGCGATCGATCGCTGGACCGTGCCGACCTTGACCTTGGACTCGCTGCGTCTGACGGATGTCACCGCCATCAAGATCGACGTCGAAGGCGCCGAGGAGGAGGTCCTGCGCGGTGCCCTGGACACGTTGCGCCGCTGCCGGCCGGTGATTTCGGTGGAAATCGAGGAACGCCATCGCGCCGGCAGCACCCGCGCCGTGCCCGACCTGCTGCGGCCTTTGGGCTACTCCGGCTATTTCGAATTCTACGGCGACTGGCGCCCGATCGAAGCCTTGGACATCGAGACGATGCAGAAGGGATCTCCTTCTCCGGCTGCGTTCGAGGTTTCCCACCCTTACGTGTTCGGCTTCTACTTCGTTCCCCCGGAGCGCGTGGCGGACCTGGCCGTGCTGGCTCGTCTGTCGTGACGCGGAAAGATTGGCTATAGATGACGCAAGCATCACAGGCGGACACCGTTATGACCGAGATTTCATTCGTCCATCACCACGCGGATCTGGGCGACGTGCGGCTGCATTACGTGACGGCCGGCCAGGGCTTTCCGGTCGTGTTGCTGCATGGTTGGCCGCAAAGCTGGTACGAGTGGCGGCATGTGATGAAGGATCTGGCGCGAGACTACATGGTGATCGCGCCGGACCTGCGGGGCCTGGGGGATTCGTCTCGGCCGCTGGGTGGTTACGACAAGAAGACCGTCGGCAACGACATCTGGCGACTGTTGCAACGTCTGGGCGTCGAGTCCTTCTATCTGGTCGGGCATGACTGGGGCGGGCCGACCGCCTATGCGATCGCGGCCGCGCATCCCGACGCTGTGAAGAAACTGGCCATCCTGGACGTGGCAATCCCCGGCGACGGCAGCGCCAATATCAGCCAGGGCGGGCGCCGGTGGCACCACGCCTTCCACCAGACCGCGGACCTGCCAGAAGCCCTGGTCGCCGGCCGGGAGGACATCTATTTCGGCTGGTTCTATCGCAACTACGGCCACCGCCCGGACGCCATTCCCGAAGCCGACATCGCCGAGTATCTGCGGGTCTATCGCCAACCAGGCGCTCTGCGGGCGGGATTTTCGTATTATCGCGCCATTCCTCAGGACATCGCCGACAACGAGGCCATTGCCGCGCGCTTTCGGCTGCCGATGCCGGTGCTGGCGCTGGGCGGCGACAGCGGCTGGGGCCGGCGGATGGAGGTGGTGGAATCCCTCCGTAGGCTCGCCGATAACGTGCAAGGTGGCGTGATCGCGGACTGCGGGCACTGGATGCCAGAGGAGCAGCCGGAGGAATTGCTGCGTCGGATGCGGTCGTTCTTTGGGTGAGGTTCGGGGTACGGGGTGTGGGGTTTGCCAACGGGCCGGCGCTCCAGGCAAGACGCAGGCGGCTGAAATCAAGCCATGCTGAGGCGGTCAACCGAGCGTAGTGTCCCCGGCTCTGGCCTGAGCGACCGATCCGACTGGCTGCGGATCGATCCCCGGATACACTCAGATCATCGCGCGGAGACGAGACGACGCTTCGAAGACCGTGCGCGATCCAACCGTCTGCGCACACCCTCTACCACCGCCCCCACAATCACCAACGGCGCTCGGCTGCACGCCTCCCGCAGGATCTCAAGTCCGACCCCGGATCCGAACACCGGAAACAAGTCCATTGCGGCGCCACCATTGGCGAAACTGGCACGGTCGCCGGTATCCAAATAGGACTCCACCGGCAGTCCTTCCGCCACGATGATATCGTGGTGGGCAAGCTCGATATGGTAGTATTCGACATCGTCCATTTCGATCTGGGCGATACTGCCGCCGTTTATCAAATACTTCACCGGGATCAACACATCGTCCACGAAGACGGCGTGATCCGGGGAGAGAAAAAGATCGCGGGCTGGCTGGCAGGGCGCGAACGCCCCGGCGGCAATGCGGACTGGCCAGACCTTGCGAGGGTTGGGATGGTGCCGGCAATCGACGAGACGCTGGCCGATCCAGACGATCGACTGTGGCGCGGCGTCAGGTGCGGTCAGGACATTGTCACCGATGTTGAGGTCTTCCACCGCGACATCTCCAGCGTCGGTTGCGATCCGGGTTCCCGCCGCGAAGCAGGGGGCCGGGACATTGGTAGAAATTGAGGTCGTGGCGGCCCCGGAGTTGACGACGAAATTGCTAAGGGTGAGGTTGTCGCCGACGATGTTCAGGTTGAAGGTCTGGCCGCCACCCAACTGCATCGTGAGGTGGTTGTTGGTATAAGCAATGGCCTTTGCCGACACGGCAAGGTCGATACGAGTAACCTTCGTAACGCCGGTGATCGTGCCGGCGAATAGCGCAGGCGTTCCCAGTTCGAGGACGCCACTGTCGATGAATGCGATGGTTTGACCCTGCGAGGCTCCTACGCCAAGGTCGACCGTGCCGTCGCTGGCCACGGTCACGATACCGCCACCTTGCAGGAATGGGTCTATGTCAATTGACCCGCCATTTGCGAATATCGTTCCGTCATTAGTAAAATCGGTGGCCTGGGAGACCAGTATTTGGGCCGCTTTCTCATCACCATAACCAGAGATTCTGATCGTGCCATTTTCCCCGTTTTTGAAGATCGCCGAATCTATCGTGATGTACCCGCTTACCTTATATACGTCTGCATTGTAGTATACATTGGGATCGTAAGCCTTGGCCGCTGCCGCCATGATGCCATTATTGATGAACTCGTGCACCGATACCGACATGCCGCCGCCATAGCCAAACTCACCATTCGTGGGTCCATCCCGGGGCAAATGCACGATTGTGCCATTGTTGACAATCTTGCTGTTTGTATCGATTCCCTCCAACCTGACGCTCAGATTGGCTTCTCCCCCGTGAAGCTCGGTCATCGGTATGTCGATACCAGCTCCCAGTGTGAGAGTCCCTCCGGCCCTGACGAAATTGCCACCCATCCCCTCTGCCCTGAGGCGTAGTATCGCGTTGTCAAATAGCTGATCGCCATTGAACTGCAGCACTATGTTGGAGATGTCTATGGTTCCCCGACTCACGCCATCCGGCGCATAAATGGCAAATCCGTTGTTGATCTCCATCACGTCTTGAAAGCCCGCGCTGAGCCCGAGTCCTCCCCGCCAAGTCACGCCGTCAAGCGCCTGGATTTGCCGGAAAAACGTCCTTGGCGGGACATCACCGACCACCGTGCCGCCGTGGATCACCCCCAAGGACACCAATCTTACGTCCGTAGGAAGCGTAAACGTGCCGCCTACGTTATCCAACGTGCCATGCAACTCAAGATTCCCACCGGAACCTCCGATCCGCTCCACACTATCCGCGCTGTAGGACCCCGTTGCGACGACCGTGCCGGTTGCGGCGATCGTGATCGTACCCTGGTTGGTGAAATTGTTCAGGACCGCTTTGGCGTTACCCGTAACGGCAAGTGTGCCACTGGTAACCACCAGGTCATTCACAACCGTCAGCGCCCCAGTCACGGTCAGCAGAGTCGTCGGGTCGTTCAACGTCAGGTTTGCGACGGTCGAAGTTCCAACGAACGACAAATCGGAACCGCTGCCATCGAACAGCACGCTATCAGCGGCCCCGGGTATCTGCGCCGGAGACCAATTGCCGAGCGTGGTCCAGGTTCCGGGATTGGGCGCAACCCAAGTGATCTTTGCCATCGGCTTGCTCTAGCTCCATGATATCATACGATAAATGAAGCGAATGACCAGCCAATTTAACAATGCCACTCGTATTTCATGGGTCGATTTCGACCTGTTTCTACATATATCTCTCAACTCTATATTAAGCAAATATTATGACGGTCCATGCCTTGAACCTGAATATTTCGCGTTCAATTCGGCTTCTCCAGGCCGCTCCAAGCGACCTGGTGGCGAGTCCGGTTCAAACCAATTTCCCTCACGCCGCCATACGCAAAATCTCCATGATATCCTGCACCCCGTGCACCGGCCGCGGATTGGTGTGCAAATAATGATCCAGCAGCGCCGCCTTGGCCACCGTCTCGAACTGGTCCGGCCCCACGCCGACGGCGGACAGGCTGCGCGGCAGGCCCAATCCGCTGACGAATTCGTGAACGACCTCCCACGCCGGCCGGCCCGCCTGCCCGAAGGCTTCCGACACCAGCGCCTGACGGTCCGCATTCGCGGCTTCGTTCCACTTAAGGACCGTCGGCAACATCACGCACGATGTATAGCCATGCGGCACGTTGCAAGTCCCGCCCAGCACATGGCCAATCCCATGACTGGCGCCCATCGGAACCGCAAACCGGTTGTGCTCCATCGACAACCACACCGCCAACTGGGCATCCAGCCGAGCGGCCAGGTCCAGAGGGTCGGCGAGGGTGGCGGGAAGGGCGCGGGCCAGCAGTTTGATGGCCGGCACCGCCTCCAGATACGACCGCGCGTCCGCGACACCCGAACAAACCGTTTCGACAGCGTGATCGAGCGCACGAACCCCGGACGACAGCCACAACCACTGCGGCGTCTTCACCGTCACCGCCGCATCCAAGACAATCACACTCGGCACAAGCATAGGATGACGAAATATTTCTTTCAACATTGTGCGCGTATCGGTCGCCCCGGCGGAGGGATTGAAGTCACCGCCGGACAAGGTCGTCGGAATGGCGATCTGCGGCACGTCCGGCCCATCGAACACCGGCATCACCCGCCGCCCATCCGGCCCGACACGCGCCACGAAACGGTCGAAATCCTGCGTGCCGCGCACATCGTGCTTCATCGCCAGCCGCACCATCTTGCCGGCATCCGTGCCCGACCCGCCTCCGAACGTCACAATCAGATCGGCATTGACCGCCCGAGCCGCCTCCGTCGCCTGCAACACCGCCTCCCGCGGAGTATGCGACGGCATCCCGTCATACGAACCGGCATAACGGGCGCCCAAAGCGGTCCGCATGTCGTTCACCCAAGTCGTTTCTCGATCGAGCGTCCGACTGACCAGCAGAAACACCCGTTTGGCGTCCAGACGCTCGGCCTCTGCCGCCAGGGTGGCGGCGGCCGGCTTACCGTAGATCACGCGGTCGATGCGGAAATTCTCGTAGACGCCCTGAACGGTCATGGTTCGGTCCTCCCTGGGCGCCAGACTAGCCCGACAGGTGGCATGGGGAAAGAAAGCAGGGCGGCAGGTGTCGCGGCCGACAAAACTCGCTATATGATCGGCGAAACGCAAAGGAGATTGGGACATGAGCGAGGAAACCGCGACACTCGGCGGCGGCTGCTTCTGGTGCCTGGAAGCGGTGTTCAAGGACCTGCGCGGCGTCAATTGGGTGATGTCGGGCTATGCCGCCGGCCAGGTCGCAAACCCGACCTACAAGGCCGTCTGCAGCGGCACCACCGGCCATGCGGAGGTGGTGCAGGTCAAGTTCGGCAACGCCGAACTGACCTATGCCGACCTGCTGCGGGTATTTTTCTCGATCCATGACCCGACCACGCTCAATCGCCAGGGGAACGATGTCGGGACCCAATATCGCTCGATCATCCTGACGCACTCGGACGCCCAGGCGGCGACGGCGAAGGCGGTGATGCAGGAGATCGCGGACGCGAAGATCTGGTCGGGCAAGCTGGTGACGGAATTGGAGCCTCTGACCGCGTTCTATGAGGCGGAACCCGAGCATCACGACTATTTCGCGCTCAACCCCTGGACCGGCTATTGCCAGGTGGTGGTGGCGCCGAAAGTGGTGAAATTCCGCAAGCAATTCGCCGATCGGCTGAAGCGCGCCTGATCCAATCCAACACCCCGCGCGTATGACGCCTGGAGAAAGTCCCGGGAGGACATGACATGGACCTGAGTTTCACCGATGAGGAACTGGCCTTCCGCGACGAAGCGCGCCGGTTCTTCCGCACGCAGATCCCCGACAGCATCCGCGCCAAGGTGGCCGAGGGGGAGGGCCTGACCAAAGACGACATGGTCACCAGCCAGCGCATCATGAACCAGCATGGCTGGGCCACGGTGAACTGGCCCGTCGCCTGGGGCGGCAAAGACTGGTCGCCGGTGCAGGTCTATCTGTATCAGGATGAGATGCAGTTGGCGCACGCTCCGTCACCGATCGCCTTCAACGTGTCCATGGTCGGGCCAGTGATCGCGCAATTCGCCAGCGACGAGCTGAAACGGCGCTTCCTGCCCGCCACCGCCAGCGCCGAAATCTTCTGGTGCCAGGGATTCTCGGAACCCGGCTCCGGGTCCGATCTGGCGTCGCTACGCACGCGGGCGGAGCGCAAGGGCGACAAGTATGTGGTGAATGGCCAGAAGATCTGGACCACCCTGGCGCAATATGCCGATTGGATCTTCTGCCTGGTGCGCACCGACACCGCCGCCAAGCAGCAGGAAGGGATTTCGTTCCTGCTGATCGACATGAAGACCCCCGGCATCACCGTCCGCCCCATCGTCACCATCGATGGCGGCCGGGAAGTGAACGAGGTGTTCTTCGACAATGTCGAGGTGCCGGCGGAAAACCTGGTCGGCCAGGAAAACAAGGGCTGGGATTACGCGAAGTTCCTGCTGGGCAACGAACGCACCGGCATCGCTCGCGTCGGCATGTCCAAGGCCAAGGTCGCGCGGATCAAGGAACTGGCGGCGCTGGAAATGTCCGGCGGGCGCCCGTTGATCGCGGATCCGCGCTTCCAGGAGAAGCTCGCGTCGATCGAGGTGGAGCTGAAGGCACTGGAAATGACCCAGCTCCGCGTCGTCGCGGATGAGCGCAAGATGGAGAAGGGCAAGCAAAATCCGGCGTCGTCGCTTCTAAAGCTGAAAGGCTCGGTCATCCAGCAGCAGTTGACGGAACTTCTGATGGAGGTCGTCGGGCCCTATGCCATGCCCTACCAGCGCGACTTCGACGGGCGGAACGAACCGGCGATCGGGCCGGAATACGCCAGCGAGGCGGCGCCGATGTATTTCAACTACCGCAAGGTGTCGATCTACGGCGGGTCGAACGAGATCCAGCGGAACATCATCTCCAAGGCGATCTTGGGTCTCTGACAGGCTGAGGGAGCAATCCGCATGGACTTCGATCTGACTGAAGAACAACGCCTGCTGAAGGACAGCGTCGATCGCCTGATCGCCGACAAGTATCAGTTCGCGCAACGCAAGCAATACCAAACCGAAACTGGCGGCTGGAGCGAGAAGCTCTGGGGCGAATACGCCGAAATGGGTCTGCTGGGGCTGCCGTTCGAGGAAACCCTGGGCGGCTTTGGCGGCGGTCCGGTTGAGACCATGATCGTGATGGAAGCGTTCGGCCGCGGCCTGATCCTGGAACCCTATTTCGCCACCGTGATCCTGGCCGGCGGGCTACTGCGGCGTGCCGGCAGCGATGCCTTGCGCGGTGCGCTGGTGCCGCGGATCACCTCGGGCAAGCTTAAACTGGCGTTTGCGCATCTGGAGCGCCACTCCCGCTACGATCTTGGCGATGTTTCGACCACGGCGCGCAAGGACGGGTCGTCCTATGTGCTGGACGGCGCCAAAAGCGTTGTGCTGCATGGCGATTGCGCCGATCAGGTGTTGGTGACGGCGCGGATCGCCGGCGCTCAACGGGATCGGGACGGGGTGGGCCTGTTCCTGGTGGATGCGGCAACGCCCGGGTTCAGCCGGCGCGGCTATCCGACCCAGGACGGCTTGCGGGCGGCGGAAATCACCCTGTCCGGCGTGCGGGTCGGCGGTGACGGCGTGCTCAGTGTGAATGCATTGCCGGCCATCGAGCATGTGGTCGATGAGGCCATCGCCGCGCTCTGCGCCGAAGCTGTCGGCACCATGCAGGTTATGCACGACACGACATTGGACTACATGAAGACCCGGAAGCAGTTCGGCCGCACCATCGGGTCGTTCCAGGTGTTGCAGCACCGGTCGGTGGACATGCTGGTGGCGTTGGAGCAGGCGCGCAGCATGGCGATGTTCGCCGCCGTCATGGCCGCCGATGAAAATCCGATCGAGCGCAGACGCGCGATTGCCGCCGCGAAAATCCAGATTGGCAAGTCGGGACGCCATATCGGACAGGAAGCGGTGCAGATCCATGGCGGAATCGGCAT
This sequence comes from Nitrosovibrio sp. Nv4, assembly GCA_943330455.2. Taxonomy (GTDB): domain Bacteria; phylum Pseudomonadota; class Alphaproteobacteria; order Acetobacterales; family Acetobacteraceae; genus Rhodopila. The sequence continues at coordinate 1,622 of CALQHT020000182.1, read as the reverse complement.
GACGATGGAGTATTCCGTCGGTCATTCCTTCAAGCGCATGACGGTGATCGATCAGCTCTACGGCGACGCCGATACCCATCTGGCGATCCTCGCGCGTCTGGGTGGCTTGTTCGGCAAGGCGGCCTGACCCGGCATGGCGTCTGTTTCGACGGTCCTGCTCGACCTGGACGGCACTTTGTCGGATTCCCGCCCGGGGATCGCGGCGAGTTTCCGGTTCACCCTGGGGGAAATGGGGCACGACCCCGAAGCGGCCGGGGACCTGACCTGGGCGGTCGGGCCGCCCATCGCGGTGTCCATACAGCGGTTGCTATCGCTGTATGGAGACGATCGGGTGGATCGGGCGGTCGAAATCTACCGGGCTCGCTATTCGGCGGTCGGGCTTTACGATTGCTCGGTTTTTCCCGGTGTGTTGGACATGCTGGTCGGGTTGCGCGATGCGGGTGTGGCGATGTTCGTTGCTACGTCGAAGCGGCGGGACTTCGCGGATCGGGTGATCGAGCATCTGAACCTGCGGGGCTTTGTCGGTGGCGTGTATGGCGCGCTGCCAGGCGGTGGTCTGGACGAAAAACAGGAGTTACTGGCCCATATCATGACCGTCGAGAGCCTTCCCGCCGGCGGATCGGTGATGGTGGGTGACCGGTTGCATGATATCCATGCGGCCAAGGCGAACGGGCTGCGCTCGATCGGCGTGTTGTGGGGTTATGGCGGGACGGAGGAACTGTCCGCCGCCGGGGCTGACGCGGTGGCGGCAACGCCGGATGGGGTGATTGAGCTAGTTCGGCGGTTCGCACAGGCGACCTGAGACAACCACATCTGATACCAACCGGCCGAAAGATTGGCCTATCGCGTCCCCTTCACCGATAGGTGTAGGGCGTGAGCAGACCCTTCGTTGCGCAGAGGAATTCAGAAACCGCCAAGCCGGCTCGTCTCGTTGTTTTCCTGTAACGCCGTTACCACCCACTCCAAACAGCGAGGAGGCAATTGATCTCATAGGCACGTTCGATCGAACGCAAATGGACGCAAAACGCCTCAAACATCTTGTATTCGGCATGGGCATAGGAGATGAAGCCGTTCCTGCGGCGTGTCTTTGGCTTCGTGGCGGTCGGTCGCGGAGGGACAGTCACGTTGCTCCAGCCCGTGCGTTGCGTGCAACGATCGTAGGGAAGGAGACGCCGACCGGCAAGGCGACGGCGAGCGTCAATTCATAACGACACCGTGACATAACCACCCTGGCATCGAGATTCGGGCGGAGCCCCCTTTCCGATGCGCCCACCGCCGGACCGATACACGGAAACGGCCCCGTCATCCGGCATGCCTCGTCTGGTTTGGCAAATGGCTCCAAGCGTGTCGCGACAGAAGACTGGGGCGGTCCGGGTCGCTCGGACCGATGCAACTCATGTGGCTCTTACACGCCGTCTGATGAGAGTGGACGGTTCCGACAGCCTGGAGACCAGATCCACCGGCGATGCAGGTCTGGAGTGACCCCCTAAACTGAGACATTAAAAAGAGGCACACTGTTCAACAAGGAGAACGAGTGTGTCGAAGACCAAAACGCGCTGGACGCGAGACTTCAAGCTTCAGGCCCTGGCCCGAATGGAGGGGGCGGGTGACGTGACGGCACT
>CALQHT020000181.1 GCA_943330455.2 Nitrosovibrio sp. Nv4 | reverse complement strand
GGCTCTTATGGCGTTACCTGTTGGGCCCTGGCTTTCGCCCTCGGTCCGATGGTGTTCGTCGGCGGCATGTCCGCAACGTCGCTTCTTCGTGCCCTTCGTGTCTTCGTGGTGAAAAACTGCGGAGGTAACCAGGGACACCCTACTGTCCGGGAGAGCGCCATTGGGTAGGGCCACGACGAACCGCGGCTCCGCGATTCTCCACCACGAAGACACGAAGATCACGAAGAAGGGGATGGCGGACCAGCGCCGCCAGCGGATATGGTCTCCATGCAAACGGAAGCCGTCCGCGCCCAACAAATAACGCGATAAGAGCCATTCATTATATGCGCTCAACATCGCTCGACCGCATGGGATTAATGCTGCGATGTGGTGTGGCATTGGAGACTTTTTGCTGCGGCGTGCAAGATGAGGCCGACCCGAGATTGAGCCTATTAGCGGACTCGCCAAGCCTGCTCGCGTCTACCAAGCGGCGTGCAAAACAAATTTTTGAGATCGAGTCAAAAGCGCTGCGTCGTGTAATGATAGGAATGCCCTCAATGCCGACCAACACCACTGGGAACATTAACACTATCAACGCCAGCGTGATATCGGGAAATGTCCAACAGGGATCGCCTGGTGCGACGATGAATACGAATCCGGAAATAAACTTGGATAAGCTTGCTTTCTGGGCTAAGATCGCAGAACCAGCCTTGGCTCAAGATCAATCTAGTGAAGATGTTAAGCAGTTACGCGAAGAATTAGAAAGCATCAGAATTGAGTTGGCAAGGAAGAATCCGAGCCAAACTAGATTGAGGTCGTTGACCGACAGCATATTCAAGATATCTGAAAATGCGGCATCAAAAGTCATAACGTCAGAAATTGAAAACGTTTTGACGCTTCTTATAGGGTTGATCCGAAATTAGTGCCGCGCAGCAGAGAAGAATTATGCACCAAAATGCGAGCCTTGAAATCAAAGAATTTTCCCGCTGCATAATCCTGGTGCGTACAGGTCGATGCACCCTGGCGGCATGGACCGGTGTCCCAAACGTCCAGTTTGGGTCGATACCCGACCCTCAGCCGGACCACTACCAAGAAACCGCAATACCAGGCCGCACCACGTCGAGTTTGGTCGTATTGGACCAAAGCGGGGCCACCTTCACGGCATTCTCACCCGTCAGGTCATAGCCCGCCGGCTCCAAGACCAAGCCCCGGGCCCACCCACCCTGTAACCGCAATACCCCACAGGGTTCGTCAGACCCCCATGGCCCCACGCTTGACCCCCCCGCCGTCCATCAGCCAACCGCCAGATCGGCGAGGTCGGGTTTCCGCAAGAACCCCGACATCTCGGCGGTGTAGAAGGGGTTCATCACGGCCGAGCGGCCGTATTCGGTCCAGTAGTAGTTGTGGGCGCGCGGGTCGCTCCACACCTTCTCAAGGTTGCGTTCATCCACCAGGCGGTTGTAGCGCCAAAAGGCCTCCGGCCGGACCTCCATCGCGCCGGCGTTGCCCTGGACCAGCGTCTCCATGCACTGGAGCGCGTATTGGGCGGTCTTCTCATGGAACGTTGCCACGGGGAGGGCGCCGTTGGTGTTCGGCCCGTAGATCGACCAGAGGTTGGGAAAGCCCGGGATCATGCAGCCGAGATAGGCGCGCGCGCCATCCTTCGCCCAAAGGTCCTCGAGCGTCTGCCCCCCGCGGCCGGTGATGGTCATGGGATAGAGGTACTCCGTGGCGTGGAAGCCGGTGGCGTAGACGATGACGTCGGCCTCGTGCAGCGTCCCGTCCATGGCCACGATACCGCCCGGCTCAATGCGATCAATCCCGGCGGTGACCAAAGTGACGTTGTCGCGCATCAGGGCGTCCAGGATGCAATAATCGGGGTCAACAACAACCGCGCGGGCCGACCAGATCGGGTGCGGTGGCGTCATCGCCGCCACCAGCGCCGGATCGCCGAGCTTGCGCTCCAGGAAGGCGACGCACCCTTCGCGGGCCCGCTTGCTGAGCGGGTTGCAGGCGTTAGGATCTTTGAAGTCCGGATCGATCTGCGTGACGTTGGCGATCCGATCGAGCGAACAGGTGCGGGCGCGCATGAAGTTGGTGTGGAACGGCAGGTTGCGGTCGAGCCACTTGACCTGCGGCGCGAACGGCGAACGGTAGCCGGGCACGGGAAACAGCCACTGCGCCGTCCGCTGGAACACGGTGACGTTGGCGGCCTCCAGCGCAACCTCTGGGGTCATCTGGTATCCGGTGCAGCCGGTGCCGATCACCGCGACCCGCTTGCCCTTCAGGTCGACAGCCTGCGGCCACCGCGCCGTGTGCCACGCGGCACCGGCGAAGGTTTCGGCACCAGCGATGTTCGGGACCTGCGGGCGGCTGAGGAAACCGACGGAGGTGATCACCGCGCGGGACCGGATCGTACGGGCGCCGCCTGGCCCCTCGATGTCGATCTGCCACTCTCCGGCGGCCTCGTCCCAGGTCAATGCCCTGACCTCGGTCCCGAACTGGATGTGCCGGCGCAGGTCGAAGTTGTCGGCGACCCAGTCGAAATACTTCACGTTCTCCCGCCACTCACAGAACGGATTGGGATAGGGGAAATCGACGCCGAAGAGGTGGGTGTAGGAGCGGCTTGGCGTATCGACCCGGGCGCCCGGATAGCGGTTCTCCCACCACGTCCCGCCGACGCCGGTGTTCTTCTCAATGACGGTAAACGGGAACCCGGCCTCGCGCAGTTGAAGCGCGGCGTTCAGCCCGCCCATGCCGGCGCCGATGACCGTCACGGTAAAGTCCTTCAGGCGCGCCGGATCGGGTTTCTGCTGCCAGTGCAGTGACCGCACCGCCGGGTCGAGCGCCAGCTCCTCCACATGATACCGCAGCTCCTCGCCCTCCAGGCTCCGCCCCAGCATCAAGCCCAGGCTGGCCCCAAGCCGCTCCGGTGGGCCGATGGCGATATCGCCCGCACCGCTGTCGCGGTAGGCTTTCAGGAACGCGACTCCCTTGCGGCGGAGCAATGCCACGTCCGCCTCGGTCGCCGGCGCGGCGACGTCGAAGTAGCCGGCCAGCACGGTCTTGACGCCCGTCGCCGCCACTTCCGGATCGCCGGTGAGCTGGTAGAGCAGGCCACGCAGGACCATGGGATCGGCATGGGCGACCGCGTCCTCGATCACCGCATCGCTCGCTGCCTGTAGCTCCGGCCGCGAAGACATCTCCTGCTTGGTCATGCCCTTAGAACTCCCCCGCATCGTTACCTTTGTTCGACCTGAGGGGACTGAGCGCGCAAAGTCAAGTCCGGCCGGTGTGAGACGTTTTCGGTTGCCAGTTTCTAAACGCAAGTCCCAACCGATCCGCTTGGATGACGCATGGTCGTCGAGAGCACCTCCGCTCTCGGCCGGATGGGCATGGAGAGGGTCCGCACCTTGCCTTCCAGCGAGGAAGATGCGAAGCCGCTGTTGGCTAAGGAACGGATGGAACGCGGACTGGCGGCGTCGGATGAGCAACGCGCAGTGGCTTGGCCCCGACCGATCGTCGAGGCAAGCCCGAAGGGGACAACCCGCAGGCTGCGCCGCTTCGCCGGTGTGCGATCATGCCGCGCCGATGCGCCCGTCACCGTCGCGTCGGTTGAGCGGGCGCGCCAGAGATAGAGTGGGAGGAAACGACACCAAATGAACGCCATCAAAGATGCCATCAAGTCAGGCAGGACCGTCGTCGGGACTGCGGGATCGCCGGCCGTAGACGTCGCGCTCCTGGCCGATGCCGGGTTCGACTTCCTGCTGTTCGACACCCAGCACTCGCCTTGGGAGATCAAGCAGCTTCAGCCGCCGATCCAGGCGATGCGCGGCAAGCAGACGGCGCCGGTGGTGCGCGTCTCTGCGAACGAGGCCCATCAGATTTGCTACGCGCTCGATGCCGGGGCGCGCGGTGTCATCATCCCGATGGTGAACACAAGGGCGGAGGCAGAGGCCGCCGTCCGCGCCTGCCACTACTATCCCGCGGGCAACCGCAGCAACGCCGGGGTCCGCGGCGAGTGGGGTGAGTTCAAGACCTACCGCGATTACATGGACGCCGTTAACAAAGAGCTTCTCATCGTGCCGATGATCGAGACCAACGAGGCGCTTGAGAATCTCGACGCCATCGCCTCGGTCCCGGGTGTCGATGTCCTGCTGATCGGCCCGTCGGACCTGTCGATCGAGCTGGGAGTGCCGCTCGACTACGCGTGCGACACCTATCAGCGGGCGCTCGATAAAATCGCGGCAGCCGCGGCAAAGCACGGCATCGCCGCCGGGATGTATTTCATCCCGCCCGGGATGGACCCGAATTTCTATGTCCAGAAGGGGTTCAAGTTCTTCACCATGCCCTGGGGACCCTGGGCACAGGCTGGGATCAAGAGCGCCCTGGCCGGGATCCAGCGCTAACCACGATCCACGCGGGCGGTCCGGCGAGCATCCGGACCGCCCAGCGCGCGCCCCCGTTCCGCCACGCCGACGCGGGATGCTCCATCGGAACCATGGTCGCGGCCCGAACAGCCCACAGGGGCGGTGAGCGGCTGACAGACAGCCTGGCGGGCGACCGCTTTCGGGACGGGCAGCATTGTCCTCCTTTGGCCCGGTCAGGTCGTTACCTGACCGACAAACTGCCCCGCGACCAGGCCGCCGCCGTACTTGACCACCCCCAATCACCATCGGACACTTCCCCCGGCCGCTATTGATGTGCGGCCAATCCGCGCATACGGGGCGAACACGCGCCTCACACAGCGAAGCATGGGAGGCACGGCGTTGTCAGAACAAGCAGTCGGGAGCAGCGGAAGTTTTCTCAACGGCCTGCGCGTCATCGAGATCGCGGACGAACTCGGCGAGTACTGCGGCAAGGTCCTCGGCGGCCTGGGCGCCGACGTCATCAAGGTCGAACCGCCCGGTGGGGAGAAGACCCGCGGCTACGGCCCGTTCTACAACGACGAGCCGCACCCCAACCGCAGCCTGCATTTCTGGCATTACAATTTCGGCAAACGCGCCATCGTGCTCGATCTCGACTCCGAGGACGACAGGAAGCAATTTATGCGACTGGCGGATGGCGCCGACATCGTGCTCGACACGCGGTCGCGCGGCTATCTGAATGAACGCGGCATCGGCTACGACGCCATGCGCGCCCGCAATCCATCGTTGATCTACGCCCGCATCAGCCCCTTCGGCGACGATGGTCCCTGGGCCGATTACCAGGCGAGCGACCTCGTGCATCTCGCGCTGGGCGGCGTCATGATGAATTGCGGATACGATCCGGACCCGTCCGGCTTCTATGAGACGCCGCCGATCGCGCCGCAGGCCTGGCAGTCGTATCACATTGCCGGCGAAGTCACGGCGGTGCAGATCATCGCTGCTGTCGTCTACCGGTTGAAGACGGGGATCGGTCAACACCTGTCGACCTCGGTGCATGACGCCGTCGCGAAGAACACCGAAACGGACATGCCGGACTGGGTCTACTGCCGCCTGCCGCATTACCGGCTGACCTGCCGTCACTCCCTGCCTTCCGCGAGCCCGACGATGCAGGGCATGGCCGCCGAAGCCGCATTGCGTCCCGGCCTGTCCCGCACCAAGGACGGGCGCTGGGTGCTCGCCTATCGCACCTACCTTCTGGGCGGCGTGGCGTCGTTCGAGGCGACGGTGCGCGTGCTACGCAAATTCGGCGCCGAAGGCGACCTGGGCGACGAGAAATACAAGGACGAAACCTTCGTCCTGAAGCCCGCCACGAACGCCCATATCGCGGCGCATGTGGAACGGCTGGTTGGACGGTATCAGTTCGAGCGCGATCTGTGGAAGGACGGCCAGGACGAAGGCCTTCCCTGGTCGCCGGTGCGCCGGCCCGAAGAGAATGTCGGCGAGGAACATTGGCCGCAGCGCGAGACGTTCTTCCAGGTCGAGTATCCCGAACTGGGCAAGACATTCACCCAGGTCGGCGCAAAATGGGTGGCCCCCGGCCTTCCCTGGCGCACCGGCCCGCGCGCCCCGCTGCTGGGAGAGCACAACGCCGAAATATTCGCCGAAACGAACGCCCGCACAGCGCCAACCGTCCGCCCCACGGCAAAACCCGCCTCTGACGCGCCGCTTCTCAGCAAGCACGGCAAGCCCTTTGCGCTGAGCGACGTCCGCATCGTCGACCTCACCTGGATGCTCGCCAGCGCAGGCGCCGGCCGGTTCTTCACCGCGCTCGGCGCCGAGGTCATCAAGGTCGAGCACCTGTCGCGGCTGGACGGGATGCGTATGGGCATGGGCAACGCGCCCCTCGGCGGTCGAGCCGAACGCGACGCGGCGACCGGCCCGATGGTGGTTCCGTCGACCAAGGATGTGAACCGCAGCGGCTCGTTCATGGAAATCAACGCCGGCAAGCGTGGCATGAGCCTGAACCTCAAGCATCCGCGCGCCAAGGAACTGCTGATCGAGATGATCCGCGGCGCCGACATGGTGATCGAGGGTTTCTCGCCCGGCACGATGGACCGGATGGGCCTCGGCTATGATCGCCTGAGGGAGATCAATCCCAGGATCGTCTACGTGCAGCAGTCCGGCATGGGGCAGATCGGCACATACGGCCGCCTGCGCAGCTTCGGGCCGACCGCGCAGGCGTTTTCCGGGCTGAGCGACATGTCCGGCCTGCCCGATCCCTATCCGCCGGCCGGTATCGGCTATTCCTACCTCGATTGGTTCGGTGCCTATCAGATGGCGCTTGCGATGATGGCCGCGCTGTACCGCCAGCGGACGACCGGCCAGGGCTGCTGGATCGATTCGTCGCAGGCGGAAGTCGGCATCTTCCTCACCGGCGCCAGCATCCTGGACCATTCGGCGAACGGAAGGGCCTGGGCGCGGTACGGCAACCGCTCGCCCTACAAGCAGGCGGCGCCGCACGGTGCCTATCGCGCGCGCGGCGAAGACCGGTGGATTGCCATCGCCGCCTTCAACGAGGAGCAGTGGTGGACGGTGACGCGCGTGCTCGGCGTGCCGCAATGGGCATCCGATCCCCGGCTGGCGACACTGAGCCTGCGGGTGGCCAACCAGGACTATCTCGACCGCCTGATGAACGAGGCAACCGGCGCATGGGACGCATTCGAGCTGATGCACGCGCTGCAGCGCGCCGGGGTCGCCGCCGGGGTCTGCCAGACATCGGAAGACCGCTACGAGCATGACCCGCAGCTACGCCATCTCGGCTGGATGACGGACCTGGAGCAGTCCACAATCGGCCGCTGGCCGGTCAAGGAGGTTCCCGTCAAATTCAGCGAGACACCGCCCTATATCGGCGGCCCCCTGGACCGGCATGGACCAACCTACGGCGAGGACAACGACTACGTGCTTCGCACGATCCTCGGCCTGGATCAGGACCAGATCGCACAACTGGCCCGGGAAGGCGCTTTCTGAGGGTTATCGCAGAGGGCGCAATGCGGGGTACCGTCCATCGCTGCCGGGGTCATCTCGGCACCGATCAGCCGGAAGATTACCGCCTCCAGCAGAGCCGGCCGTCCGATCGCGGGTGTTCACCGCCCGCGAGCGCCGGCCAAATCTGAGAGACTCCGCGAGAACAAGATTGCCCCAACTCGACGAAATCTGGCTAGGCGCCAGATCGATAGCGCACTCCTACGGCGCCCCAAACGCCGACGTCACCGCCTGCCGGATCGGGTCCTGCGCCGTATTCGGTGGCACGAACATCCGGTTATGCGCGATCGACACCGCGATCCGCTTGTCCGGATCGGCCCAGGCGATCGATCCACCCGCGCCCGGATGGCCGAGCGCGCGGGGGTTCTGACCGATTTGGCGGCCGAGATTGGTTGGTTGCAGATTGCCACCCAACCAGAACCCGGCGCCGATCCGCAGCGCGATGCCCTGAACATCGTCCAGATCGTCCGAGCCGGGACGCAGCGTGCTGAAGGTCTTCACCAGATCCTCCGGCAAAATCCGGACACCATCCAACGCACCGCCATTCGCCAGCATGGCGAAGAATCGCGCCATGGCACGCGCGGTGGCAAACCCGCCGGCCCCAGGGATGCAGCTTTCGCGCACATCCTTGCGACCAAATATGTCCTCTCGCGTGCCGATCTGCAGGGGAATGGCGCGGAACGGCGGCGCATCCGGCGGCAACTGCCGCGGCGGGGCGTCGATCAGACGAGCCACACGCGCGTGCTCGGTTGGCGGGATGCCCATGAAGAGGTCCTCGATACCGAGCGGACGGATGATTTCATCCATCACGAAGGCGCGGAAAGGGCGGTTCTTGGGGTCGGTGCGACGCACCACCTCGGCGATCATCCAGCCGAAGGTCAGGCTCTGATAGCCGTTGCGGGTGCCGGGCTCGAACATCGGGGTCAGGCCGGCGATGTGCGTGCACATCCAGTCGTAGTCGGCGAGATGTTCGGGCGTCACGCTCTCCGGCATCTGCCACACGCCGGAGCGGTGGTGCAGCACGTGGCGGACCGTCAGCCGATCCTTGCCATTGACGGCGAATTCCGGCCAGTAGCGCGCGACCGGCGCGTCATAGTCCGCCAGCCCGCGCGCCACCTGGATATGCAGCGCCACCGCCGTGACCGCCTTGATGACGGAGAACGTGGGGAACAGCGTGTCGGGCCGCACCACCTGGCCGGTGGCAACATCGGCGATCCCGGCCGAGATATCGACCACGAGTTCGTTGCCCGCATAGACGGCAACCTGCAGCCCGACTTCCCCGCCCTCGGTGATCGCGCGCGTGACCGCATCGCTGAACGGCGCCGCAAGGTCCTGCCGGGTGCGGCCGAGATCGATGTTCATGCCTGTCTCCTCCTCGGCGATCGATCCGACCACCGTTTACGCAAGGTATCCACCGATCCGACCATCCGACAACCGCCGCCCCCCAATCCCCGCTCAACCAGCTCGGCGGACGTTCCAGAACACGGCGAAGCCCGGCAACAAATTGGTGAGGTCGGATCGATGCGCGGTTGGCTGCATCCATTGCCCGGTTTGCAGCATCGGCACTTCGATGAACCATTGCCGCTGCATCTCATCGGCGATCCGCTTTTCCGCCGCCAGGTCCGGGGCATCAATCCAGTCGCGGCGCAGGGCCTCCAGCTTTTCCGAGGTCGGCCAGCCGAACCAGGCCTTTTCCCCATTCGTGCGGAACGCATGGCCGGCGGGGTTGATCAGGTCGATCCCGCCAGTATTCGCCGGAGCGATATTCCAGCCACCCTTGTCGATCGGTCCCTTGTTCTCCCGCCGTTGCACCATGGAACCCCAGTCCAGCGCCTGGAACTCCGCATTGAACCCGGCATCTCGGAGCATGCCCAAGGTCACCTCCGCCATGGCGCGTCGGAACGGCACATCGATGGCGCCGATCAGCACCACTTTCTCGCCGCCATAGCCCGAGTCCTTCACCATCTGCCGGATTTTCACGGGATCACGCGGGGCGTTGTAAACCTGCATATCGACGTCACTGGCCAGAGCGGTGCCCGGCGTGAACAGGCCGACACCGCCGTTTCCCATGGCGGGATCGACGCCCACGATCGCCTGCACGAAATCCTCCTGCTTCACCGCCGCCTGCACCGCGCGCCGGACCGCCGGGTTATCGAAGGGAGGCTGGAAGTAGTTCAGCCGCAGATGGCCCACCATGCCGGTGGGTTCCTTGATCTCCACCACGACGTTGCTGTTCCGTTTCAGCATCGGGATCAGGTCGGCGGAGGCCCACTCCCACCAGTCCACCTCCCCCGTCTGCAAGGCGCTGGCGGCGGTGCCTTCGTCGGGGATGATCACCCATTCCACGCGGTCGAAATAGGCGACTTTCGGCCCGGCCATCCAGCCGGGAGTCCCGGACGACCGCGGCACGTAGTCTCGGTTGCGCTCATAGACCGCGCGGGCGCCCACCACCCGCTCATCGGCTTTCCAGCGATAGGGGCCGGAGCCCACCATCTCCGGGATCTGGCGGGACACATCGGTCTTGGCCAGGCGTTCCGGCATCATCACCGGCACCGGGGTGGACGACTTGCCCAGCACCACGGCCAGCAGCGGAAACGGCTGCTTCAGCCGGAACACGATGGTGCGATCGTCCGGCGCGCCGAGGTCGTCGGTATAGTCTCGCAGCGCGGTGCCGAGCGCGTCGCGTTGCCACCAGCGCTTGATGGAGGCCACACAATCGCGCGCCAACACCGCCTCGCCGTCGTGGAATTTTAGTCCGGGGCGCAGGGTGATGGTCCAGCGCTTGCCGTCATCGTCGACGACATAACCCTCCGCCATCTGCGGTGTCGTCTTGTAGTCGGCTCCGAAGCCAAACAACGTATCGAAGATGAGCATCCCGTGGTTGCGCGTCACGTAGGTCGTGGACACATGCGGGTCGAGCACGGTGACGTCGGATTGCGGGATGAATCGCAGCGTATTGGCCCGCTGCGCCCGCGCGATGGACGGCGCGGCGAGGCCGGCGGCCGATGCTTGCAGAAAGAGTCTCCGGCGCATGGCAAATCCTCCCTTTTTGTTTGTCTTGGCGTTGGTTGGGACGAGATTAGCCGGAAGCGGAGCCACACTCCAAGGACAGCGATGCCCAGGGGTGCGGACCAAAGTTGTGGGATCGAGTATACGTCACACCGTCATTGCCGAGCTTGACCCGGCAACCCACGCGTCAACGGCAGGGGGCGGGTTGCCGGACCAAGTCCGGCAATGACGGTGAGACGACGCTATCGGTCAATGGTTAGGACCGTCGATATCACTCCACACAATGTTGAATTGCACCCGATGCCCGCGGCAATGGGACAATCTCCCGAGGGCGCGGCGGACCTGAACGGACGGAGGCCGCTCGCGTGGCTTATGTCCCCGGTCATGGCAGTCCATCATCAACGCGCGGGGCCGCCGAAACGGCGTTGAAACCGGAATTGATGCCCTATTGATGGCCACTGCCAAACAAGGAACTGCCCTCCATGCCGCATCTTGCTGCCCTGATCGAAGCCCTGCTGCGGGACAGAGGGGGCGTGACCGCGCTCGAATACGGCATGATCTGCAGCGTCCTGATCGGGTTCATCATGCTGGGGTTCAACGTGCTGGGCGGATCCCTCGGCGATACGTTCAACTTCGTCGGCAACGCCCTGTAGCGAGCCGAGGCCTGCCAGACGGTGGGACCGGCGAACCGCGCGCCAGACGTGGCGCGGGTTCGCCCCCATGCGTCATTCGGCGGCGCGCAATCCTGGTGTCCACGCTGAAATCTCGGCCCGTTGGGATGTTTCCATCGGCTTCGGCCACCAGCGATGTTCCCACTGGTCGTAAAAGGTCTTCAGCTTGGGCATGACTTTTTCCGCGAACAGTTTCGTGTTGTAGCGAGTCAGGTCCTTGTTCATGTTGCCGAACTGCATCAACAGCATCAGGTTGCCGACGTTCAGGTTCTCGGCCAGTTCGACGATCTGTTCGGTCACGTCCTTGGGCGAGCCAATGACGATATAGCCGGCGTCCACCAAATCCTTCATCTCGGTCGGACGCGCGACGGAGCGCAGAGCGGCGGCACTCACCTGGCTGGACAGGCCGGCGCGCTGGGTTGCTTCGGTCGAATATCCCGGCGGGGCAGCGAACCGAGGGTCGATATGCAGGCAGCGGCCGAAGAAATACTCCGCGGCCTCGGTGTAGATTTCCAACGCCTGGTCACGGCTTTCGGCCACGGCCACGGTCTGCGCGAAACCGGCGCGGTAGGGGTTGCGATCCTTGCCCAGGCGGTCCATTTCCGCCCAGAACCCGTCCATCGTGACCTTGCCGGCCTTGTGGCCGTAGTATGACAGGTAGCAATACACGTAGTCTTTCTCGGCGCACCACTGCCAGGTTTCCACCGAGCCTCCACCCGGGATCCAGACCGGCGGGTGCGGCTGCTGGATCGGCCGCGGCCAAATATTGACGTAGCGCTGCTGGTTGTAGCGCCCGTTGAAGGCGAAGGTTTCCGGGTCCTGCCAGGCGCGCATCACCAGATCGTGCGCTTCCAGGTAACGATCCCGCAACTGGCTGGGATTCTGGCCATAGGCGAAGCAGTCGTCCATCGGGGTGCCGACCGGGAATCCGGCGATCAACCGCCCGCCGGAGATTACGTCGAGCATGGCAAACTCCTCCGCCACCCGGGTCGGAGGGTTGTACAAGGCCAGGGAGTTCCCCATGACGCAGATCGTCGCATCCGTGGTCCGGCGGGCGAGCGATGACGCGATCAGGTTGGGCGACGGCATCAGGCCGTAGCCGTTGGAGTGATGCTCGTTCACGCAAATGGCGTCGTAGCCAAGATCGGCGGCGTATTCGAGCTCATCCATGAAGTCGTTGTACATCAGATGGGCGCGCTTCGGGTCGAACAGGGATGAGTGGATGTCGACCCAGACCGAGGGATGCTTCTGTTTGAAGTCCTCCGGCAGCTCTGTGTACGGCATCAGATGGAACCACATCATCTTCATGGGCGCTGTCCTTGGTGGGGTTGCCGGGAGTGTAGACCATTGGCACGCGCGGTGGGCAAGATAGAGCGGGGCTTCGCCCCATTGGCGTTAGGATAGCGACAACGGGGAGAAAAAATCTCTCACATTGCGAAAAAACCATTTGGAGCGACGCGGCGGAGTACGATTCGTAGGGCAGATGTATAATGCAACATCCCCTGGCGACTCCGACTGGGAG
>CALQHT020000180.1 GCA_943330455.2 Nitrosovibrio sp. Nv4 | reverse complement strand
TGACCCGGCAACCCACGCTTCAACGGCATGGGGCGGGTTGCCGGGTCAAGCCCGACAATGACGAGGAGGGGCGCGCCGGTGAACACGCCCGCCGCCCAGAGTGATCGAACCATTGCCCGCGTCGCGTTGCGCCAAAAGCAGGAGGTCGCCCATACCGGAACAGGAAGACCGAGACTGGCAACGTCTCGACAAATGGCTGTGGTGCGCCCGCTTCATGCGCGCCCGCGCCGACTGTGCCGCCCTGGTCCAGCAGGGCTCGCTCCGCATCAACCGCCAGGTGACCGATAAGGCCCATGCCCGGCTCCGAGTCGGCGACGTACTGACCATACCCCTGCGCGAAACCATCCGCGTAGTGCGGGTTCAGGCCCTGGCGCAGCGGCGTGGACCGGCTCCCGAGGCGCGTCTTCTCTATGAGGAGATCAGCGATGCGCAGCCTCCACCTTGCGCCGAGGATGATTCGTCGGCATATCGCCGCCTCTGAAATCCGGCCAGCAGCCGGTGTAGATCGCATGCTAGGGGTTCCCCATGACCTACGTGGTCACTGAAAGCTGCATTCGTTGCAAATATATGGACTGTGTCGAGGTCTGTCCCGTCGACTGCTTCTACGTCGGCGAGAACATGCTGGTCATTCACCCCGAGGAGTGCATCGATTGCGGCGTGTGCGAACCGGAATGCCCAGCCGAAGCCATCGTCCCCGACAGCGACGACAAGGGGACGCCGTGGCTGGAACAGAATCGCACCTACGCGACCCTGTGGCCCAACATCACCCGCAAGGGAGAGGCGCCGGCTGACGCGGACGAATGGAAGGACAAGCCCGGCAAGGCCGCCCTGTTCTCGGCCGAACCAGGAAAACCCTGATTTTTCCTCTGCTTCACCCCTGACGTGGCGCGATTTCGTGCTATATTGTTTGGCTGCTTGCGGCGTGGATCGGGATTCGGGCCAATTTTGCCTGGATACCGCATTCCGATCGCGTCGGAATTCGCCTGCACAATGCCGATGGTCGGCGATGGGCTATGCGATCGGCTCCGACCAGCCCAAGCGCCTCCGCCGTAAAGAAGGCTGAACCCATGACCGAGACATCCGAATCCGCAATTCAGGCCCCCGCCCAGGCGCTCGAGTCGGCCGCTGCGACCGACTCGACGGCGACGGACAGCGCCCAGCGGATTCCGGTCGCGGATGATGGCGACCAGCCGCCCATCGAGGCGAAAGCGGCGGAAGCACCGGTCGTCGACGCTCCGGTGGCGCGTCCGGCCAATACCGGCGACCGGCGCCCGTCGCATGGCGGACCGACGACGATGCCGCGCGCCATGGCGAAGGCCGAAATCTTCGTGGAAGGCGATTATGTCGTCTATCCGACCCATGGCGTGGGCAAGGTGGAACGCATTGCCACCGAGGAAATCGCCGGCCACCGGCTGGAACTGATCCATATCACCTTCGAGGAAAACCGCATGACCCTGCGGGTTCCGGTCTCGAAGGCGCGCACGGCCGGACTGCGCAAGCTGGCGACTCGCAAGCTGTTCGACGAGGCTCTGGCGGTCCTGAAAGGACGCGCGCGGATCAAGCGCACCATGTGGTCTCGGCGCGCGCAGGAATATGAGGCGAAGATCAATTCCGGCGATCCGTTGGCGATCGCCGAGGTGGTCCGCGACCTGCATCGGAATTCCGGCCAGCCGGATCAGAGCTTCTCCGAGCGACAGATCTATGAAGCGGCCATGGACCGGCTGGCGGCGGAACTGGCGGCGTTGGATCAAACCGACAAGCCGACCGCGATCACCAAGCTGATTGATTTTCTGAAGACGGTTTGATCCGGCTTGGTGCGGAGGCAGGCTTCGGCGGCGGGGGAGGGCCGATCGCCCTGCTCGCCGGTGCAAGCCGACGCGGGCCGTTCCACGACGCCCACTGGCATTGCGCCGATGCCCCGATCACCGCCACGATCCCTGCATGCGTATCGTCCTCTCCACCAACAACCCCGTGCGGCTGTCCTTCCTGGTGTCGCTGCTGGCGGATGCCGGCATTCCCAGCGTTGTCCTGCACCAACACGCCAGTGCAATTGTCGGCGGGATCGGCGCGTTGCAGCGGCAATTGGCGGTCGACGACGACGACTATGACCGAGCCTGTCGCCTGATGCGCGATGCGGGAGAAGCATGACCCCGCGTCATGACCCCGCGTCATGACACCGGGTCGGGTGCCGCCATGGAGGTGACCCACGATCATCTATTGGACGGCCGCATCCGCTACACGCAGCCCGCGCAGGGATTTCGCAGCGGGATCGAGCCGATCCTGCTGGCCGCTTCAATCCCGCTTCGCCCGGGTGAGAGGCTGCTGGAAGCCGGCAGCGGCGCCGGAGCCGCCCTGCTATGCGCGGCGGAACGGGTGCCGGATATCATCGGGGTTGGGATCGAGATCGATCCGGAACTTGCCCAACTTGCCCAAGTCAATGCACGGGCAAACGATTACAAAAACGTGATGTTTGTTGCAGCGAATATTCTGACCTTGCCGATCGACGGGCGGTTCGACCATGCCTGTGCCAACCCGCCCTATCACGCCGCCGACAGTACGAAATCGCCGCTGCCGAATCGCGACCGGGCCAAACAATTGCCGGACGGGGCGCTGGACGCCTGGGCCCGCGCCCTGGCCGCACCGTTGCGCCATCGCGGCACCCTGACATTCATTCTTCCCGCGGCGTTGCTGAGTGTCTGCATGCGGGCCATGGAAGACGCGGGATGCAGCATCGACGCTGTACTGCCGCTCTGGCCCAAAATCGGGCGACCCGCCAAGCTGATACTGGTCCAGGCCATCAAGGGCGGTCGCGGCTCTCCACGATTGCTGCCGGGTCTTGTGCTGCACGAATCCAGTGGCGGCTTCACCGGAGCCACAGGGGCAATCCTACGGTCGGCGGCACCCCTGATTTTGTCGTAGTTTCAACGCTCTTCCAGATTCGGGTGGCGCAAATGCCATAGCCGCTCATGCGCGGCCACCAGACTCTCCATGTTGCGTCGGCGCGTGCCGTCGGGGGTCAGCGGTCGCCGCGTCAGCATCATTTCCAGGATATGCAGCAATTGTTCGGCGACCTCGAAGTCGCCCTGATCGCAAGCATGGTGGAACGCGATCAATATCTTGTCGGACAGCCTGCGGCTATATCGCGGAGCAGCGCCTACCGGGCCTTCTCGTCCAACGTCGTCTTCAGAGTGGCTCACTGTTTCTCCTGCCATCCGGGTCCGCGTCCCATTAAAATATGCTCCTGATCCAATCGGGCGATTCTCGGTGATGCAGCCCGGGACCCTGCTTCTCGCCTCTTAGCCCGATCACCACACCGAGATTATCATTCATACGTGAATACATCGTTCACCGGTGACCCGATCGTCGGAAATCGTGGACAAAGGTTAATTTCTTGCCCTCCCCCGAGATGGGGCGGCGGGAATATCCGGGAGACATACCGCAAAAAGCACACAGGTCAAACCGCGAACTCACCGCCCCTTGCCCATTGAAACAGAGTGGGAGGGATACGCCCGACATCCGATTATGGGCAGATGCGTGATCGATCTGCCTGGATGGCTCTTGTCACGCGCGGACATAGACTCGGACCGGTTGGACGATCCCAGGCCGCCCCCCTTGCATCTGACGACCCCGATATTGGCCGTCCCTCATCTGGGCATGACAACAGGCCGAGCAGCCTTGGTGGGGGGGGGGGGTTGGGAGGCGCGGCGGGTTATAGCACCACGAATGCGCCGGTGGTCGGGTCCTGCACCGGCGTGGGATCGTCGAACGCTTCTTCCCAGGTGCCGATCGTCGAGGCCTTGCTGTACTCGGTCGACCGATTCTCGAAGAAATTCGCATGCTCGACCGCGTTCAGCATCTCATCCAACCAGGGAAGCGGATTGCGCGCGACGTGGTACAATTCGTTCAGACCGAGCTGGATCAAGCGGCGATCGGCGATGTAGCGGATGTATTCCTTGACCTCGCGCGCCGTCAGACCCTCCACCGCGCCGGCTTCGAACGCCAGATCGATGAACGCGTCCTCGTGATCGACGATGGTGGCGCAGGTCAGATAGATGTCGCGCTTCAGCTCCTCGGTCCAGATTTCCGGGTTTTCCTGCACGAAGGTGCGGAACAGGCGGATGATCGAGTTGCAGTGCAGGCTTTCGTCGCGCACCGACCAGGAGATGATCTGCCCCATGCCTTTCATTTTCCCCCGCCTGGGGAAATTCAGCAGGATGGCGAAGGAGGCGAACAACTGCAGGCCTTCGGTAAAGGCGCCGAACGCGGCCAGGGTTTTGGCGATATCGGCGCGCGAATCGACCGAAAACCCCTGCATGTAGTCGTATTTGTCCTTCATTTCTTTATATTTCAGAAATGCCTGATACTCGATTTCCGGCATGCCGATCGTGTCGAGCAGATGGCTGTAGGCAGCGATATGGATCGTCTCGATGTTGGAAAACGCCGACAGCATCATCAGCACTTCGGTGGGTTTGAAGACCCGCGCGTAGAGCTTCATGTAGCAGTTGTTCACCTCGACATCGGCCTGGGTGAAAAATCGGAAAATCTGGGTCAGCAGATTGCGTTCCGCATCCGTCAGGTTGCGGTGCCAGTCCTTGACGTCGTCGGCGAGGGGAACTTCCTCCGGCAGCCAGTGCACACGCTGCTGCATCAGCCATGCCTCATAGGCCCAGGGATACCGGAACGGCTTGTAGACCGGATTTTCGGTCAGCAGGTTGAAACGAACCGGATGTTCGTCGGCGGCGTGGTGCATGCCGTCCATTCTGGGGTGGCTCCGATCGGCTGAGGGCTTGGGGCGAATCGCTCTGGGTGATCTATGGATTGTGGTGTGAGTGGTGGAAGGGCGCAAGCGGTGGTGTTGGCGGGGCTTCCGCCCCGGAGCCCCGACCAGGGCTCTGCCCTGGACCCGCCAAGGGCGACGGCCCTTGGAACCGGATTTTGGTTGGGGCACTGCTCATACTCCTATTGAGGGGCGTTCCAAAGGCTTCTGGGTTGCCCCAGCCATTGCCAAATCTTGCGTTCGGCGAGACCCTCGCCCACCGACGGGAGCCTGCCATGAGTGATGACCTGATCCGGATGACCGCCACCGACGCTGTCGGTCGCCTGATCCGCCGCGAAATCTCCCCGCTCGATCTGATCGAGGCAGCCGCCGCCCGCATCGCCGCCGTGGACCCCGCCGTCAACGCGCTGCCGACTCTTTGCCTCGATCGCGCCCGCGACCATGCGCGCCAGCTCATGAACGGGGCCCGCCGCGATGCCGAGGGCGAAGCCGGCTGGCTCGCCGGGCTGCCGATTTCCATCAAGGACCTGACCGATGTGGCCGGGGTCCGGACCACCTATGGCTCCCCCATATTCCGCGACCATGTGCCGGTGAAATCCCACCCGCTGGTGGAACGGATCGAGCGCAAGGGCGGCATCGTCATCGCCAAATCCAACACACCCGAATTCGGCGCCGGTGGGTCGACCTTCAACGAGGTGTTCGGCCGCACCCGCAATCCGTGGAACACCGCGCTCACCTGCGGCGGGTCCACCGGGGGCGGCGCGGTGTCGGTGGCGACCGGAGAGGTCTGGCTGGCGCATGGCACCGACCATGGCGGATCGTTGCGCCGGCCGGGCACCTATTGCTCGGTTGTCGGGTTGCGGCCATCGCCGGGGCGGGTCACGCGGGGCACGTCGAACAACCTGTTCTCGCCGTTGTCGGTGCAGGGGCCGATGGCGCGCAACATCCCTGACCTGGCGCTGTTCCTGGATACGATGGCGGGTCTGTGCCCGTTGGACCCGCTGACCTTCGACGCGCCGGCTGTCTCCTTCGTGAACGCCTTGCACGCAGCCAAGCCACCGCGGCGCATCGCCTACAGCCCCAACTACAACGGCAAACTGGCCGTGGACCGCGAAACCCGCGACATCTGCGAACGCGCCGTGCGCCGCTTCGAGGATCTGGGCTGCGTGGTGGAAGAATACGCCCCCGACCTCGGCGCGATCGAGGAGGCGTTCATGGTCCTGCGATCGCAGCATTTCGTGGTGGACCGGGAGTTGCAGTTGCAATCCCATCGCGACCTGCTGAAAGCCGATATCGTCTGGAACACGGAGAAGGGCCTGGGCCAAACCCCCAGCCAGATCGCCTGGGCGGACCGGGAGCGAGCGGCCTTCTACCGCCGCGTCGCCGCGATGTTCGAAACCTACGACGTGTTCGTCACACCCAGTGCCGCGACTCCGGCCTTCGACGTGAATCTGCGCCACCCCGAGACCATCGATGGCGAGAAACTGACGAACTATATGGGCGCCTCGACCCTGAACGCCGCGATCACCATGACGAGTTGCCCCGCCGTCGCGGTTCCGGCCGGGTTCGACCAGTACGGCCGCCCGGTGGGCTTGCAGATCGCGGGTCCGGCGCGCGGTGAGGCCGCTTGTCTGTCGGCGGCCTATTTCCTGGAGCAACTGACCGGGCTCGGCCGGCTACTGCCGATCGAGCCGCGCCCGGGCAGCGTGCCGCCTGGGTAAGGCGGGATCAGGCACGAGCCGGAGAAAACTCTCCCCCTCCCCTTGTGGGAGGGGGCTGGGGGGAGGGGAAAACCCGCACGGACATTGCCTGAATACCCCTCCCCCCAACCCCCTCCCACAAGGGGAGGGGGAGAATTTTCTCCAACCGCCCAATCCGATCGAACCCGCACTACCCGGATTGGCGCAGCAGCCCATCCGGCAGCGGGGGCGGATCGGACAACCGTCGGTCCACGCGGCGACGGGCGCGGTGCTCCAGCGGGGCAAGCAATGCCGCCGCCAGCATGGCCACGAACACCAGCGCCAGGGCGGCAACCGCGCCTTCCTCATAGGTGCCGCGCACGGCCTCTCCATACAACGCTGTCGCCAAGGTCTCGACATTGACCGGGCGCAGCAACAGGGTTGCCGGCAGTTCCTTCATGGCGTCGATGAACACCAGCAGCGCGGCCGCGCCCAGCGGCCAGGTGAGCAGGGGCAGGTGGATGCTGCGCAGCAGGCGGCCGGAGTGACAGCCCAGGCCTCGGGCGGCGTTGTCATAATCCGTGCCGAGTCGCGCATAGGCGGCATCAAGACCGGCCGCCGGGATCGCCAGGAAGCGCACGACACAGGCCAAAATCAGCGCCACCCCGGATCCCAGCGCCGTCCAACGCAGCGGCGCGTCAGAGATCAGGCGCCACAGCGCGCCCAACCCGTCGTCCAAGGTGCCGAGGGCGATGATCAGCCCGACCGCCGCTACCCCCCCCGGCAGCGCATAGCCCATGGTGCCCAGCCGGAGAAACGCGCCGCCATTGCCGACCCGGGCCACGAAGGCCAGGATCAGCCCGCAAAACACCGTCGCCATTGCCGCCCACGACGCGAACCACGCGCTGTTGGCGATCCAGGTTCCCAGTTCGGGCGGCAATCCGAACACCGAGACCCTCTCCCACGCCTTCACCATCAGATGACTGGCCGGCACCAGAAAGCCGAACGCGATGGGAATGGCGCAGGTTGCGGTGGCGAGGCAGGCGCGGGCGCCGGTCAGCACGATCGGATCGTAAGGTCTGACATCGCCGATGAAGCCGTATTGCTTGCGGCCCCACCGCTCCAGACTGAGCAGCACCACGACCAGACCGACCAGCACCAGGGCAATCTGCGCCGCACCTTCCAGGGAGCCTCGGGTCAGCCAGGTCACGTAGATCGACACGGTCAGGGTGCGGACACCCAGGAACTCACTGGCGCCGACATCGTTCAGCGCTTCCATCAGCGCGAGGCTGAGCCCGACGGCCAAGGCCGGACGCGCCATGGGCAGCCCGATATGGCGGAAAAGATACAGGCCGGACGCGCCCAGACTCCGCGCGGCCCAGAGCGAATCGGCCGCCTGAAGCGCAAACGCGGTGCGGGCGCTGAGATAGACATAGGGGTAAAGCACCAGGCCGAGGACCAGGATGCATCCACCGAGCGAGCGAATATCCGGCAGGGTCAGTCCGCGCGGATCGGTGATGCCCAGCATGGCGCGCAGAGCGGACTGCACCGGTCCGACGGGGTGCAGCACGTCGAGATAGGCGTAGGCGGCGATATAGCCCGGCATCGCCAGTGGCAGCAGCAAAGCCCAGGACAACAGGCGCCGGAAGGGAAACTGATACATGCTGACCAGCCAGGCGGTCGCGGTACCAACCAGCACCACGACCACGCCAACGCCCAGCAGGAACAATCCCGTCTCGATCAGAGCGCCAGGCAGCACGTACCGCAGCAGATGCGGCCACAGATCCCCCGAGCCATGCGCGGCAACGACCGAGAGCGCCACCACCGGCAGCACCGTCAGGGATGCGACCGCGGCCGCGCCGACTCGGGAAAACAGCGAAATGGTCCTTTTGCGTTATTGATCGAACCCGGCGCGATCGACCGCCAGGCTGGCAGATTTGCTGCCCGCGGCGATTTGTGCCGGCGTCACGCTGTCTGGCTGCAAACTGCCCAGGGCGGCGATAATGGGATGCATGGGGACTCCGGCACGCACAGGCGCCTCAAAATTCGCTTCCGCCATCAGGCGTTGCGCGTCGGCACCGACGAGAAATTCAAGCAGGTTGACCGCACCATCGCGGTTCGGCGCGTGTTTTGTTACCGAAGCGCCGGAGATATTCATATGGGTGCCGATCTTGTCGGAAAAGGTCGGGAACACGACACGGACCGCATCGGCCCATTTCGTCTGCTCGGGACCGCCAGCGCCGGACTTCATCAGACCATAATAATAGATGTTCGACACCCCAACGTCGCACAGACCCGCCGCGATATCCTTGGCGACGTCACGGTCTCCTCCGCCCGGGCGGCGGGCCAGATTGGATTTCAACCCGGTCAGGTAGGTGTCCAGCGCCGGCTCTCCGTGTTTGGCGAGAAAGGCCGAGAACAGGGCCACATTGTAGGGGTGCTGGCCGCCACGGATGCAGACCCGGCCCTTCCAGCGCGGGCTGGCCAGGTCTTCATAGGTCGGGTTTTCCGTGGCCGGCACGCGATCCTTGGACACGAACAGAATCCGCGCGCGCAGGGACAACGCAAACCATTGCCCATCCGGGTCGCGGAACGCCGGCGGGATGGCGGCATCCAGCACCGGCGAACGGACCGGCTGCGTCAGGTCGCGTTTCACCAGATCCAGCAGATTGGCGGCATCCACCACGATGGTCAGATCAGCCGGAGACCGTGCGCCTTCCGATTGCAGCCGCTCCGCCAGACCGGCCTGGAGGAACACCGTGTTGACCTTGGTGCCGGTCTTGGCCGTGTAAGCCTCCAGCAGCGGGCGGATCAGCCCGGGTTCCCGCGTTGTATAAAGCGTGACGTCGGCGGCCCAGGCACTGGCAAAAACGGCCGTCAGGGCGAGGGCAAGGAAGCTCCCGAGGATCGAACGGATCATGATGACTGGCTCCAATGGCGCATGCGACGCCGGTAGTTTTTGAGAACGCGTCGCACTTGTATTCGCAACTGGCTCGACTGTCCAGCGCTCGCTTCCCCCAGGCAGGCCCGAAAAAGGCTCGCCTGGGTCGCTCCGCCTGGGTCGCTCGGGCCAATGATCCGGGGCCGTGGAGCCAGACTAAGGCACAACAGGATCGTGCCCTCCGCTTGACCCTTTTCGGACCCCACGGATATGGTGCGGCGCACTTTGCACATGACAGTCAGGAGTAGCCCATTGGGCGGCGTCGCCAGTCCCCTCGATACCGGCGCGACGGCCGAACCCGGTACTCCGGAGCGCGAGGCCGAAGACGCGCTTACCGCGCTGGTCGATCTCGTCAGTGCCGATCTGCAGGCCTGCAACCGCGGCATCGTCGCGCGGATGGACAGCCCGGTCGCGCTTATCCCGCAACTCGCCGCGCATATCGTTGCCGCCGGCGGCAAACGCTTGCGTCCGCTCCTCACCCTGGCCGCGGCTCGCCTGTGCGGCTATCCCGCCTTCCCGGACGGCGCCCGCCATGTCGAACTGGCCGCGTGCGTGGAGTTCATCCACACCGCGACCTTGCTGCACGACGATGTCGTCGACGAGAGCCAGCTTCGCCGGGGGCTCGCTTCGGCCAACGCGGTGTTCGGCAACAAGGCATCCGTACTGGTCGGGGATTTCCTGTTTGCCCGTGCCTTTCAGCTCATGGTGGGCGATGGCTCCCTGCGCGTGCTGGCCATCCTGTCGCGCGCGGCCGCCACGATCGCGGAAGGCGAGGTGCTGCAACTCGTCACCCAGAACGATCTTGCGACCGATGAGGCACGGTATCTGGAAGTGGTGAAAGGGAAGACCGCGGCGTTGTTTTCGGCGGCCTGTCAGGTCGGTGCGGTGATCGCCGATCGTCCCGCGGCGGAAGAGGCGGCGCTGGCGGATTACGGGATGAAGCTTGGGATTGCGTTCCAGCTCGTCGACGATGCGCTCGACTATGCCGCCGATCAGGCCACCCTGGGCAAAACGGTGGGCGACGATTTCCGGGAGGGTAAGATCACCCTGCCGGTGCTGGTGGCCTATCAGACCGGAGACCCGACGGAGCGGGCGTTCTGGGAACGCACCATCGGCGAGTCGGAGCAGGACGAGACCGACCTGGAACACGCGCTGGATCTGATGACAAAGCGCGATGCCATCGGTGCCACCCTGCGGCGGGCTCGGATGTTTGCC
The DNA here is from genome assembly GCA_943330455.2 of Nitrosovibrio sp. Nv4. Lineage (GTDB taxonomy): Bacteria > Pseudomonadota > Alphaproteobacteria > Acetobacterales > Acetobacteraceae > Rhodopila. The sequence continues at coordinate 2,006 of CALQHT020000180.1, read as the reverse complement.
CAGGAGGCGAAGGCGGCGCTGGCAATCTTTTCGGACACGCCGGTGCGCCAGGTCATGATGGACGTCGCGGATTACACGGTCCGGCGCGCGCGCTGACGGTCGGGGGAGGATAGAAAGCCTTGGGGCGCTGCCCCAAACCCCGCGAGGGGCTTTGCCCCCTCGACCCCCACCAAGGCTGGGCCTTGGATGCCATTTATTGGGATCAGGGACGCAAGGGGGCCATCACGGACGTTGAAACGCAATGGTTGGCCCCCTTGCGTCCCTGATCCAACTGATCGCGGTCCAGGGGCCGAGCCCCTGGTGGGTTCGAAGGGCAAAGCCCTCGCGGGGTTTGGGGCAGCGCCCCGGGGCTTTCTTTCCCTCACCCGATTGCCCTCCGCCGTCCCGCGTGGCACGGTCGGTGCCCCGAGGAAACCCCCAGCAGTACGGACAGTCTCGTGACCCTGATTCTGGCCAGCCGGCCCAATGTCTATTCGTGCAGCCCGCTCGACCGCATCGCCACCAGGCGAGAGGACCACGCCTGGATCGAGCAGCAATTGCACGACCCTGGCTCTCTGTTCGTGCCGGTCTGGCGCAACCGCAACCTGGTCAGCGGCATGGACCAGGGCAGTCCGGAAGCGGTCTACATCACCGGGGAAGCCGCCGGTTCGCTGAAAATGCAGAACGGTCCATGGGCGTTCCTGGGTTTGTTGGACGGCAAGGCGGTGTTCGCCATCGACATCAGCACCGCGGAAGATCCGATCCCGCTGCTGCCTGAAACCCTGGGCCAATTCGTCGACCTGCGCTCGGTTGGCTGGGGCGTGCCGCGACCGGAAGCCTCCGTCCTGGCGCATGCCCGCGGCCTGATGCACTGGCGGGCCCGCCATAAATTCTGCGGCGTTTGCGGTAGCGTGTGCGAGATCAAAACTTCCGGCCACATGATGCAGTGCACCGCCTGCGAGGCGCAGCATTTCCCGCGCACCGACCCCGCCGTGATCATGCTGGTGCATCAGGGAGACCGCGCCCTGCTGGGCCATTCCACCCGCTTCCCGCGCGCCAAGATGTACTCGACCCTGGCCGGCTTCGTCGAACCGGGCGAAACCCTGGAAGAAGCCGTCCGCCGCGAAGTGCTGGAAGAAGTCGGCGTGACCTGCGGCGACGTGTTCTACCACTCCAGCCAGCCCTGGCCCTTCCCCGGCAACATCATGCTCGGCTACTACGCCCAGGCGCTGACCGAAGACATCACCATCGACCCCGAGGAACTGACCGACGCGCGCTGGTTCACCCGCGATCAGATGCGCAACAGTGAGCAGCACGGGTTCCAACTGCCGCGGGCAGACAGCATCGCTCGTCGCCTGATCGAAGACTGGCTGGACGCGAACTGATGGCGGACGAACCCGATCTGCTGACGATCGGGTACGAAGGCTGCACGATCGATGGCGTCCTGAAGACCCTGGTGGATGCCAGGGTCGGCCTTCTGGTCGACGTGTGCGCCGTGGCCGCGTCTCGCAAGCCGGGGTTTTCCAAACGCCAGCTCGCCGCCGGCCTGGATGCAGTCGGCATCCGCTATGTCCATCTGCAAGGTCTGGGCACGCCCAAACCAGGCCGCGATGCCGTCCGCGCCGGCCACCCGGAGCGGATGGAACCGATTTTCCGCGAACACATGACCTCCGACCGCGCCCAGGCGGAGCTGGCCCAGGCCAAGATCCTCGCGCGGGAACAGCGGGCCTGCCTGCTGTGTTTCGAGCGCGACCACACGACCTGCCACCGACGCTTCGTCGCGGAAATGATCACCGAGGAAACCGGTCAGGCCATCGCCCACCTGATGGCCTGAACAGGCATGCGGCACCAACTGGTCGAAAGATTGGCCGATGGCGTCCCCTCACCGTCATTGCCGGGCTTGACCCACGGCTGTCCGGTTTAAATTCGCCCTCCTGCCGCCATAGGAATATCCCCCCACCTGGGTCCTCGCCCCGGCGCCCCGCATTCACGCCGCGGCCGCTCAATCGGGATCGTGCCGACCGGTT
>CALQHT020000179.1 GCA_943330455.2 Nitrosovibrio sp. Nv4 | reverse complement strand
GGGGAGTCGGTCCGTGACATAGCGCGATGAGAGCGACCGAGCCAGGCTCGTTCAATCGGAACAAGCCCACTAAAGTGTCAACCATGTGCCCGGTCTGAAGTGTCAAGGATGTGCCCGGCCCTACAGGGTCAAGCCCGGCAATGACGATGGGGGCGATGCATCGGTCGGCAGAAGCGGGCCAGCCGATGTTACCCCGGCATCCGATCGCCCGGCCCCCGCAACCGCCGGAGCACGGCACTGTGCACGAGCCGCACCAGCGAGGTCGGGCGCAGCCGCATCGTCAGCCAGCCCAGGGCAGTGACTTCCCTCAGGCGGCGCGGCAGATGCGCGGCCATAGACAGGACACTGCCGTCGAGGGCGCCGCCCTGAGCCAAGGCATTGATAAGGCGGGGATTGAAATCCGGCTGCGTGGCGGCCAAGCGCCCTGACGCAAACCGCGCTCGGCGCGCAAAGACCTGGCTGTAGCCGGGAGGGAATGGGGCACCCTCGGCGGCTTTCACGCGGTCCTGGGCGATCGCGATCAGCTTTGCCATCAACTCCGCGTTCAGCGATGTGCTGCGGGAGTAACTCTCCGGCTGGACATACCAGGTGCCCAGGACCTTCGGCACGAACACAAACCCGTGTTCCAGCGCGATTCGCCGCGTCATGAAGCTGTCGCAGAAGGATCCGATGGTCTCGTCGAAGCCACCGGCCCGCAGCACGGCATCGCGGCGGAGGATCGTCACGACGGACAGGATCCAGTTGTCCAGCCGACGCAGCATCGCCGCGGTTTCGGGCGGCGAGAGATAGCCTTCCTTGAGCAATGGCATGCTGACCGGCCGGAAGCCCAGGAATTCCCCGTCCTCGGTGATCAACCTGGCTTCCGCGCAGGCAAGCCCGGCGGACGGATGCGCTTCGAGCGCGCCGAGGACGGTGCTGACAAAATCCGGGTCGGTCGAGTCGTCGGCGGCGCCGAAATAGACCGCGTCCCCGGTTGCCGCATGCAAGCCGCGGTTCAGCGAGCCGATGGCGCCGAGCCGGTCTGGATTCTCCAGCAGGCGCAGTTGCGGCAGTTGCGCCATGAAGCCGCGGATGATCTCTCGGCTGTTGTCGGTGGAGGCATCGTCGATGACGATGATCTCATCCGGCTGGCGCTTCTGGCGGACCATGGCGCCGAGGGAGCGTGGCAACAACGCCGAATGGTTGCGATTCGGGATGATGATCGACACAAGAAGCCGAGAACCCGCCATCAAGTCGAGGTCCGGTTCGGGCCGAAATGGCGTTCGGCCAGGGTCTTGCAGATGGCCTCCATCGGGGTGAAGTCCCAGTCGATGGTGCCAAGCAGTTTGTCGATGCAAATGGAGGTATCGAGCGGCCGCTTTTCCAGGAATGGCAGGTCGTGCAGGCTGCATGGCACGATATCGGCGCGCACATCCGGGTCGACCGCCTGGATCGACTCTAGCAGCAGGCGCACCAGCCCCATGCGGCTGAAAGGTGTCGGGCCGCCCAGGTGATACAGCCCGGTGGCGCCGGTATCCGCCAGTTTGATCAGGGCGCCGGCAATGTCCTCCACGGTCGCCGGGGAGAAGATCTGGTCGGTGGCGCAGCGCATGGTCTTGCCGGCCCGGATCTCCTCGATCCAGGGGCCGAGGACGCTATGGGTACCGACCTCCGTGCCGACGACGCGGGAAAGCCGCACGATCAGGGACGGGCGGGGATCGGCCGTCAGGCGGCGCTCCACTTCCAGCTTCTGGATGCCGTACTGGGTGCTGGGGACGGCGAGATCGGTTTCCCGCCATCCCCCACGCGTGCCGTCAAAGACGTACTCGGTGGAGACGTAGACGGGCCGGATGCCCGCGTCGAGCAAACCGCGGAGAACGCGCCAGACGCCCTCGACGTTGATTTCGGCGGTGCCGATGGGGTCGCGGGCGCACGCCTCCGTATCGATAGCGCCGTGCAGGACGAAAGCCAGGGTAATGCCGGTCGGCAGGCGACCCAGGAGCTCATCGATACGTCCGTTGGTGCCGTCGAATGAAACACCGTTGGGGATGGCGTGCCGGTGATAGGTCCCGACGGCCTGGTCAGGCCCCAGTCGCGCCATCAGGTGCCGACCGATAAATCCCGATGCGCCAATGACAATCGCCCGCATGATGCTCCCAACCCGCACTTGACCGCTCCATACAACACCGCACCGTGGGTGGCGAGTGGGCGCGGTTGTGCGGGAGCAGTGGGCCGATGGAGACCCGCGATGGCGGTGCGTTGAAGTTTACAGCAACCACAGGTAGTATATCGAGGCGCCATTGCTGGCTCAGACAGGGGTAATCCACAGTTTTCTGGTGTGCGGTGGCGGGACCTGCTAACGCTTTGGAGGGATCGTCCGGGGTATCGCCGGCGGTCCCCAAGCGGCGCGTGCCGAACGGGGTTGCATTGCACTGGGTCACGAGTGGAGACCGGTGTTGGCCGGACGACGGCGTTGTCGCACCGGCCCAAGCGGATTGAGGGAAGCGATGGGATCCGATCAGACGACCGTTATCTATATCCGACGCGATTCCGACGAGAGCCTCCGACGTATCATCGGCCTTGCGGAAACCTACTATGAGCGCGGCCTGTGGGACTTTGTCGTGCTGGACATGTCGGGTGACCGGACCGCCATGACGGTGTTGGGAACAGCGGGGGACCCTTTCCGCTATCTGACCGTGCCGGTGTCCGAGGACATCCCCACACTCCTTGCCTCTCTGCCCGGTCTGACCGATGCGCGGGAAGTGATCGTGATTGGCGAGGAGGAATTGCTCCGTATTCCGGCGATGCCCGAGATCGGTGGCGACGCGGTGGTTCCTCGCCCTGCCCCGGTCTCCGTGGGGTAAGTCGACCGCCACACCGCTGGGGCCGATCGAAGTATCCATTGCCGAATGCATGGTTCCACGGCTAAGTTGCGCGCCATACTGGTCGGTAGTCTTTTCATACCGAGAGGTAGACATCGCGGTGGACGCGATGTCACTCGGGTAAGGCAGGCGCCCGATGCCAGGTACCGCTTGCAGGAGTACGAGCAGATGGCCGCCTTGAATGAAACCCAGACCGCAACCGGTTCGGCACCGACACTGGACTATGACGCCGTCATCATCGGCGCGGGCATCTCGGGCATGTACCAGCTCTATCGCCTGCGGGAATTGGGCATGCGCGTTTTGGTTCTGGAAGCTGGAACCGGCGTGGGTGGCACCTGGTACTGGAACCGTTATCCCGGCGCGCGGTTCGACTCGGAGAGTTATTCCTATGCCTACTCGTTCTCGAAAGAGTTGCTGGAGGAGTGGAACTGGCAAGAGCATTTCGCGCCCCAGCCAGAGACCCTGCGCTATCTGAACCATGTCGCGGATCGGTTCGACCTGCGCCGTGATATCAAATTCCGCAGCCGGGTGGCCTCGGCGCACTACCAGGAGGCGACTCGGACCTGGGATGTCACCCTGGATGACGGGACGCTGTATCGCTCCCGCTTCCTGATCACCGCGATCGGCGTGCTGTCGGCGCCGGTCATGCCGCGAATCGAAGGGGTGGACTCGTTTAAGGGCCAAGCCTGCCATACCGCTCGCTGGCCGCATGAGCCGGTCAGTTTCGAAGGCAAGCGGGTGGCGGTGATCGGCACCGGTGCAACCGGTGTGCAGACGATCCAGGAAGTGGCGAAGACCGCCGGGCACCTGACCGTCTTCCAGCGCACGCCCAACTGGTGCACGCCGCTGCACAACCGCAAGATCGAGCCCGAGGAGATGGAGCGGATCCGGGCGGATTATCCGGCGATGTTCAAGCGCTGCCAGGAAACCTTCGCCTGCTTCCTGCACACGCCCGACCCTCGTGGCACCTTCGAGGTGACGCCGGAGGAACGGGAAGCGTTCTTTGAGCATCTTTACGCGTCTCCCGGTTTCGGCATTTGGCAGGGAAATTTCAAGGACATCCTGGTCAATCGCGAAGCCAACAAGGCGATCAGCGATTTTGTCGCCGGGAAGATCCGCCAGCGGGTGAAGGACCCGAAAGTCGCGGAAACACTGATCCCGAAGGATCACGGATTCGGGACCAGGCGGGTGCCGATGGAGACGCGTTACTACGAGGTCTACAACCAGCCCAACGTGCAACTGGTAGACATCAAGGAAACCCCGATCGAGCGGATCACGCCAAAGGGCATCAAGACCAGCGATGCCGAATATGAGTTCGATATCATCATCTACGCGACCGGGTTCGATGCCATCACCGGTGCTTTCGACCGGATTGATATCAGGGGCATCGATGGACTGACCCTGAAGCAGAAATGGCAAGGCGGGCCGCGGACCTATTTGGGCGTTATGGTCGAAGACTTCCCGAACATGATGATGCTGATGGGGCCGCACACGGCGCTGGGCAACATCCCGCGCAGCATCGAATACAATGTCGAGTGGGTGACCGGCGTGCTGAAGCATGCACGGGACAACGAGCTGACCCGCGTCGCGGCAACGCCGGCCGGCGTCGAGTCCTGGACCGATCATGTCAAGTCGCTGGGCGTGGGATTGCTGTCCAACGAGATCAATTCGTGGATGACCGGCATCAACACGAATATCGATGGGAAGCAGACTCGCATTATCGCGCGTTACAGCGGCAGTGCCCCAGACTACCGGGCTCGGTGCGAGGACGTGGCCGCGAACGGTTATCGGGAACTTGCGCTGGCCTGAGCAGCCATTGACGCGTCGGGCCGGCGGCCGTTGCGCCGGCCCGGGCGCGGTGACGCGGATCGCCGCCGGGGCATGATGCGTCTTTCGCCTCCCTCCGCGGCAATCGGGTCGGCGCATGCCTTGGCGCAGGACCTTATCCGCCAGCGACGCCTGGTCGAGGCGTTGCGGATCTACGATCGGATCCTATGCCTCGCCCCCGATGACCCGTGGGTGCGCCTACAGCAGGGCGTCGCGCTTTTGCTGGGTGACGACAGCGCGCGCGCGGAACGGCATTTTGCAGCCCTGACCAGGAGCCATCCGGCCCTGGAAGAGGCTTGGCAGGGCCTGGGCAAAGCTCTTTACGATCAGCAGCGCGCCGAAGAAGCCGCGCTTGCCTTCACTCATGCCGCGGAGATCAGCGACGCGCCGTCCCGCGCGTTGTATCATCGCGGTCTGGCCCATCTGCTGGCGGGCAATTTTGCGGCAGGCTGGGCCGATTACGAACACCGCCTGGCGGTGCCGGATTTCCGCCATCGTGTGTTCGATCGTCCGCGTTGGGATGGCTCCAGCCTGACCGGCAAGCGGTTGCTGGTCATCTGTGAGCAGGGCTACGGCGATGTGTTCCAGTTTGCGCGGTTTCTGCCGCATCTCCGTAACCTGGCCGAGGAGGTCATTTTCGAATGCCCGGCGGAGCTGCGGGACATTCTCGCCCCGGTCCTGGCCGGCCTGACGGTCGTCCCGTTGCGCGGCAGAGAAGCACCGGACGTCGCGTTCGACTGCTATGTCTCGTTGCTGAGTATCCCGCTGTTTCTGGGCGTTGGGATGGCGGACATACTGGCGCCAGACTCCTATCTGGTCGCAGCCGGCCGGTCGCCTGGGTCAGCGGGGGACGGATTGCGGATCGGCGTTTGCTGGGCCGGAAAGCCATCGCATCCGCAGGATTCGCATCGGTCGATGGACCCGGAATACCTGGCCGCGATCGCGTCGGTGCCAGGCGTTACCTTGGTGTCCCTGCAAAAGGACATCGCCCAACGGCCGCCACTGTCGGGTTTGTGCTCGTTTCTGCGGGATCCCGACATCCCGCTGAGCGACTTCATGGCGACGGCCCGGGTCATGGCGGGTCTCGACCTGATCGTGACGGTCGATACGTCGGTCGCGCATCTTGCCGCCGCCATGGGGCGGCCGGTGTGGCTGCTGCTATCGCGCGCCTGCGACTGGCGCTGGATGACGCAGCGGGCCGATACGCCCTGGTATCCGACCATGCGGTTGTTCCGCCAGCCTGAGCTTGGCGACTGGTCCGCCGTGATGGCGGAGGTCCGTGCGGCGTTGCTGACCCGATCGAACCAACCCGCCCAGGTCGATCCTGCGGCCGAATCGTCCGTCCGGCCTCGGCTCGACGATGTGACGCTTTGCTGTATCGACACCTTGCATCACGAGGCGGCACTGCACGCCATCCGCCAGTCCCGCGCCGCCTGCGACTTCGGTGCGGTGTTGTTTCTGACCGACAGGGACATCCGGGAGAGCGGGGTCGAAATCGTTCAGATCGAAATGATCGGGCGGGTCGAAGACTACTCGCGCGTCATCATGCGCGACCTGGTGGCCCATATCCGCACGTCGCATGTTCTGGTCATCCAATGGGATGGCTATATCGTGGATGGCCGGATGTGGGACCCGGATTTCCTTGCTTTCGACTATATCGGTGCCGTCTGGCCATTCCATGACGATAACCACCGGGTGGGCAATGGCGGGTTTTCGTTGCGGTCCAGGCGATTGATGGAGGCTTTGCTGTCTCCCGAATTTCCGCCTCTGCATCCCGAGGACAACGCCATCTGCCGGATCTACCGCCCGGCCCTGCAAGCGCTCGGCTTTCGGTTTGCCGACGAGGCCACGGCCGCGAGATTTTCTGTCGAAGTCGGTCAGCAAGAGAGGCCGACATTCGGCTTTCATGGCGTCTTCAACCTGTGGCGCTTCGTGTCCGCGACCGATCTTCCGGCTTTCCTGGATCGCGTCGATCCGCGGGCCTTTGCCTCGACACCAAGCTTCACGCTGCTTGCCAACTACGTGGTGTCCCGGCGCTGGCGGGAGGCTGGCGTGTTGCTGCGCCGGATGTCGATCCATCTCGACCGGGTGGCGCAGGCGCAGGGTCTTTCGGCCGTTTTGCAGTGCGACCTGGCGCAGGCCGAGCGGCTGATTGAACGGATCGGTGGGGGCGGCGGCAGGGGAGCGGATACCACGACAGACTGGTTGCGCAAAGGCGAACGGCACCATGTCGAGGGTCGACTCGATGCGGCGGGGGATTGCTACGATCGAGCGCTGGCGTTGGACCCGCGCAATGCCGACGCGCTGCATATGCGTGGCGTGGTGGAGATGATGCAGGGCCAGGGTGCGGCCGGCGTTGCCGATATTCGGGACGCATTGGCGTTACAGCCCGAACTACCCAATGCCTGGCGCAATCTGACTCATTACTATCTCATGCGACTGCTCAGTGATGATCCCGCCAGCGTCGATCAACTCAGCGTCGACGCGGAGACCGCCGCGCGATTTGCGCTGGAAAGCGCGCCGGACGCCGCGGAATGCCATTACCATCTGGCGGCGATATTGTGCCGGATCGGCCGCTACGCGGAGGCGATCGCGGCCGGGGAGCAGGCCATTCGGCTGGATCCCGGTCATGTTCGCGCGCACATGACCTTGGCCCTGGCGCGCCTGGTTACCGGTGACCTGCCCGGCGGCTTTGCCGAGTACGAATGGCGCTGGCGGCTGCAACCGACGCGGACCGTCAACGATTACGTCCCCGATTTGGCATGGGACGGAGAAACCGATCCATCGGGCCTTACCGTGCTATTGCATGCGGAACAGGGGCACGGCGACACGATACAGATGATCCGATACGTGCCTTTCGTGTTGGCCATGGGGGCGCGGATTGTCCTGCTGGTCCATCCAGGCCTCAAACGGCTGATCGCGGAGACCGCCTATCGATGCCTGGACGGCGTGACGGTGGTGACCGAGGGCGATAGGCTGCCGGCGTTCGATTTGCATTGCCCGCTGATGCGCCTGCCACTGATTTTTGGCACCACAGTGGAGAGTATCCCCGCCGATACGCCCTATCTGCATGCGGACCCGGATCGCGTGACCGCATGGCGCCGCCGATTGGACGAATTGCCGGCCGGGTTGAAAATTGGCATCGCCTGGACGGGCGATCCGGCGGCTACGATGAATGCCAGACGCTCGATCCCGCTGCCCGAACTTGCGTCACTGAGCGATCTGCCCGGCGGCACTCTGGTTTCGCTACAGAAAGGTGATGGTGCAGGGGATGTCCCGGGTGCATCACTGACATTGCAGGACTGGACAGCGGAGCTCACCGATTTCGCCGATACCGCCGCCTTGATCTGCGCCCTGGACCTCGTGATCTCGGTTGACACCGCGGTTGCGCATCTGGCGGGCGCGCTGGGGCGTCCGGTCTGGTTGCTGAACCGCCGCGACACCGACTGGCGCTGGCTGTTGGACCGGGATGACAGCCCCTGGTACCCGACTCTCCGCCAGTTCCGCCAGACACGAGACGGCGATTGGGCCCCGGTGGTGGCGCGTGTCAGGCGCGCCCTGCAAGATTGGGTCATCTGACCAGGTCCATAGACCGGCAGGCTGGGCATCCCGTGGGGCGAACGGCTATACCGCCCGCATCCGTCCAAGACCGACCCGCCCAGGTCCGACATCATGCTCGGATGATCAACCGCAAGGAGACACCATGTCCATCGGCCGCGTCCTGAAAACCATGCTGGCGACTGCCGCATTGGTGACCACCAGTTTCGTGGCCGCGGCCCAGACCGCCGACAAATGGCCGGAGCGGCCGGTGAAGGTCATCCTCAACTTCGCGCCTGGCGGCGGCATCGACAACGGCATGCGGCCCTTCACCGAGCCGCTTCAGCGTCTCCTCGGCCAGCCCTTCGTGTTGGAGCACAAGGGCGGGGCCTCGGGCGCGATCGGCGTTGAAGCCGGCACGAAGGCGTCTCCGAACGGCTACACGTTCTTCGCAACGCCGGGCCTGTCCTTGGCAATCCTGCCCAATGTGCGCACGCTGCCCTACGATCCGTTCAAGGACATGGTGCCGGTGAGTTATTTCACCTGGTATCCGATGATGTTGACGGTGCATCCCTCGGTGCCAGTGGCCAGCCTGAAAGAGTTGGTCGCATACGGAAAGGCCAACCCGGACAAGCTCAGTCTTGGGTCGTCGGGAATTGCCTCGACGGGCCACCTGGTGGTGGAAGGGCTGAACCGCGCGGCCGGGATCTCCATCCTGCACGTTCCCTATCGCGGTAGCAGCGACGCGCTGAACGACTTCCTGGCCGGCGTCGTCCAGGTCTTCGCCGATCCGACCGCCGCGCCGCATATCAAGGCCGGCAAGGTCAGGCTGCTCGCGGTGACTGGCGAACGTCATCCCGAATATCCGGATGTGCCGACCTTCGGAGAGACCTATCCGGATGCCGATTTCGTGGGCTGGAACGGGTTGTTCGCCCCGGTCGGAACCCCAGACGCAATCATCCGCAAACTGAACCAGGCTATGAGCGAGATCGCCAAGACCCCCGAGATCGCCGCTCTGCTGCTGAAAGTCGGCCAGTTTCCCCATGCCGGCCCGCCCCAGGACCTCTCCGCCATCCTGCGCAAGGATTACGACCGCTACGGCAAGCTGACCCGGGAGTTGAACATCCGGGTGGAGTGAACGCCGACCTCCCGGCCCGATCAGGCCGGGAGGCTCCATAGGTTACGGGGAGCGTGCACGATAGGTTTCCGGCGCGAAGGTCGCGAAAGCCGCGCCGGCGACCACCAGCAGCCCGGCCGCGGCCACCAGAGCCGTGATCGGTCCGAACCCGTCGGAGATCAGCCCCAGCAACAGCGGCCCCAGCACGTATCCGATGTCGCCGGTCATGCGGAAGACGCTCATGGTCGTGGCGTTCAGACCGGGTGGCGCGCAGTCCGCCGCGTAGACCGACGGCGCGCCGCCGCCGATCGAGCTGGCCACGCCCCAGGCGATGCTCGCGGCCATGAACCAGCCATAGGTGGGGGCGAAGCAGAACAGCAGCATGGACGCACCGGACAGGATGGTGGCCGGCGCGATGACCGCCTTGCGCCCGAAATAGTCCACCAGCATGCCACCCGGATAGGCGGCCAGCAGGCCCACCACGGTGCCCACCGCCAAGGCAAACCCGATGGCCGTGACGGAAAGCCCCAGGCGCAGACTGCCGAGCAGCGGGACAATGCTGAACAGCCCGCCGGTCCGTGCCGCGGCATTCGCCAGGGACACCAGGCAGGCCAGCACATACCCGGTCTGGCGCGCCAATTGGCGGACTTGCGTGAGGAGGGAGATGCCCGGTCCCTTGCGCCGTCCGGCCGCGGCATGGCCGTGGTCTCGGGTTTCGGCAACGGCGATGGCCGCCACCGCACCCGCCCCGAGGCCGGCGATCGCGTAGGCAAGGAATGGCGCGCTGAGACCATAGGCCTCGGACAGCAAACCGCCGGGGAAGGGGCCTACACCCGCCGCGAAGATGAAAACGCCCTGGTAGATGGAGACCACGCGGCCTCGTCGAGCCGGCGTGGTGATGTCGGCGAGGACGATCTGCCCGGTGGTGACGATCAGGCCCGCACCGGCGCCGGCGACGAAGCGGGCCAGGATGAATTCCGGGTAGGACGTCGCCATGGCGCACCACAGATTGCCGGCGGCGGTCACCACGCCTCCCAGTGCCAGCGCCGGCCGTCTGCCCCAGTTGTCGGACAGCCACGCGGCCGGGATTGCGCCGGCGAATCGCGCCAGCCCATAGACCGCGACCGCCATGCCGATCGCGGTCACCGAAACTCCGAAGGATTGCGCGTAAAGCGGCAGGGCCGGCATGACCCCGCCGAACCCCAACTGGTTGATGGCGACCAGTACGCACATCCAGAACAGGATGCGGTTTGGGCTGGCCGAACCCTCGACCGCCTCGCGGTCAGGCGGAGTCACGATGCCGCTGCCGACTTGGTCGCGGAACGGACAGGGGTTGCGGATCGGTCGTCTGGAGTCGGCATCGATAGGTCCCTTCGGGCGATGCCGGACCATACCTGGGTGAACTGGTTAACATCCACCCCGGCACGGCGCTCCCGCCATGATCGAGCCGGATCATGGCGGGAGGTGCTGGACGACTCGGTCGTTGGGTTAAACGGTAAACCCGACCGGCCCGTCCGGCGCGTGTTCCAGGGAGCTGTCGTGGTTGATGAACAGCACGATCACCGCTCCCGCGATCACCATGCCGGCCAGTGACAGCAGCCCATAGCTGAAGCTGCCGGTGGCATCCTTGATCGTACCCAGCAACCACGGGGCCACGAATGCCCCCAGAGCCGCCACTGAGTTGATGAAGGCGATTCCGACCGCCGCCGAAGGTCCGGTCAGGAAGTTCGGCGCCAAGGTCCAGAACACCGGCAACGACGCATTCAACCCCATCGCGGACAGGGTCAGGGCGACCATTTTCATCACCGGATCGTCGATTACCGCGGCGGCTGCCACGCCGGCGGCGGCGAGTACCAAAGCCGAGAACAGATGGTATTTGCGCTCCATCGCCCGGTCCGATCTGCGCCCCCACAGGATCATCGCCACCGCGCCAAATGCCGGTGGAATGATCGCGACCAGACCGGTTTGCATATTGGTCAGGCCGAAACCCTTGACGATTTGCGGCAGGAAGAAGCCAACCCCCAGCACCAGAGAGGCAATGGCATAGGCGACAAGGCTCAACGCCAACACGCGCGGGTTGACCAGAGTCTGCCACATACTCAAGGACAGTTCGGCTTCCTTGCGCTGATGTTCCGCGGAGATGCGTGATTCCAGCCAGTTGCGCTCATCGGGTTCGAGCCAGTTGGTCGCTTCCCGCGGGCGGTCCGTCAGATAGAAGAAGGTGATGACGCCCAGAATTACGGACGGAATGCCCTCCAACAGGAACAGCCACTGCCAGCCTTTCAGGCCGAGCATGCCGTCGAGGTAGAGGAGAGAGGTGGAAAGCGGGGAGCCGATGGCCGAGGAAAGCGGAATGCAGGCCATGAACAGTCCGGTCACGCGGCCTCGGTATGTGCCTGGAAACCAGGTGGTCAGGTAGTAGATGATGCCTGGGAAAAATCCTGCCTCGGCCGCGCCGAGCAGCACGCGCAGGGTGTAGAAGCTGAACTCCCCGGACGTGAACATCATTGCACAGGCAATGATTCCCCAACTGACCATGATCCGCGCGAGCCATTTGCGCGCCCCGAATTTGACCAGCAAGACATTGGATGGCGTTTCGCAAAGCATGTAGGCGAGGAACAGGATACCTGCGCCAAAGCCGAAAACCGAGGCCGAGAAGCCCAGGTCCTTGTTCATATCGAGCGCGGCAAAGCTGACATTGACGCGGTCGAGGAAGTTGAAGAAGTAGCAAATCATCAAGAATGGGACGATACGCCGAAAAACCTTCTTCATGGTCCGCTGTTCGAGCTGATCCATGGTGTTCCCTCCTTTTTGCTGCATTGCAGTATTTTTATCGTGGATTGAAATCCGTCATTCTTGCAGCACAAGAATCCTATCTGATCCCTTCATGCTCGGCAATCCAACCGGACGGGAGGGGATCGGCCAGCGAGATTACTGTGCCGGACTGGATTTTTCTCGTGCAAGATTGGTGGCGGGCTGCGTGCTGCGTCAGTGATTGGGCAGGCGGCGCGCGATCATTGACGGTCTGATATGGGTCTGACCTTGCGAAACGCCGGAGCGGGTGCGCTCGGACGGCACCCGAGTCGACTGCACCCGAGTCGAAGGCACTCGAGTCGATGGCACACGGGTCCCTGGGGCCGGGGGTGCGACCCAAAGTTGTGCGATCAAGTCCTTGCCTCACCGTCATTGCCGGGCTTGACCCGGCAACCCGCGCTTCAGCGGCAGGGGGTGGGTTGCCGGGTCAAGCCCACGGCTGTCCGGTTTAAATAACTTGTACTTT
>CALQHT020000178.1 GCA_943330455.2 Nitrosovibrio sp. Nv4 | reverse complement strand
TAACCCGGAAACCACCACCGGCGGCAATGCGCTGAAATTCTATGCCTCGATCCGCCTGGAAATCCGCCGCACCGGCCAGATCAAGGAACGTGACGAGGTCGTGGGCAATCAGACCCGCGTGAAGGTCGTGAAGAACAAGCTGGCGCCGCCGTTCCGCCAGGTCGAGTTCGACATCATGTATGGCGAAGGCGTCAGCAAGGTGGGCGAACTCCTGGACCTAGGCGTGAAAGCCGGCGTGGTGGAGAAATCGGGCTCCTGGTTCAGCTATGACAGCCAACGCATCGGCCAGGGCCGGGAAAACGCCAAGCAGTTCCTGCGCGACCACCCGGATGCCGCGAAGTCCATTGAGACTAAGATCAGGGATCAATCGGGCGTCGTCGCCAATACGATGCTGGCCGCCCCCGATGAATCGGAAGAAGCCGAAGCCGCCGAATAGACCGGATACGGCGGCTGCCAGGCACTGCTTTGCCCTGGCAGCCGCCGCTCTCGTCCACGCGGGATCGAGCCTGTAACTGCCTTGTCGGAATAATCCGCGCTCCCAATTGTCCATAAGATGTCGCTGGAAATGCTCGATGCCGTCGGTAACAGTGATCGCGCCGAGAACGTGCGATCACTGCCCGACCCTCGGGCAATCCGGCAGTCAATAAGACAGGGAGAAGTCACGATGATGCTATCTCGTCGCGCCGCGCTGACGGCAACCGCGGCTGCCGCAATGTTGCCTGTGCTGCCGGGATCCGGTCAGGCCGCCCAACCGCTGGCCGGCCAGCAGGCCCCGGGTTTCTACCGCTTCAAGGTCGGCGACCTGGAAGTGACCGCCATCAACGACGGCGTCGCGTTCCGCCCATTGGACGGGTTCATCAAGAACGCTACCGTTCAGGAGGTGCAGCAGGCCTTGGGCGCCGGCTTCCTGCCGACCGACAAGATGACCATCCCATTCACCACCCTGGTGGTGAACACCGGATCCAAACTGGTCCTGATCGATAGCGGCAACGGCAACCTGGGCGCGCCGACCACCGGCGTGTGGATGGCCAATTTCCGCGCCGCCGGGTTCGATCCGGCCAATGTCGATGCCGTTCTGGTCAGTCATTTCCACGGCGACCACATCAACGGCCTGCGCCTGAAAGACGGGACCGAGGTCTTCCCCAAGGCCGAACTGATGGTTCCGACCGCTGAATGGGCGTTCTGGATGAGCGACGAGAAGATGGCCGCCGCGCCCGATGGCCTGAAGCCCAATTTCGCCAATGTCCGCCGCGTGTTCGGCCCGAAGGCCAAGGACGTCACCCAGTTCGAATGGGGCAAGGAGCCGATCTCCGGCATCACCGCCATCGCCGCGCCGGGCCACACCCCGGGTCACACGGCGTTCGCGATCGCCTCCGGCAACGGCCGCCTGCTGGCGATGTCGGACACCACCAACAACCCGGTGCTGTTCGTCCGCAAGCCCGAATGGACCGCGGTGTTCGATATGAACGGCGAGCAAGCGGTCCAGACCCGTCGCAAGATGTTGGACATGGCGGCGGCCGACAAGATGCAGGTCTCCTTCTATCACGCCGCGTTCCCGGCGACCGGGTTCATCGCCAAGGAAGGCACCGGCTACGAGATGGTGCCCATGAGCTGGCAGCCCACGATCTAGGCTGCCCCGTTCGCCCGTTTTTAACGCCGAAAAAGCAGCCCCGTGACTCCGGTCCGGGGCTGCGCTACGTCATACCTCCTCGCAGCATGACATCCGGGGATACAGCCGTCCGCCATGGCCAGCAGCAACGACATTCGCGCCACCTTCCTCGACTATTTCGCCCGCAACGGGCATCAGGTCGTCGAAAGCTCGCCGCTTGTGCCGCGCAACGACCCGACCTTGATGTTCGCCAACTCGGGCATGGTGCAGTTCAAGAACGTGTTCACCGGGCAGGAGCGACGGCCCTATGTCCGCGCCACCACCGCGCAGAAATGCGTCCGCGCCGGTGGCAAGCACAACGACCTGGACAATGTCGGCTACACCGCGCGCCACCATACGTTCTTCGAAATGCTGGGCAATTTCAGCTTCGGCGACTATTTCAAGGAAAACGCGATCCCCTATGCGTGGGAATTGCTGACCCGCGATTTCGGCCTGGACAAATCCAAACTCCTGGTCACCGTCTATTCGGAGGATGAGGAAGCCCCGGTCATCTGGCGCAAGGTCGCCGGCCTGCCCGACAGCCGCATCATCCGCATCCCGACCTCGGACAATTTCTGGCGCATGGGCGATACCGGCCCCTGCGGCCCTTGCTCGGAAATCTTCTACGACCATGGCGAGCAGATCCCGGGTGGCCCGCCGGGCTCCCCGGACGAAGACGGCGACCGGTTCATCGAGATCTGGAACCTGGTCTTCATGCAATATGAGGAAGGCCCGCCCGGCACCCGCGTGTCGCTGCCGCGGCCGTCCATCGACACCGGCATGGGGTTGGAGCGGTTCGCCGCGATCCTGCAAGGCAAGCACGACAACTACGACACCGACACCTTGCGCGCGCTGATCCTGGCGAGCGCCGAGGCCACCGGGCAGGACCCGGACGGGCCGCACCGCACCAGCCACCGGGTGATCGCGGACCATCTGCGCAGCACCGCGTTCCTGATCGCCGACGGCGTGCTGCCATCCAACGAGGGCCGCGGCTACGTCCTGCGCCGGATCATGCGGCGCGCCATGCGGCACGCGACGATGATGGGCGCGCAGGAGCCGGTGATGTATCGCCTGGTCCCGGCCCTGGTCCGCCAGATGGGAACTGCCTACCCCGAACTGGTGCGGGCGGAGAAACTGATCGTCGAGACCCTGCTGCTGGAGGAAACCCGCTTCAAAAATCTGCTCGAACGCGGTCTCCACTTGCTCGATCAGGAGGTGAAGGCCCTGACTTTCTCCGCCGGTTCGTCGCAGCCTCTCGCGCTCGGTGGTACGGCGCCGACCGCCGGAACTGCCCCACTGATGGTCTCCGGTGAGGTCGCCTTCAAGCTCTACGACACCTATGGGTTTCCGCTAGACCTGACGCAGGACGCGTTGCGAGAGCAGGGCCTGACCGTCGACCTGAAAGGCTTCGAAAGCGCGATGGCGGAGCAGCGCACCCGCGCCCGCGCTGCCTGGGCCGGGTCGGGCGAAGCAGCCACCGAACGGGTCTGGTTCGAGATCAAGGAAACCGTCGGAGCGACCGAATTCCTGGGCTACTCCACTGAAGCCGCCGAGGGTGAAATTCTCGCCTTGGTCGTGAATGGCGCGCCGACCGACAGCGCCACAGCCGGAACCGCGGTCGCGGTCGTACTCAATCAGACCCCGTTCTATGGCGAAAGCGGCGGCCAGGTCGGCGATATCGGCGTCATCACCGGCCCCGACGGGCTGCGCATCGCGATTTCCGACACGCAGCGGAAACTGGGCGATTTGTTCGTGCATCTCGGCCGGGTCGAGGCCGGCACCGCCAAGACCGGCACCCCGGTCCTGGCCGAGGTCGATCACGCCCGCCGCACCGCCATCCGCGCGCATCATTCCGCCACCCACCTGCTGCACGAGGCGCTACGCCGCAAGCTGGGCACGCATGTGGCGCAGAAGGGCAGCCTCAACGCGCCCGACCGGCTGCGCTTCGACATCAGCCAGCCGCGTCCCATCACGGCCGAGGAAATTGCCTGGGTCGAAACCGAGGTGAACGCCCGCATCCGCGAAAACACCGAGGTCACCACCCGCCTGATGACCCCGGACGCCGCGGTCGAACTCGGCGCCATGGCGCTGTTCGGTGAGAAATACGGCGAAGAAGTCCGCGTCGTGTCGATGGGCATCGGCGAGGGCAACAAGGACGCCTACTCGATCGAACTCTGCGGCGGCACCCATGTCCGTCGCACCGGCGATATCGGCTACCTGCGCATCGTCGCCGAGGCCGCCGTCGCCGCCGGTGTGCGCCGGATCGAGGCCGTTACCGGCGCCTCCGCCGAAGCTCTTGTCGCCGAAACCCAGGCGCGACTGAACCAGATCGCAGGTCTGGTGCGCGCGGCACCGGCCGAACTCGCGGACCGCATCACCACGTTAATGGAGGACCGGCGGGCGCTGGAAGCGCAGGTCGCCGACCTCCGCAAAAAGCTCGCGACCGGCGGCGGTGCGCCCGAGGTCGAGGAGATCGCCGGCGTGAAGGTCGCCGCCCGCAACATGGGAGAGGTCCCGCCACGCGACCTGAAGGGCTTGGCCGACGCGATCGGCAAGCAGCTTGGGTCCGGCATCGTGGCTCTGGTCTCCACGGCCGAGGGCAAGGCCAGCATCGTCGTCGGTGTCTCCGCCGATCTGACGTCCCGGTTCAGCGCGGTCGATCTCGTGCGTGTGGCCTCCGCCGCGGTTGGCGGCAAGGGCGGCGGCGGTCGGCCGGATATGGCGCAGGCGGGTGGGCCGGATGGGGCGCGCGCGGATGAAGCGCTGGCGGCGATCCGGGTGGCGCTCGGGTAGACGTCGGATCGGGGTAACGGCATTTACATCCCAGAATTCCGCGACGGCCGGAGAAAACTCTCCCCCTCCCCTTGCGGGAGGGGGTTGGGGGGAGAGGAGAAACTACCGGAATCTTGCGGAAAACCCCTCCCCCCAGCCCCCTCCCGCAAGGGGATGGGGGAGAATTTTCTCTGTCGTCGCGATGCGGGGATGCGGCAAAGATCGGGGGTGGGGCTGTGCGAATATCAGGACGCCAGATGCCAGGTTCAGCCGCAACCATCCTCCTGTCCGCCCTGGTCCTGTCCGCGTGCGCCGTGGAACCCCAGCCCGCGACCTGTGCCGCGGGCCTCGGCACCCCGATGCGGATGTATGAGCTGTATTTCGGCCGCTCCGTCCCCGGCAACAAAGAGGTCACCGACCGCGATTGGTCTGGCTTTACCGATCAGATCATCACCGCCAACCTCCCCAATGGCTATACCGTGCTGGACGCGACCGGCGCCTGGATGAACCCAAAGACTCAGCGGACCATCCGGGAAGCCACCAAGGTGCTGCAAACCGCCTTGCCCGACACGCCGGACAGCCTGGCCGCGATCACCCGCATCCGCACCGCGTATCAGACGCAATTCCAACAGCAACTGGTGGGCATGACCTCCCACACGGTCTGCGCATCGTTCTGACCCAGGAGCCGACCATGACCGACCCGACCATGACCGACCCGACCCAGGACGTCGCGGCGCATTACGGCAAGGGCGGGCTGCTGGATCGGGTGCTGTCGGCACTGACCCAGGCCGGCAAGGACATCGACCGGCTGACCATCGACGATCTGGCGCCGGTGGACGAATTCCACTCCCGCCGCCGGCTGGCGACCGAGGAACTGGCCCGCATGCTGGCCCCCACGCCCGCGGACCATGTCATCGATATCGGTTCCGGGTTGGGTGGCCCGTCGCGCTACCTGGCGCAAACCTATGGTTGTCGGGTCAGCGGCATCGACCTGACGGCGGAATTCGTGACCACCGCCACCGAGCTGACCCGCCGAACCGGACTGGCCGAGAAGGTCGATTTCCAGACCGCCTCAGCTTTGACCCTGCCCTTCCCGGATGGCAGTTTCGACCTGGCCTGGTCGCAGAACGTCGCGATGAACATCGCCGACCGAGCCCATTGGTATGCCGAAATCGCCCGCGTCCTGAAGCCGGGCGGGCGGCTGGCCATCCAGGATGTCACCCAGGGACCGGGCGGACCGCTGACATTCCCGGTCATGTGGGCCGACCGCGCGGAGATCAGCTTCCTCCGCACACCCGAGGAAACCCGCGCGCTGCTGGAAGCCGCCGGGTTTCGGGTCCTGCAATGGATCGACAACACGGAAACCGCGCTCGCCGAAGCCGCCGCCGAACGCGCGCGCATGGCAGCCCGACCGGCCGCTCCGCCGCCCGTGCTGGGCATCCATGTCGTGGTGGGGCCGAGTTTCCGGGAGAAGATGCGGAATGCTCAGCGCGCCCAGGAAGAGAACCGGACGCGGCTGATCAACGCGGTTCTGGTGCGGGAGGCGCGCTGACCACGGCCGCATTTCCGTCCAATGTCAGCACCGTGGACGCCAGGGCCGTAATCAGCGCCGGATCGTGGCTGGCCAGCAGGCATGCCACGCCGTCCGCGACGACCTCGGTCAGCATCAGGGCGACCTCGCGTTGGGTCAGCGGGTCCAACCGCGATGTCGGCTCATCGGCGAACAGGAACACCGGGCGGACCAGCAGGGCACGGGCCAGCGCCAGACGCTGCAACTCCCCGCCCGAGACCGATCCCGGCCGCCGGTCGAGCAACGCCGCCGACAGACGCAACCGCTTCGCCAGCGGGGCGAACCGATCGTCGAGCGAGCCGCGGGGAAGGCCAACCGCGGTCAGCGCATCGGCAAGGGTTGCGCGGATGCTGCGCCACGCGGCGAACGCGGCCCCGGGGTCCTGGTACAGCTTCTGGTAGCGGCGGGACTCCCCCGCCAATCGCGACACGGTGCCCGATGCGGGCGGTATCAAGCCGATGGCGACATTGCCGATCGTCGTCTTGCCGCTGCCGGAGGGGCCGCACAGCCCGACGATGGCACCTTTGGGCACCGCGAAGGACAGAGATCGTACCAGGGCGGGACCGCTTGGATTGGACCGAACCTCCACGGCGTCGAAGGTGATTGCCGGATCGCCAATGGGTGCGGTGGTACGCCGCCACCGCTCCGGTTCGGCATCCAGCAACGCGCGCGTGAATGCATGCGTCGGACAGGTCAGAATCCGCTCGGCCGTCCCTCGTTCGACCACGACACCGTCACGCAGGACCAGAACCTGCCCCCCCAGGTCGCGGGCCATCGCGAGGTCGTGCGTGACCACCACGACGGCCCGCCCTTCGTCGCGCAGCAGGCGGATATTGTCGCGCACCCGGTCGCGCAGGGGTGCATCGAGGCCCTTGGTCGGCTCATCGACCAGCACCAGACCGGCCGGCGCCCCGAGGGCGGTGGCGACCGCGGCCCGCTGCGCCATGCCGCCCGACAGCATACGGGGCCGTTGGTCCCCTGCCCTTTCCGCTGACAGCCCCACCCGAGACAGCAACCGTCCAGCCGCCGTCGCCAAGGCCGAGCGAGCCACCCCGCCATGGACGCGCGGCATGTCGGCGATCTGTGTCAGCAACCGACGCGCGGGCGCCAGGGCGGTCCATGGCTCCTGCGGCAACAAAAACACCGTTCGCGACCACAAGGCGCGGCGTTCGCGCGGGGACAGGCCCGTCACATCCTGTCCGTCGATCACGATCCGCCCACCGATCCGCAATTCGGGCGGCAGCAGGCCGGCGATCGCGGCGCAGAACAGGCTTTTCCCGGCGCCGGATTCGCCGATCAGGCTGACGGTCGATCCCGCGGCGACCGCCACATCGAGCGGTGCCAGCAGCAGTCGGCCATTGGCATCGGAAACGCTCAGGCCGTCCGTGACCAGCCGCATCATGCGCGTGGCCCGGTGGCCAGCAGCAGGCCGGCCACCGTCAGCGCGATGCAAGCCGCGGGGGCGACGAACAGCAAAGGCGCCTCCTGGAGATAGGGAAGCGCATCAAGGATCATCGCGCCCCATTCCGGCGTCGGCGGGCGCAGACCCAGACCCAGGAAGCCCAGCGCGGCAATCGACAGAATGGCCTGACCGAACTGAAGACCGACCACCCCGGTCAGGGTTGCCAGCACGGTTGGCAGGATCAAACGCATCACGATCGTCCGACGCGGCAATCCGATGAGCCGAGCCGCCTCCACCGGTGTGGAGCGGGACGCCTGTTCGGCGGTGAGCAGGACAACCCGGCATGGCTCGACCCACAGCGTGGCAGCAAGCGCCATGCCGATCCCGAGCGGACCGGGCGTGGTGAGGGCGACGATCAGAATCACCAGGAGAAAGTTGGGCAGAGCCAGGGCGGTGTCGGCCGCCATGCGGACGGCGAGCGCGACCCATCCGCCGACCGCGGCCGCCAAAAGGCCGAGCAGGGTGCCGGCTAGGGAGGCTGTAAGGACGGAGGAGGCGGCGATGGAGAGGGACAGGCGGGCTCCGTGCAGCAGACGTGCCGCGGCGTCCCGCCCCAACGCGTCGCTTCCCAAGGGGAATGGCCAACCGGGGGGCGACAGCGCGCGCGCCAAATCCTGGCGCAGCGGGTCCGCGGTTACCACGAGCGGTCCCAGCGCCATCGCCAGGACCCCGCATCCCAGGATTGCGATGCCGATCGCCCGTGGGTTGGTCACCTTCGGTGGTCGCCGGTTTGGGGTGGCTCGGTAAGGGTCGGAAGGGCGGGGCTTTGCCCCGGGCCCCACCAAGGGGCTTTGCCCCTTGGATCCCCACCAAAGGCGCGGCCTTTGGAATGCGGTTTATTGGGGTTTGAACCGGGGGCCGACCGTGGCCTATCAACGTCCGTGTCGGCCCCCGGTTCAAACCCCAACAGAATGGTTCCAAGGGCTGTGCCCTTGGTGGGGTGTCCAGAGGGGCAAAGCCCCTTTGGTGGGGCTCCGGGGCAAAGCCCCGCCCTTCCCTCCCTCACCGCGCCACCCCAAACCGAGCAATCCCGTCGGCCAGGCTGTTGGCGGTGACGACCAGAATGGCAATCGCGATGGTGGCACCCTGGATCACCGGCACGTCACGGGCCAGGACGGCGTCGACCAACGCGCTACCGATACCGGGATAGGCGAAAACGGTCTCAACGACTGCGGCACCTTCGAGCAGAAACGCCAGACCAATGAACGCATACGCAATCACAGGCGGCGCGGCGAGCGGCAGAATGTGGAACGCGGCAACCTCGGTTTCCGGCAGCCCCTTCATCCGAGCGAAGCCGATGCTGGGATGCTGCGAGGCGTCATGGGCGGCACGGGCGGTGACCAACACAAGACGCAGGCCTGCGACCAGGGTCAGGGTGATCGCCGGCAGCACCAGATGGCTAGCAGAGCCGTACCCGGCAACCGGCAGCCATCCCAGCGCGATGGCGAAAACCGAGCCGAGCAGGATACCGGTCACATAGGATGGCAGACCGGCGGCGACGGCCCCCAGGAGTTGCGCGGCTGCGAGACCCGCGCGGGA
The DNA here is from genome assembly GCA_943330455.2 of Nitrosovibrio sp. Nv4. Taxonomy (GTDB): domain Bacteria; phylum Pseudomonadota; class Alphaproteobacteria; order Acetobacterales; family Acetobacteraceae; genus Rhodopila. Next base: position 3,747 of record CALQHT020000178.1, on the reverse strand, counting down.
TCGAGCCAGAACAACCCCCAGGACCACGCCGAACAGGATCGACGCGGGCCAAGCGATAACCGCCAGCATCATGGTCCTCCGCAGGGGTGGGCCGATATCGGTCCAGACCGGGCGGGCGGTCACCGCCGAGACACCGACATCGCCCTGGAACAGCATGCCCAGCCAGACGGCGAACCGCGGGGCCCAGGGGCGGTCCAGACCGAGATCCCCGCGAATGCCTTCGACGGAAGCCGTCGTCAGGTTTTCAGCCCCGTAGCGAGCGGCCGCAACGCGTTGGGCGGTGTCTCCCGGCAGAGCCTCGGTCATCGCGAAGCACAACGCGCCCACCGCGACCAGAACGGCGGCGCATCGCAGCAGCCAGCGTGCCAGAGCTCGACCGCATGCCGCCAATCCGGCCGACCGGGTGCTGGCACGACACGGTGTCATTACCAGCGGTGGCAGGCCATCCACGACTGTGCCGAGATCAACCCCGCAAGTCGTCGATCGAGGGTCTGCGCCCGCCATGACGCCAAACGACCGGTGCTCAACAGGGGATGCGGCGGTTGTTTTCGCGCGTCGCCCAACCGGCAGCGTCATCGCGCCCAGTTGATGTCGGGAATACCATAGGTCGTCTCGAACGGGTCGATCGCGACGGGATCGACCCGGCGGGAGAAGGCGACGACCTGATCGTACCAGCTATGCGGAATGACCGGCAATTCCGCCTGCAGCACCCCGGCAATGGTCTGGCGCGCCGCGGTCCGTTCCGATGGATCGGCGGTCACCGTGTAGCGTTGAACAGCGTTCTCCAGAGCCTCCGACCGCCAGCCCACCGACGCCCATCCGTTCGGCGATGGGCTGACGAAATCGTCGTTGATGGACCCGATCGGGTCGGGGATCTGGGCATAGGTCCGGGCAATCAGCGCCATCTGCATAGACCCGTCGGCCCGGATCCTGGGGATGTCCTCGCTGTCGCCGAGGCGTATCCGCACCTCGATCCCGATATCGCGCCATTGGGCCTGCATCGCCTCGGCCAGGATCGGCAGTTCCGGTCGGTTGGCGGAGGTAAACAGTTCCAGAGACAGGCTGCGTCCGTCCCGCTGGCAAATGCCATTCGGACCCGGCGACCATCCGGCCTCCCGCAGCAGACGTCGAGCCGCATCAGGGTCGGTGCGCAGAGGCGGCATGGCGGGATCGCGCCATTCCCGCAGGAATGGCGGCAGCAGACGATCCGCCGCGGCGTCCGGATTGCGCAGGATGGCGCGGGCCGCTCCAGCGCGGTCGATGGCCAGCGACAAGGCCTGGCGCACCCGCAGATCGTCCAACGGCGCCACGTTCAAGTTCAGCGCAACATAGCGGGCACGCGGAATGGGCATGCTCACCACCCGCTCGGCCCGCCCGCGCCGCAACCGATCGGCGGAAACCGGAGGCAGGTTCACGGCCAGATCCGCATCGCCCGCCTCGACCATCCGAGCGCGCGTCTCCCCGTCGGTCACCGCCTGGTACCGCACCCGCCGTACCGCCGGGGCGTTGCCGGTCGCGGGCGTCATCGCCTGGGTCTCGATCCCGTGGCGGCCGTCCATGCCGGTCACGCGATAGGGCCCGGTCGCCACGATCCGCTCCACACCGCGTTGGGCGTTGTAGGAACTTGGGCCGAGGATGATCGAACCAGACGCCGCCAGATAGGCCGGCAAGGTCGCGAAGGGACGTGACAGGCGCACCACCACCGCACCTGCCTCCGCCACCACAGCCTCGATCGGCACTCGGCGCAGCGTATTGCCGGTGGTGGCGCGGGATGTGTTGAGGCAATCGACCACCGCCTGCGCCGATACCGGCGTAAGGTCGTGGAAGTACCGATCGGCTTGCAGCGAAAATCGCCAGGTCAGACCATCGGCATCGGTTTCCCAGCGTTCCGAGAGACCGGGTCGCAGAATACATTCGGTATCGGGGCGAACCAGGGTCTCGGCAACCGACAGGCGCAGGAAGACATAGCCGGATTGGGCAGGATCCAGGCCACGCACCTCCCACGGCGAAACCACAACCAGGACACCGTCTTGCGCCCGCGCCGGCCCCATCCACACGCCCGCGCCCACGACGCCGAACAGCGTTCGGCGGGTCACGGCCATGGCGGGCGAGGTCGGCATGACGCAACGAGGCATGGGCGGGGCCAGGTTCAATGTCGGGTTCATGAGGGACTTTGCGCGGTCGGGGCAGAGTTGCCGTTATGATGATTTGTCGAATTGATCATACCCGGCGTGATCCCGTCATGGAAGCCCGCCGTCCGGCCTCGCGATCCATGGGCCGCGGCCCATCCGACGGCCCCCCAACCCTTGGCGAACCCTTGCCGAACCGGCGAGCCGTGGCGCATGAGACCGGGGGTGAAGCGGGGAGGAAACCGGTGGTCCATGCGATCCTTGGGGTGACGGTGTTGCTCGCCCTGGCCTGGGCGTTGAGCGAAGATCGAAGCCGCATTCCCTGGCGCACCGTCGTGGTCGGGGTGGGGTTGCAGGCCGTCCTGGCCGTCGTCCTGATCGGCATCCCCGCCACCAGCGCCCCGATCAACCTGCTGAACGACGGCGCGCACGCCCTCCATGTGGCGACTCTGGCGGGCACGGCCTTCGTCTTCGGCTATCTGGGCGGCCCGCCGTTGCCGTTTGCCGAGACCTTTCCCGGCGCGAGTTTCATCCTGGCGTTTCAGGCCCTGCCGCTGGTGCTGACCATCAGCGCCTTGGCGGCTCTGCTGTTTCATTGGGGCGTGATGCAGCGCATCGTCGGCGCCTTCGCCTGGCTGTTGCGCCGGACGATGGGGGTGGGAGGCCCCTTGGCCCTGGGCGCCGCGGTGCATGTCTTCGTCGGCATGGTCGAGGCGCCGCTGCTGGTCCGCCCGTATCTGGCGCGCATGCAGCGTGGCGAGTTGTTCGCGCTGATGAGTTGCGGCCTGGCCGGCGTGGCGGGCACGGTGATGGTCATCTACGCGTCATTCCTGGCGCCGATCGTGCCGAATGCGCTCGCCAACATCCTGATCGCCTCCGTCATCAGCACGCCGGCCGCCATTGCCGTTTCCGCGCTGATGGTGCCGTTCGGCCCGCCCGAGGCCGCCGAGGGGCGGCTGGTCACGCAGGACCCTCCGGTCAGCACGATGGATGCGCTGGTCAAGGGCACCTTGGACGGAGTGCCGATCCTGGCCGCGATCCTGGCGACCCTGCTGGTGACGGTCGCGATGGTGACGTTGGTGAATATGGGGCTGAGCCAGTTGCCCGCCTGGGACGGCGCGCCCGTGACGTTGCAGCGGATCTTCGCGCTGCCGTTTCGTCCGGTCATGTGGCTGATCGGGGTGCCCTGGGCGGAAACCGGCGCGGCCTCCATGCTGATGGCCACGAAGACCGTGTTGAACGAGTTTGTCGCCTATCGGGACTTTTCGTCGCTGCCGGCGGGCACGTTCTCACCAAGCAGCCGTATGGTGCTGACTTATGCGCTGTGCGGGTTTGCCAATTTTGGGAGCCTGGGGATCATGATCGGCGGCCTGGGCGCGATGGTGCCGGAACGCCGGCATGAGATCGTGGGGCTGGGCATGCGGTCGATCCTGGCCGGCACGATCGCGACGTGCATGAGCGGGGCGATTGCGGGGGCGTTGGCGCCGTAGGGCGGGGCTTCCGCCCCGGACCCCGACCAGGGGCTTTGCCCCTGGACCCCACCAAGGGCGACGGCCCTTGGAACCCGGACCATTGTTGCCTTGGAGGATGGGGTCCTACACGGACGGTGATGGGTCCG
>CALQHT020000177.1 GCA_943330455.2 Nitrosovibrio sp. Nv4 | reverse complement strand
GCAGGATTTCGCCGTGATCCGCTCGCTTCTTTCGACGGCAAGAAAGCAGGGATGGGATATCTTACAGGCACTTGCCAGTCGGCCCGATCGGCTGATCGCGGAACTCCGCAGCGCCTGATCCTGGACCCCCTACCTGGGCAGTTACGATTAAATATTCGTAGTAATTTGCCCGCACCGACGCTTTTGGCGACCCGATTGAGGGGTTTCCGACGAACCATGGACAACCATGAGAATCTATTACTTTCCGTCTGCACCTTGATCTTTGGCTACCTACAGGGTCCGGGTGGCTCCCCTCAAGCACGGCGCCAAGACGCTCGGTGGGGCGCTCCGCCGCCTGACTTGATTCCCGTCGAACCCGCACAATCTGAGTGGGGTAGGACGCGGCCAAGGGCCTCTTCTACATGACGTTTCCCCCCAAACTGGCGGTGCTTTCGGGCACCGCAATTTTTTTGCCCAAAGATGGGTGGAAACATCAGACCATCAGGTCGCACGGCTGAAAATCTCCCTGAGACCTCGTAAGGTGAAACCGCCGAACCTTGTGCGGAACCGGGTTTGACGGTGGATTATGGACACCAGATCCAACAGGCTCGTCCAGGAGAACGCCTATGCCCCCCGTGCTTCCGGTCCCGACACTCGATCATGTCGTTATCAACGTCCGAGACCGGATCGATGACGGCGCAAGCGTCTTTCGGCGTCTCGGCTTCACATTGACGGCGCGCGGTTATCACACCCTGGGCTCGATGAACCACCTGGCGATGTTCGGCACGGATTACCTGGAACTGATCGCCGCACCGGCGGGCGACACGCGCCGTCAGGAAATCATGAACGCGCCCGAGGGGCTGAACGGCCTGGTGTTCGGGTCCGAGGATTCGGCCGCCACCTATGCCGCGCTGGTTGCCGCCGGGGTCCCGGTCGAGCCACCGCAGCAATTCTCTCGCCCGGTGGCCCTTCCCGATGGCCCCCAGGACGCAGTTTTTCGCACGGTGCGGATGACCCCGGGAACCGTCGCGGCCGGACGCCTCTATTTCTGCCACCACTTCACCCGGGACCTGGTCTGGCGCGACGAGTGGCGCCATCACGCCAACGGTACCATCGGAATCGCGAGAGCGGTGATCGCCGCGCAAGACCCGTCGATGCTAGCCCGCTTGTTCGCCCGGATGTTCGGCGACGATGCGGTACGCCCCATTCAAGGGGGCCACGCTCTCGCGGTGGGCCTGTCGCGGTTCGAGGTCGTCACCCCTTCCCGATTGAATGTCATCTATGGGGATGCGGCGCCGGATGCGGGTGGGCGGACCGATTTCATGGCCGCGCTCACGTTCCGGGTTCGCTCATTGGACACGACGGAAGCCGCTCTCAGCGTCGGGAAGATAGAAGGGTTTCGACGGGAGCCCGGACGGATCGTGGTCCCGGCGCGATCCGCCTTCGGTGCCACGTTGGAGTTCGTTGAATAGGCGCGCGCCGACGCGACAACTGACGCAACCCCGACAGACATCCGCACCCAGGCTCTGCGCCTCCCGTCACGGGTATGACGACTCAGACCATTGGGCTATACGAGGCCCATGGTCGCGACGCGCTCGCTTATTCGAATTGCCGTCAACGTTGCCCTGGATGGCGGTCTGGCGGCAGTGTCGGTTCCGATGGCCCGCTGGATCGCCGATCCAAGCGGGGCTGTGTTTTATCCGCTCTGGCTTATCCCCCTCGGCGTTCTCTGCCTGCTCGTCGCGGGCCTGCCCTTCCGCTTGTCGCTGCAATATTGGCGGTTTGCCGCCCTTGGCGACCTGATCACCGTCGCCGCCAGCAGCACCGTGGGTGCCATCCTGTTCGCCCTGGTGGCCCATTTCGTCGGCGCCGCCTCGGCCAATCCGACCTTTCCCCTTGTGCACGGGCTGACCTTGCTGCTGTTCCTGGGCGCTCCCAGGGTGGCCTACCGTTGGGCCCGAGGACGCCGAAACGGCCAATCGTCGGAGGACGACGCGACCTCGGTCCTGCTGATCGGTGAAACCGAGGACGCGGACCTGTTCCTCCGCGCGCTGGTCCGCGATCGCCGCCGCGTGTTCCGCGTGGAGGGATTGTTGTCCTCCAGCGCCCGTCAGACTGGACGTCGCATCCAGGGCTACCAGATCCTGGGCTCGGTGTCGGACGTGGCCAGCGTCCTGGAACGGTTCAGCGATGAGGGCCGCCTGCCCGGCACTCTGGTCATCGTGACTCCCGATCTGGCCGGCGCGCCGCTGGCTTTGGTGGTGGAACAGGCCGACCGCTACGGATTACGGGTCCGACGAGCCCCGCGACCGACCGCACTGGACGCAGCAATGCCGGACAGCCGGCGGGTCGCGATGGAACTGAAACCGATCGCGATCGAGGATCTGTTGAACCGGCCGCAGGTCGCGCTCGACCGCGATGGCATGGCGCGCCTGATCCAAGGCCGTCGGGTGATCGTGACCGGCGCGGGTGGCACCATCGGCAGCGAACTGGCGCGCCAGGTCGCGGCGTTCGGCCCGAGCCAACTCGTGCTGCTGGACAATGGCGAATACGCGCTGTGGCAGATCGACCTGGAACTGGCGGAAACGCATCCAAATGTCAGTCGCCAGACCCTGATCGCCGATATCCGCGACGAAACCCGCATCCGCGCGGTGTTCGAGAAATTCCAACCGGAACTCGTGTTTCACGCCGCGGCCCTTAAACATGTGCCGATGGTGGAAGCCAATCCGCTGGAGGGCCTGACCACCAACGCCGCCGGCACCCGCCACGTGGCCGACGCCGCGCGGGCCGTGGGCGCCATGGCGATGGTGCTGATTTCCACCGACAAAGCGGTCAACCCGACCAGCGTGATGGGTGCGTCGAAGCGCCTGGCCGAGATGTATTGTCAGGCGCTGGACATCACCGCGCGCAACGCCGGCCACGGCATGCGCTGCATCACCGTGCGCTTCGGCAATGTGCTGGGCAGCACTGGCTCCGTCGTGCCGCTGTTTCAGCGGCAGTTGGCGAAGGGCGGCCCTCTGACCGTCACCCACCCGGATATGCAGCGCTATTTCATGACGGTGCGCGAGGCCGTGGGTTTGGTGTTGCAGGCCAGCGTGCTGGGTGTGGGCGATGCCGAACTGCCATCCTCCGGCGATGGCGGGATTTTCGTGCTGGACATGGGGGAGCCGGTGAAGATCGTCGATCTCGCCCGCCAGATGATCCGCCTCGCCGGATTGCGGCCGGACCAGGACGTGGAAATCCGCTTCACCGGCCTGCGCCCCGGCGAAAAATTGTTCGAGGAACTGTTCCACGGCACCGAACCCCCGGTGCCGACCGGCTACCCCGGGCTGCTGATGGCGACGCCGCGCACCGCCGACCCCGCGATTGTAGGCCGAGCGGTGGAGGAGATCGCGACTGCGTGCAGAGGCGGGCAGTCCCGACTGGCGCTCACGCTGCTGGGCCGCCTGGTGCCGGAATTTGAACACAACGCTGACGGCAAAGTCGGCGAAGCGCGCGCCTGATACCGATTGGCCGAAACAATGACCGATGCACCGCCCCCCTACCCCCTCGTCATTGCCAGGCTTCATCCGGCAACCCGCGCTTCTGCGGTGGGGGTGGGTTGCCGGGCCAAGCCCGGCAATGACGGTGAGAGGTTGCCGACGGGTCATTGTTTCGGCGGGTTGGTATAACTGTTTTTCTCCGAGAGGTTCCATGTCTGAAACCGTGCGTCCGGCTGTACCGTTCCTCGACCTGAAGGCGCAGCAGGCGCGTATCGCCGTCGATCTCCGCCGTCGCCTGGATGCGGTGCTGGCGCATTGTCAGTTCGTCATGGGCCCCGAGGTGGCGGAATTGGAAGCCGAACTCGCGCGCATGTGCGGGGCCAAGCATTGCATCGGAGTCAGCTCCGGGACGGACGCCTTGCAGATCGCCATGATGGCCGAGGAGATCGGGCGCGGCGACGCCGTGTTCCTGCCGGCGTTTACCTACACCGCCACGGCCGAGGTGCCGCTGGTGCTGGGCGCCACGCCGGTCTTCGTGGATGTCGATCCGCGGACCTTCCAGATCGACCCCGCCCATCTGGAGCAGCGCGTCGCGGAAACGCGTGCCGCCGGTCGCCTGCGCCCGCGGGCGCTAATCGGGGTGGATCTGTTCGGACAGCCCGCCGACTGGTCCGCCCTTGCCGCGATCAGCAAGCGGGAAGGCCTGTTCACCATCGACGACCTCGCCCAAAGCTTCGGCGCCTCCCTCCGCGGCAAGATGCTCGGCACCCAGGCGGATGCGACCGCGACCAGTTTCTTCCCGTCCAAGCCGTTGGGGGCCTATGGCGATGGGGGCGCTCTGTTCACCGAAAGCGATGAGCGGGCGGCGGTCTACCGCAGCCTGCGCACCCATGGAGAGGGGACCACGCGCTACGAGGTACTGCGAACCGGCATGAACGGCCGGCTGGATTCGATCCAGGCCGCGGTGCTGCTGTCGAAGCTGACCGTGTTCGCGGAGGAACTCGCCGCGCGCGAGAAAATCGCCCAGATCTATGATGCGCGTCTCGGCAATGCCGTGACGACACCGAAGCGCGTGCCGGACAGCACCAGCGCCTGGGCGATCTACGCCATCCTGCTGCGCGATGGTGCCGAACGTGATGCCGTGCAGGCAGCGTTGAAGGCGGATGGCGTCCCGACCGCGATCTATTACCCGCGACCGCTGCACCGCCAGCCGGCCTATCGCGACCACCATGACGGGTCGGCCCTGCCGGTCTCGGAGGATCTGGCCGACCGGATCCTGGCGTTGCCGATCCATCCGGACCTGAGTGAGGCAGCGCTTTCCCAGATTTGCGATGCGGCCCTGGCCGCGACCGGCCGCACGAACTGAAAGGCCTGTCGTCCCTGGGCGGGTCCCGAGGACAACCGGACGGAGGCGGCCGTCGACAGAGAAGGATCTTCTCAGAACGGGGGTTTTGGGGCGCCGACATGCCCCTCTCCGTCATGGCCGGGCTTGACCCGGCCACCCACCCAGTAGCGGAAAAACCAGTGCTTGTAAGGGGATACCCACCGGCCGAAACAATGACCCACGAGAGTCCTTTCATCGTCATTGCCGGACTTGATCCGGCAACCCGCCCCTTGCCGTCGCAGCGTGGGTTGCCGGGTCAAGCCCGGCAATGACGAGAGGGGCCAGGGCGGTGCATGGGTCATTGTTTCGGCCGGTTGGTATTGGTCCAAACCTCATGCGGGTGGCCGGGTCAAGCCCGGCCATGACGGAGAGGGATGGCGTTTGCCCCGAGAAGACCCGTCTCCCATCCAAAGATGTGCGCATGCACTATGGTTACCGCCTCGGGCCGTTGCCATCGAACCCAAGGGCCGCCCCGGCCGGTCGCCTGGGGTCACTGGCACCGTATAGGAACCCCCGCCGCATTCCGGCAGTCGCCGTTGAATCATTCCCCGATGTCGACTCCGCCCTCCGGCCCGGCGCTTCTCCACCCACCGCGATCATCGCGGCAGCACCCCAGGGAGTCTGCTCAACAATAGAATAGCCCAATGCCGCCAACCGCTCCTTCGTATCCGCCGACAGCGCAAACCGCTCGACGAAAACCTGGTCCGGCAGCCATTGATGGTGCAGGCGCGGCGCATCCACCGCCTCCTGCGGTGCCATGCGGTAATCGATCATGTTCAGGATCACTTGCAGAGCGATCGTGATGATGCGGGCCCCTCCGGGAGAGCCCAGCACCAGAAACACCCGCCCGTCTCGCAATACGATGGTCGGGCTCATGGACGACAACGGCCGTTTGCCTGGGGCGATAGCGTTCGCCTCACCCTGCATCAGCCCGAACAGGTTCGGCACGCCGGCCTTGATGGTGAAATCGTCCATCTCATTGTTCAGCAGGAAGCCGGTATCGCCCGCGATCACGCCCGCCCCGAACAGGCCGTTGATCGTGTAGGTGACCGCGACCGCGTTCCCCTGCGAGTCCACTACCGAGTAATGCGTGGTTTCGGGCTTTTCATGCGGCGCCACCCCCGGCCGTAGCGACGAGGACGGCGTAGCACCAGGCCCGATCCCTGCGCGAATGGCCGCGGCATGGGCGGGTGACAACAACCATTCCACGGGATTGGAGACGAACGCCGGATCCCCCAGATAGGTATTGCGGTCCAGATAGGCGTGTCGCATCGCCTCAACCATCAGATGCGCGCCCTGCGCCGAGTGATGCCCGGCCGTCGAAAGATCGTAGCCCTCCAAGATATGCAGGATCTGGCATAGGGTCACACCGCCGGATGACGGCGGTGGCGCGGACAGGATGGTAAAGCCGCGATAGCCACATCGGAGCGGCGCGGTCTCCACAGCTCGGTAGGACGCGAAATCTGCCGCGGTCAGAAGGCCGCCACCATCGCGAGATGCAGCCTCGACCTTATCGGGAAGGGTCCCTCGGTAGAACGCGTCCGGCCCTTGATCGGCAATCGCCTGCAGGGTCGCGGCCAGATCCGATTGCACCAACCTGTCGCCAGGCTCGAAGGGTGTGCCATCCGGGCGCAGGAAAATCCGCGCCACGATAGGATGAGCCCGCAGCCGATGGGCACCTCGCGCCATGATGTCGGTGTCACCTCGGGTCAGGATAAACCCGTCGCGCGCCAGACGGATGGCCGGCGCCATGACTGTTGCACGGTCCAGGGTGCCATATCGGGTCAGCGCCATATCCAACCCGGCAACCGTGCCGGGGACTCCGACCGCCTTCCAACCGTTCAGCGAACTCCCGGCAACAACCTGACCCGCCGCATCGAGATACATGTCGGCGCTGGCCGCCGCGGGCGCGGTTTCACGGAAATTGATGAAGACCGACCGTCCATCCGCCAGATGCGCGGTCAGGAACCCGCCGCCGCCGATATTGCCGCAGCACGGGTTGGTCACCGCCTCCGCATAGCCCGCGGCCACGGCGGCATCGATGGCGTTGCCCCCCTTGCGCAGCATTTCGAGCCCGGCTTCCGCGGCCAGACGCTGCGCGGAGACCACCATGCCTCCCGTCGCCTCGACCGCCGGCAAGGATGCCGCGTTCAGGGGCGCCGGGAGCGCCAACATAAGGGCCGCGACCAACATCCGCGCAGCCGAAGCCACCATCACCATGGCACCGCCGACCAGACAGGTTGCAGAAAATACAGCACCACCGCCGCAATCAGCCCTGCGATGATGTCGTCGGCCATCACGCCGATCGCGCCATGCTGTCGGTCAGCCCAGCCAACCGGCCCCGGTTTCCAGATATCCAGCGCGCGAAACAACAGAAAGGCCGCCAGCACTTCAAGGGGAGCCACGCTGCCGATGCCCAGCAAAGCGATCCACTGACCGGCGAACTCATCGATCACCACCCAACCGGGATCGCCATCCACGCGTGCCCGCCCGACCACCCAAATGCCCCCGACCGAGGCCACCAAACTGGCGATGCCCAGCAGGATCGGGGAGACCAGCAACATCGCCACACCCACCACCAGCGCTGCCAGAGAGGCAACCGTTCCAGGCGCGAAGGGCGCATATCCGACGCCGAAACCGGAGGCGAGCAGGCGGGCCAACCTCACCCGACGCGATCCAGAAAGCGTTGGATAGCCACGACGACATCGGGTTCCGTCAAAGTCGGGGCATGACCGATGCCTGGCAGAGAGATCACGTCCATGTCAGGCCGAGCGGCACGCATGCGGGAGACGGTTTCGGGTAGGAGGATGGTGCTGACCTCGCCCCAGGCCAGAAGCAACGGCAGATGGGCCACGGCCCCAAACAGCGGCCACAAATCGGGCGCCGGCACGGTCAGCAATTGCGCGATCCTGGTATCCCACAGCGGGTGGAACCGGCCATCCGGGCCGGGTGCGTAGGTCAGAGTCGCCATTTCCCGCCATGCCGCGTCGGTCGACAGAGATAAGGGCGGCAGCCGAGCGCGCAGAAATTCGATGCATGCGTCGAGACTTTCCAGGGCGGGGTCCATCCCGACGAATGTCCGCACAAACCCGGCCCCCGCGGTGCCCACCTCCGGTCCCACATCGTTCATCACCACCGCGCGAAGCAGGCTGGGCCGCGCCGCGGCCAGCGCGCAGGCGAGCAAGCCACCAAAGCTGGTGCCGATCACGACGACGTCGTGCAGATGCAGCGCGGCGCATATGTCCAGCACATCCCGCAGGCTTGCCTCGGGCGCGTAGCGTCCCACTTTCGCCGCTCGGCCTGACCCGCCGCGACCCGGGTAGTCGATGGCGACCATTCGCCGGCCGGCCCCGATCAGCGGTGCCAGGGCCGCAAAATCGCCGCCCGTTCGAACCAACCCGGGAAGGCACAGCAACGGAGCAAGTCGATCGCCGCCATGCCACTCCCCGACCAGCAGCGGCAAACCGTCCCAGGCGGAAACGTGGCGGGTTATCTCACCCATTGCGTCAGCAGGGTCGGCGTGTCCTCGTTCCGGCGAGCGCGGTAGATGACGATGTTTTCCAGCACGCGCTGCACGTAGTTGCGGGTTTCGTTGAAGGGAATCAGTTCGATCCAGTCGATCATGTCGAGCGGCGCGGCGCTGGAACGCGGATCGCCGATATCACCCAGCCACTGATCGACCCGATGCGGCCCAGCATTATAGGCGGCGACGGCCATGGGCAGGCTGCCGCCGAACCGGGCCAGCATATCGCGGAGATACGTGGTCCCCAGCCGCATGTTATGGTCCGGATCGGACGTCAGAACGGGCAGCGACGTGGGAATCCCCAACTGCTTGGCAACATCGCGCGCCGTGAACGGCATCAACTGCATCAGCCCTCGCGCGCCGGACGAACTGACCGCGCCGATGTCAAAACTGCTCTCCTGGCGCATGATCCCCAGCGCGACCGAGGCATCGAAATCCGCCGGCGGCTGATACGGGATCGGCCAGCCAGCCTGTGGCAGCGCGCTGCCATCCCGTCCCACCCGTCGAGCGATGAAGACGGCCATGTCGGGCAATCCGACCCGCAGCGCGAGGTTCGCATTCAACGCACGTTCGGCGGCGACCGGCGCGATCTCATCCATGCGCAGCAGGAACGGACGGGCGCGGACCGGATCGCCCCAGGCAACCAGCCATGCCGCGGCGCGCACCACTTCGTGGCCCGTGAAAGCGGTCGCCACATCATGGGTCCATTCCGGATCGCGCATCGCCCGCACCCGATTGGAGAGCGCGACGGAGTCCTCCCCCATGGCCAGGCCGGCCATCTGGCCATAGAAGGTGTTCGCCCATGCGGCGGACCGCCGATAATCCTCCGTCGGATCGCGTCCCGCCGCCGCCGCTGCTCGGCCGAGCCAATAATGCGCTCGCCCCTGCGTAATGGCGGCCTTCGATACGTCCGACAGGGCTCGGAAGTGACGCGTGGCGCGGTCCGGGTCTTTCAACTGACGCAACGCGATGAAGCCGGCCAGGAATTCCGCGTCGGTCAGGGTTTCGGCTGCGGTCTGACCGTGTTCCGCGGCGACGGCATAGGCGCCCGCCCGGTCGCCCTCTCGGAGGATTTTCCGGACCAACTGGTGCCGTTCCGACCAGAAATCGCTCAGATGCTCCGGTTCGGCCCGTTGCGCGGCGGCTCCGGCACGGGTCCATAACGCCACCGCCTCGGCCGAACGGTTGGTGCGCCGGAGGTTGCGGGCGCGATCCAGCATCATGCCGGGATCGTCGCGCAGGCGGGCTGGCAGGCTTTGGTATTGGGCCTCGGCCATCGGATCGTCGCGCTTCAGTGCCAACCGGACATCCGCGGCCTGCCGCCGAGCGGGGTCGAGCCGGGTGAGTTGACGGCTGGCGGCGGCCTGATCGCGCCAGGCGAGCCGCTGAAACCGCGCCCAGTCGTCGTCTGGTGTCGGCAAACCGGCCCAACGGCGCTGAAACGCGGCCTCGGTCCCGGTATCTCCAATCGCGGTCACCCAGGCTCGCCGAGCGGTTTCCCGCGCTTCGGCGGTCTGTCCGGCGGCGGCCCGGGCATCGGCGCACCGCAGCAGGGCGGTGGCCTGGACGACCAGGGCCTCCGCGCATTGTGCCAGTACGATGGTGTTGTCGGGTTCGGTCGCGATCGCGTCCTGGCGGCGGCGGGCAAGTTGGGGCTGGGACGGCCAGTCCGGGTTCGTTCGCATGAAATCGGCGATTTCGGTGGCCGTCGCCGCGCCCGGGGCCAGCAGGCGGTAGTATTGGACGAGTTTCAGGGGAACCGGGTCGGCGTAACCGGCGACGGCGCCCGCCGCTTCCACCCATCGATCGGCACGGATGGCGGGGATGGGGTTGTTGCCCGGGGTGCTGACAGAGGTGCTGACAGCGGTGCTGCCAGGGTCGCGCGGTCCCTGCGCCAGGGCGGTCCCGCCGGCCACGCATAGAGCGAAAATCCCGAGGATGAGACGGCTCGAATCACGCATGGGTTCACCTTAGAGCATTTTGCGCGGATCGGCATCGGCGATGTGCCTGGATGGGTGCGATTCAACCTTGTGCGGAGCAATATCGCCGACCCTAACCATGGGCCGATAGATTCGCCTTCCCGGATTTGCTCGGCGCGGGCCGAGCTGAGTGCATTTTGCCAGGAACCGGCCTTGCGATGCACCCGTCGCGGGCCTACCGTGTGCTGCTTGGCGCCCCAATTTGAGGGGGAACAAGCCAATTCCGTCGGTTCAGGAGAGGGATATGTTCAAAGGATCGCTCGTCGCGTTGATCACCCCCATGCGTGAAGACGGGTCGGTCGACGAGAAAGCCTATGCGGCGTTCGTGGATTGGCAGATTAAAGAAGGCACCCATGGCGTCGTGCCGGTTGGCACCACCGGGGAAAGCCCGACCCTGTCGCATGACGAACATAGGCGCGTTGTCGAAATCGCCGTCGAGGTCGCCAAAGGCCGGGTGCCGGTGATCGCCGGGGCTGGCTCCAACAGCACCGAAGAAGCCATTGCGCTCACCCGTCACGCCAAGGAAGCCGGCGCCGACGCCGCACTGATCGTGACGCCGTACTATAATAAGCCGACGCAGGAAGGGATGTTCCTGCATTTCTCGGCGATCGCGGATTCCGTCGATTTGCCGATCATCATCTACAACATCCCGCCGCGCAGCGTCGTCGACATGTCGGTCGAGACGATGGCGCGCCTCGCGAAGCACAAGAACATCATCGGCGTGAAGGACGCGACCGCCAATCTGGTCCGCCCGCTGCACACTCGCATCGCCTGCGGGGATGATTTCTGCCAGTTGTCCGGCGAAGACCACACCGCGATGTCCTTCAACGCCGCTGGCGGGGTCGGGTGCATCAGCGTCACAGCCAATGTGGCGCCGCGTCTGTGCAGTGATATGCAGACCGCGTGGGCGGAAGGTCGGTTGAAGGACGCGATGGACATCCAGAACCGCCTGGTGCCGTTGCACGACGCGCTGTTTGCCGAAACCAGCCCCGGCCCGGTGAAATTCGCCGCTTCGCTGATGGGCAAGACGACGGAACGCTGCCGCCTGCCGCTGGCGCCTCTGATGGGGCCGACGCGGGAACGGGTCCGCGCCGCGATGGCCAGCGTCGGCCTGCTGAATTAGGAGCATCGGGACCAACCCGTCACGAGCCCATGGCGGTTTCGTGACGGACTTCCCATCTGCACGCCATGGCTGAAGCAAAACCCAAGAAGGGTCTGATCTCGCACGGCATCGCGGCGCAAAACCGCAAGGCGCGGTTCGACTACACGATTAAAGAGACGGTCGAAGCCGGCATCGTCCTGAAAGGGCCCGAGGTCAAATCCCTGCGCCTTGGTCGCGCCACCTTGACCGAAGCCTGGGCCGGCGAGCGGGACGGCGAGATGTGGCTGTTCAACGTCTATATCCCGGAATACCAAGGCGGCGTGCTGTCGCGCTTCGAACCGCGCGCGCCCCGCAAGCTCCTGCTCAAGAAAAAACAGATCGACAGCCTGCTTGGCGCTGTCGCTCGGCAGGGCGCGACGTTGGTTCCCTTGCAGGTCCATTTCAACGAGCAGGGGCGGGCGAAAGTGCTGCTGGGCGTTGGCGAGGGCCGCAAGAAGCAGGACAAGCGCGCCGCCATCGCCGCCCGCGACTGGCAGCGTGACAAGGCGCGGCTGATGCGCGCGCGGGGGTAAGCCGACACGTAAGAATGACCGCTTCAACCTGGCGCACCGACACTTCCGGTGGTGCGATCGTCTTGCGCGTCGCCTTGCGTCCTCGGTTATTCGCCACTGAGGCACCCGGATCACGAAACCGCCGTATCAGGCAGCGCCAAAACCGCCCGTTCCCGGGGCTGACGACCCCCAATCCGGCCGTTCCAGGCATGGCCCATAGGAGCCAAGAGACTTGGCGGAGGGGCCGGCGGTCGGGGCGTGTGATTAAACGTTGTGCGGAACAATATCGACGACTCTAACCATGGACCGATAGACTCGCCCCACCCCCACCGCTGAAGCGCAGGTTGCCAGATCAAGTCCGGCAATGACGACGAGGCCTGTACTCGATCGCACAACATTGGTTCGCGCCCACGGTCGGGTGGCACGTCGCCCGATAACGGCGCCATAACACGGGCGCGCACGCTGCCTCGGAGGCGGGATTCGGACGCGTGTGGTTGGTTTCTGCGCGGGTGGGAGGACATGGCCGAGCCTAGAGATTCACTTTGTGTTCTAGGCTGAGAGGATGTCCCGTGGCAAGAAAATTTGCGTCCGGGCAGAATCGGTAGATGAATACTGGCCCGTAACGCGTTGATCAGACGTCGTTTGTAGAAATAATGTGCGGTTGGTTAACGCGCGCGCCTTTATTGTGAGACTGTGTGCGAGGAGGCCTGTCGCGGTCCTCGCGATCTTTAAGATCCGACATCAGGATCGCTCGCTATCCGACTGACAGGGCGCGACGATTCAGGTCGTTTTGAGAGTTTACTTTAGGCTCTTATAGCGGTATTTGTTGAAATCGGCTAGGATGCCACCGGCGGGGGGGCAGCATGGAAGCGACTGCATTCGAAGCGTGGCTTGACGGGATCGCTGGTCTTACCGAATCT
>CALQHT020000176.1 GCA_943330455.2 Nitrosovibrio sp. Nv4 | reverse complement strand
GCTACCCATTTGCCCGTCTCGGCCGAAAACGGTCGCACGTTGCCTCGGAGGATGGAAATCAGGCGCAATTACGCAAATTCTATCCAGGGTTGTCACGTCCGATAGAATTTCGCGCATGATTGGCGTCGAGTTTTGCAAGTGGCTCAACCTACTCCCCTTTAACCCGAACCGACGATCGGACGGCCTCGCCGCGCGCGTCCAGCACCGTGATGCGGTAAAAGCCGGGTCCCGGCGGTTGCCAGCCGACTTCGCGTCGGACGGGTTCGCTCGCCAGACGATCACCGTCAACCAGAAAGGTCAGGGGCCGCTGGCCGCCCATCGCGCGGATGGTCACGCGCCCGTCCGCCGACAGGACCGCGCCGGACGGAGGGAACAGCAGGCGCAACCCATCCGCGACCAGCGCCTGGGCGCGGGCGGATGGCCGGGATTGGGCCGGCGGGGATCGTGGCGCGGCCGGCAACAGGTCGAATACGCGCGCCAGTATGGGCAAGGCCAAGGAATATCCGCTGGCTCCGGTCAATGGCGTTCCATCAGGCCGGCCGATCCAGACCCCGGCGACGTGACGCGCGTCGAAGCCAAGGGCCCAGGCGTCGCGCCCGCCCCAGCTGGTGCCGGTTTTCCAGGCGACACCCGGCGGACCACCGGAGGGAAACGGTCGGGTCAGGACGTCGGCCGTGGCGCGGGCAGCCTCGATGGGGAGGAACGGTACTCCGGTTGGCGCAGCATCGGTCGGGGCAGCATCGGGAAACAGCCGCAACATCCCGCCAGATCCGTCCGTCGCCAGCGCGGCGTATAGACTCGTGGCCTGCCGCAGCGTGAACCCGGCACCGCCCAGTGCCAACGGGAGAGCGGGGTTGGCGCCTCGTGGCAGCACGGGGGCCGCACCGGCCTGTTGCAAGGTCGCGGCGAAACGCAGCGGGCCGATCTGATCCAGCAGCGCCACGGCGGGAAGATTGAGGGATCGGCGCAATGCTTCCCCCGCCGTCACGGTGCCCGCAAATCCACGGTCGAAGTTTTCCGGTGCGTAGCCGCCGAACCGGCGCGGCAGATCGGGAATGACGGCATCCGGGCCTGTGATGCCGTCGGCGAATGCCATCGCATAGATGAACGGCTTCAGCGCCGATCCGGGAGATCGCACCGCCCGCGTCAGGTCCAACGCACCCGAGCGCGCCTGGTTTCGCCAGTCGCCCGCCACCATCGCCCGATATTCACGCGTCGAGACATCGGCGATCAGCATGGCCAACGACGCCCGCTCCGGCAGACCAGAGAGGATCTGTTGCGCCAACCGTTCGGCCGCGACTTGCAGCCTCAGATCGAGCGTGGTGGCTACGATCGGCTGACGCGCCAATCCCGCCACGACCTGCGGCGCGTGGCGGGGCAAGGCAAGCCGAGACGTCGGGATCGGCGGCGGGTCGGTGGCATCGAACAAACCGGCCGCGACGCCGACGGCGAGCACCCGGTCGCGCACGGCGTTCGCGGCCGGACCATGGCGGTCGGGGCGCAAGGCTTCCGGACGGCGCGGTATGGCCACCAACAACGCGGCCTGGGCGGGTTCCAGTGCCTCGGGTGGCGTGCCGAACCAGGCCAGGGCGCCGGCACGAACGCCTTCCAGGTTACCCCCGAACGGCGCGAGGGTCAGCCAGATATCCAAAATACCGGTCTGCCCATAGCGCATGCGAAGTTGCAGCGCCCGAGCGATCTCGATCAGTTTCGAGCGCACCGTGCGGGGCCGGGGCTCCAGCAACCGTGCGGCCTGCATCGCCAAGGTCGAGCCGCCGGACACCACTCTCCCATACCAGGCCGCCTGAACAACCGCCCGCCCCAGCGCGATCGGGTCGACGCCGGGATGATAGCGGAACCGCCGATCCTCCACTGCGATCAGCAGATCCCGCATGACCGGCGCAACCCGTTCGACGTCGGTCCGGAACCGCCACACGCCGTTTGGCGCGGGAAGCAGCGCGAACGTCCGAAGGTTGCGGTCCTGGATTTCGGCCCCAACCGTGACCAACCGCCCCAGATTCGGCGGACATGCCCAGTCCAACAGCGCACCGATCGCGGCGAGCAGCCAGAGAGCCGACAGCAGAGGGGCGAAACAGCGGGACATGAGGGCAGGTCGTGACCGCGCGACGGGAGCGGGATAGGCTTACAGCAAATCGCTCAAGGAAACACGTTGATGACCGAACCGCTCGTGCTGTCCGCCGATCCACCCGCCGGGACCAGATTGCTCGTGACCGGAGGCGCCCGGGGCATCGGTCGAGCGGTCGCCGATGCCTATGCGGCGCGAGGTGCGCGCGTATGCATCCTGGATCGCGACGCGGTGAGCGATGCCCCGGACGGATGGATCTGCGTGCAAGGCTCCGTCGCCGTGGCAGCGGATATCGAGCATGCGTTCACCGCCATGGATCGCGCCTGGGGCGGCGTGGATGTGGCACACGCAAATGCCGGCGTCAGCGCCAACAAACCGACCTTGGAATTGACCGAGGCGGAATGGCGGCAGGTGCTGGACGTGAATCTGACCGGCGTCTTCCTGACCTGTCAGGCCGCGGGACGGCGGATGGTCGCGGCGGGATCGGGTCTGATCCTGGCAACGAGCAGCATCTACGGCTTGACCGCGGCCCCGAACCGGTCCGCCTACACGGCGACGAAGGGCGCGGTGTCCAATCTGGTGCGGACCCTGGCGACCGAATGGGGTCCATCCGGTGTGCGGGTAAACGGTATCGCTCCCGGCTATGTGCAGACGGATATGATGGAGGGTCTCATACAGCAAGGTGTTCTGGATCGCGCTCCTTTGCTGGCTCGCACGCCGATGCGACGGTTCGGTCGGCCGGCGGATATTGCGGCGATGGCCTGTTTTCTGGGGTCGCCCGCCGCGTCCTGGATCAACGGCACGATCATGTCGGTCGATGGTGGCTGGATGGCGAACGGCGGGCCGTAAAAGCGGTGGGTTACGCCGGTCGAGATCGTCCATCTGACATCAAGGTTCCCCTTGATCCGAAATCGGGACAAACCCACACTGCATGGGTTGGCGCACGCGACCACCTGACGATGGTGGCCAAGACCGAACAGCCTGAAGCCGAGCGATGCGCGACACCACGCAGGGAGGACGAAATGAAAATCGGAAAATATCTGGGATTGCCCATGGCGGCATTGCTCGGCCTGTGGGTCGCGGCACCGATGCAAGCCTCGGCCCAGGGCAGCATCAAGATCGGCTACACGGAATCGCTGTCCGGCACCTTCGCCCAGATCGGCGATCAGGGCATCAAATCCATCCAGGCCGTGGTCGATGAGATCAACGCCAAAGGCGGCGTTTTGGGCAAGAAGCTGGAACTGGTGCCGATCGACAACAAGGCGCAGCCGGCAGACGCCCTGCAGGCGTTGCAAAAGATGGTCGATGACGGTTTACCCATCGTCCTGAACTGCGGGCCGTCCAACATCGCCGCGGCCTTGGTGGATGGCGTCAACAAGCATAACGACCGCAACAAGGATCGCCGCATTGTTTACGTCAATTGCGGTGCGGTCGCACCGGAGTTGACCAACGAGAAGTGCAGCTTCTGGCATTTCCGCACCGACGCCCATGCCGGCATGAAGGCCGAAATCATGGTGCGCGGCCTGCCGAAGACCACGACCAAGGTCTATATGATCAACCAGGACTACCTGTTCGGCCAGGCCGTCCAGCGCGATCTGCGGCTGTATCTGGAGAAATTGCGTCCGGATGTGCAGATCGTCGGGGACGAGATGGTGCCGCTGGGCAAGGTCAAGGACTTCTCCTCTTACGTCGCGAAAATCAAAGTGTCGGGCGCGCAGGCACTGCTGACCGGCAACTGGGGGCCGGATCTGTCGTTGCTGGTGAAAGCCGGCATGGATGCGGGCCTGGGGATCGACTACTACGCCTACTACGCTCATCTGGCCGGCGGCCCGACCGCGATTGGCCCGAGCGGCAACGGCAAGGTGCACTCGGTGATGAACTTCAGCGAGAACATGGGCGTGCAGTTCAACAAGCCGGACGTCGATGCCTGGGTGCAGGCGTTTCGTGCCAAGCATGACTTCGACTTCGTCTTCGGGGATCGCCGTCTGGGCATCGAATTGATCGCCATGGCCATCAACAAGGCTGGCTCGACCGATGCGCTGAAAATCGCCGAGGCGATGGAAGGCCTGAGTTGGACCGACAAGGTGGGGCAGCCCGTAACCATGCGTGCCGACGACCATCAGATCCTGATGCCCTACTATCTGGGGACCTTCACCACCGGCATGAAATACGACTCTGAAAAGACCGGGCTCGGTTGGCGTATCGACACAACGATCACAGCGGCCGATATCGCGCAACCGACCACCTGCAAGATGAAACGCCCGGCCAGCTAGAGCATGATCACGCTGAGCGGAACGTCACAGCGTGTGAATCATGCGATCAGACAAAGAGCGAGAGCGGTTTTCCGTTTCCAGTAAGGGTGAAACCGCTCTGGTGGTCCGACCCAATCAACGTCTGGTGGGAAAGTCGGACGGATGCTTCCGTCGGACTTTCCCACTGGACCGGAGCACCACGCAGCCAAACCGAGGCATGCAACCACGATTGCATCATCATGATGGTTGTCATGACCGGATGCTTGATCAAGCCCACCTGCCCGCCGCACACTTCGCCGGCGAGCAGGCGTATCACTAATATGCCATCCCGACGCATAGACATGAGGGAACATGATGAAGAGACTTCTGAAACTGGGTGCCATGGCCGCCTTCGCCGTGGGCCTTGCGATCGCGCCCCAAACGGCCGGCGCCCAGGACACCATCAAACTCGGCTATACCGAGTTGCTGTCCGGCACCTTCGCCCAGGTGGGTGATCAGGGCATCAAGACCATCCAGTTCGTGATCGATGGGATCAACGCCAAAGGCGGCGTCCTGGGCAAAAAACTGGAATTGGTCGCCCTGGACAACAAAGGTCAACCGGCCGAAGCACTGCTGAACATGCAGAAGATGGTCGATGACGGCATCCAGATTATGCTGAACTGCGGCCCATCCAATGTCGGCAGCGCTTTGATCGGGGCCGTCGAGAAACACAATGAGCGCAACAAGGACCGCCGGATCCTTTACATCAATTGTGGTGCGCTGGCCCCGGAACTGACCAACGAGATGTGCAGTTTCTGGCATTTCCGCACATCCATGCATGCGGGATTCCAGGCCGAGATCATGGTCCGGACGATGCCGAAAACCGTGACCAAGGTCTACCTGATCAATCAGGACTATATTTTCGGCCAATCGGCCCAGCGCGACCTGAAGAAGTATCTAGGCATCCTGCGTCCCGACGTGCAGGTGGTTGGCGAGGAAATGATCCCGCTCGGCAAGATCAAGGATTTTTCCCCGTATATCGCGAAGGTGAGGGCTTCCGGCGCTCAGGGTCTGCTGACCGGAAACTGGGGTCCGGACCTGTCGCTGCTTGTCAAGGCAGGCATGGATGCCGGTCTGCCGGTCAACTACTACACCATGCTCGGCCACCTCGCCGGCAGCCCGACCGCGATTGGTCCGGCCGGGGAAGACCGGGTGCACTCGGTCATCTCACTGCATGAGAATGTGGGGGCGGAGACAAACAATGCCGAGCTGGATACCTGGATCCAGGCGTTCCGGAAGAAGCATGATTTCGACTTCATCTTCGGTGATCGCCGGTTGGCGATCGAGCTGATCGCCGCGGGCATCAAGAAAGCGGGCACGACCGACCCGCTGAAGCTGGCACTCGCGCTGGAAGATCTGAAGATCATCGACGCCGCCGGTCAGGAGGCAAGTATGCGGGCATCGGATCACCAGGTGCTGATCGCCTATTACGGTGCGGTGTTCACCAAGGGCGTGAAATACGATTCAGAGCGCACCGGCCTGGGCTGGAAGACGGAGGCGACGATCAAGCCGACGGAATTGGACCAGACGACCACCTGCAAGATGAAGCGTCCCGCCAGCTAGAACATGATCACGCTGAGCGGAACGTCACAGCGTGTTAATCATGCGATCAAACAAGGAGGCCGATCAGCTCTCTGTTTCCAGCCAGGGTGAAGCCGCCCTGGTCGATTAGCCTCTACGCAAAGACCACCAATCGTGGCATGGATGCAGGTCGCAAACCGCATCCATGCCCCGAGGTGCCCATCATGACTGACGCCGCGCTCGATCGTGCCCGCCGCTATCAGGACGAACTGACCGCCATCCGCCGTGACATCCACGCCCACCCGGAACTCGGGCTGGAGGAATACCGCACGGCCGACATCGTGGCCCGCAAACTGGAAGAATGGGGGATCGAGGTGCATCGCGGCGTCGGTGTCACCGGCGTTGTCGGCGTGCTGCGGTCCGGCAATGGGCAGGCCTCGATCGGGCTGCGCGCCGACATGGACGCGCTGCCAATCCTGGAGGCCACTGGGCTTCCACATGCCAGCCTGAATGCAGGCCGCATGCATGCCTGCGGGCATGACGGCCACACCACCATGCTGTTGGGTGCCGCCAAGTATCTGGCGGAAACCCGCGACTTCAACGGCACCGTCAATTTCATCTTCCAGCCGGCCGAGGAAGGCGTAGGCGGCGCGCTCGCCATGCTGAAGGACGGGCTGTTCGAGCGGTTTCCCTGCAACGCCGTCTACGGCATGCATAACCGACCTGGCTTGCCAGTTGGGCGTTTCATCACCGGAAAGACCACCCGTTCGGCCGGTGGCGCCTTTTTCGATATCAACATCACGGGCAAGGGCGCGCACGGGGCGCACCCGCAGCAGAGCATCGACCCGGTGGTGATCGCCTGCCATATCGGCACCGCGCTGCAGTCCATCGTCTCCCGCAACGTCTCCGCCCAGGACACCGCGGTGCTCAGCATCACCCGGATTCAGGCCGGCGATGCCTACAACGTCATCCCGCAGCACGCGGTTTTGGCCGGCACCGTCCGCACGATGAAGCGGGAGGTCATGAGCATGATCGAACAGAACATGTCTCGCCTCGCCACCTCGATCGCGATTGGGTTCGGCGCCGAGGCGACCATGGATTTCCGCGTCATCTTCGCACCCATGGTCAATAACGCGGATGAAGCGCTGGCCTTCGGTGACGCCGCCGCCGAACTGGTGGGCGAGGAAGCCGTCCAGCGCGACGGCAATCCCGGCATGGGCTCCGAGGATTTCAGTTTCATGATGGAGCAGGTGCCCGGTGCGCATATCAACCTGGGCAACGGCGACAGCGCGGCGTTGCACAATCATCTCTACGACTTCAACGATGAGGCAATCCCGTATGGCGTCGCGCTGTATGCCAAGATAGCGGAGAAGAAACTGCCCAAAGGTTCGGCGGACTGATGTTCCGCCGCACCGGGTCGGCCGAGGTCACGCTGTGGTTCGAGGGACGTGACCTCAAGGCACGAGAGCAGGACACCGTCGCGGCGGCCCTGCTCAGCCATGGGATCAACACGACGCGCGCAACCGCAAGGTCGGGTGCGGCGCGTGGTCCCTTTTGCATGATGGGGGCGTGCTTCGAGTGCCTGGCCGTCGTCGATGGGCGGGCCAACGTGCAGACCTGCCTGACCCCGGTACGCGACGGTATGCGGGTGGAGCGGCAGGGCGGGCTAACCAGGTAGGGTAAGGCTGGGCGGGGTTCGTATTCCGAACCCCGCGCCGCTAGCTAGGCGACCGCTGCTTCCGAACGACGTTCGTGCCGCTTGCGCTCATGGGGGTCCAGGAACCGCTTGCGCAGGCGGATCGCGGTGGGCGTCACCTCGACCAGCTCGTCGTCTTCCACATAGGCGATGGCCTGCTCCAGACTCATGCGCCGCGGCGGGATCAGCAGCATAGCGTCGTCCTTGCCGGAGGCACGGACGTTGGTCAGCTTCTTTTCCTTGATCGGGTTCACTTCCAGGTCCGACCCACGGCTGTTCTCCCCGAGGATCAGGCCCTGGTAAACCTTGTCGCCCGGATTAACGAACAACGTGCCGCGCTCCTGGATGTAGAACAGCGCGTAGTGCACTGCCTCCCCACCCTCGGTGGAGATCAGCGCACCGTTGCGGCGGCCCTCGATCGGGCCTTTCCAGGGGCCATACCCTGCAAACATCCGGTTCATGATGCCCGAGCCGCGCGTGTCGGTCAGGAATTCCCCATGGTACCCGATCAGGCCACGGCTGGGCATGATGAAGGTCAAACGGACCTTGCCGCCACCGGACGGGCGCATTTCCCGCAGTTCGGCCTTGCGGCGGCTCAGTTTCTCGACGACGACACCGGAGAACGGCTCGTCCACGTCCGCCAGAACTTCTTCCATCGGCTCCTCGCGGGCGCCGGTTTCGGGGTTGGTCCGGGTCAGCACGCGCGGCCGGCCGATGGCGAGTTCAAACCCTTCGCGCCGCATCTGTTCGATCAGCACGCCCAGCTGCAACTCGCCACGTCCCGCGACTTCAAAGGCCTCGGTCTCGTTCGAGTCCGTCACCTTGATGGCGACATTGCCCTCGGCTTCGCGGAACAGACGCTCCCGGATCTGGCGGGAGGTGACTTTCTTGCCTTCGCGTCCGGCGAGCGGGCCGTCATTGATGCGGAAGGTCATCGCCAGCGTCGGCGGATCGACCGGGATGGCCGGCAGAGGTGCCGCCAGTTCCATCGCGCCGATCGTGTTCGGGATGGTGCCTTCCGACAGCCCGGCGACGGCGATGATATCGCCCGCGAAAGCCTCGTCGACCGGGACGCGATCCAGGCCGCGGAACGACATCAGCTTCGTCATCCGCCCGGTTTCAACCACGGTGCCATCTTCGCGCAGCACCTTCACCGCCATGTTGGTCCGAGCGTGGCCCTGCTCGATCCGGCCGGTCAGGACGCGGCCCAGGAAGTTGTCGTATTCCAGGATGCTGGCGACCATCGCGAATGGGGCATCCGGCAGAACGGTCGGCTCCGGCACATGGCGCAACACCAAGTCGAACATGGCGGACAGGTCCTTGCGAGGACCATCCATCGTCGTATCCGCCCAACCCTGTCGGCCCGAGGCATACAGCATCGGGAAATCGAGCTGGCTGTCCGATGCACCTAGCGCGGCGAACAGGTCGAATACCTCGGTATGGACCTCGTCGGGACGAGCGTCGCCGCGATCGACTTTGTTCACCACCACGATGGGATGAATCCCGCGCGCCAGGGCCTTGCCGACCACGAACTTGGTCTGCGGCAAAACGCCCTCGGCCGCGTCGACCAGGACGATGGCGCCGTCCACCATATTCAGGATGCGCTCCACCTCGCCGCCAAAATCGGCGTGGCCTGGGGTGTCGACGATATTGATGCGCGTGTCATGCCACATCACCGACGTGCATTTAGCCAGGATCGTGATGCCACGCTCCCGTTCCAGATCGTTGCGATCCATCGCCCGGTCCGCCACCTGCTGGTGTTCACGGAACGACCCGGACTGGGCAAGCAGCTTGTCAACGAGAGTGGTCTTCCCGTGATCGACATGGGCGATAATGGCTATATTGCGAATTTGCATGGGTACCTGAACGCGGAGGATATATTGCACCGCACACATAGGCGCCTCGGCCACGGGATACGAGCCTAAAACGCGCCAATCGCACGCTTCGCTGCCATGCTTCGTCAAACCATCACGCGGCGGCGTGAAAATACGCCTTCTCAGCGCAGAAAGCGCCGTTACCGCCCAGGGTTCGGTCCTGGGCGGTTGGACTTGTGGGTTCAGGTGCCGAGATTGACCACTTGAACGCGACGATTGCGCGCTTCCGCAACCTGGTCGGCCGTCTGGACCAGCGGATGGTCGGCGCCCAGGCCAGCCGGTTCCAGCCGTCCGGCCGGCACTTTGTACTTCTCGACGATGTATTCCACGACCACGGCGGCCCGCCGTTCGGACAGGCTGCGGTTGAACTCGCGGGTGCCGACGGTGTCGGTATGGCCTTCCACGCGGAAGCGGAAATTCGCCAGGACGTCGCTGCTGAGCGCCTTGCCCAGATCGTCCAACGTCTTGACCGCCTGCGGTGTCAGCTCCGCCGACCCGAGGGCGAAGTTGACGGTCAGGTTCACCGACGGTGCGGCCGCGGGCGGCGGCTGAGCCGCGGTTGTTTCGACGTCCGGAGATTTGGTCGCCTTGGCGGACGCTTGCGTGATCGGCAAGGCCGATGACCGAGCCTCCGCCGGTGCGCTGGTGCTGGGCGACAGGCGGATACCGCGGGTCGCCGACCGGCTTACATCGCCCATGGGGGTGAGCGATTTGATGATTTGATCCACGCTCGGGTTGCTCTGCGCCGACGCGGGCGCGGCAACCAGGAACGATGGGATGATGATCAGGGCTGCGATTGTGCTGCGCATGGACGGAGATCTTTCCTCATCTGGCGCTTTTTTTAGCACAGCCGGATCACGATTGGAACTTAACAACGCCCCTGAAACACTTCGAAACCCAGTGCCCCATCATGTGAGAACAGGGGCCGTTGTCATGGCGTCCGCTGGGGAAGTGCGATCCTATTTGGCCATCGCCGGTTCGACGGCCTCGGCTGCCTTGATGCTGGCAACCTTGGCCTCGATCATCTCGACGATGTGATCGACCATGATGCTGCCATCGATCGTGTGATCGGTCTTGCCCGCGCTGTAGACCATATGCCGTCCGTTGCCGCCGCCGGTGATGCCGATATCGGTCATCAGTGCTTCCCCTGGGCCGTTCACGACGCAGCCGATGATCGACAGGGTAATCGGGGTTTCGATATGAGCCAGGCGGTCTTCCAGGGTCTGGACGGTCTGGATCACGTTGAAGCCCTGGCGGGCACAAGATGGGCAGGAGATGACCTTGACGCCCCGGTGGCGGATGCCGAGCGACTTGAGCAGGTCCCAGCCGACGCGGACTTCCTCTTCCGGTTCGTCGGACAGCGACACGCGCAAGGTGTCACCGATGCCGGCCCATAGCAGCGCTCCGAGCCCGATGGAGGATTTCACGGTGCCCATGCGTCGCCCACCGGCCTCGGTGATGCCGATATGCAGGGGGTGGTCGCACACCTCGGCCAGTTGCTGATAGGCGGCGACCGCCAGGAACACGTCAGAAGCCTTCACGCTGATCTTGAAGTCGTGAAAACCGTGCTGTTGCAGGATGTTGGCGTGGTACAGCGCGCTTTCGACCAGGGCTTCCGGGTTGGGTTCGCCGTATTTTTCCAGCAGGTGCTTTTCCAGCGAGCCGGCGTTGACGCCGATCCGCATGGAGCACCCATGGTCACGGGCGGCCTTGACGACTTCCTTGACCCGCTCGTCGCTGCCGATATTGCCGGGATTGATGCGCAGGCAGGCGGCGCCGCTTTCCGCTGCCTCAATCGCGCGCCGGTAATGGAAATGGATGTCGGCCACGATCGGCACATCGACCTGACGCACGATATCCTTCAGGGCGAGCGCGCTTTCCCGGTCAGGGCACGACACGCGGACGATATCCACGCCGGCGACCTGGGCGCGTTGAATCTGGGCGATTGTCCCCTCGACATCGGTGGTCAAGGTGTTGGTCATGGTCTGCACGGTGATCGGAGCGCCGTCTCCCACCGGCACCTTGCCGACATAGACTCGTCTGGATTTGCGGCGCGAAATGTCCTGGTAGGGCCGATAGCTCATGACAGGTTCTCCGTGTTCAGGCCGCACCCCCAGGGATTGAGGGCGAGATCACGTCGCATTGGAATGGTCGCCACTAGCCGGCGCCGCGGATGGGTGCCGAGACTGTAACGCCGACCGCTATTGATGGGCACGCATCGGTGCGGGTTGCACGCCGAGTTTGCCTTCCTTGATGCCGTCGGGATCGAGCGCGAGGTCGCGGCGCACCATTCCGGGTTGGCCAAGACTGGCCGTGGCGACGCCGTCCACCAGCAATTCCGTGCCGCCCGCGTTGCCAGTGGTCATCAGCAGGGCGATTTTCGGCGGCACCGGCCAGGTTTCACCCGGCTTCAGCACCCGGTTCAACAGGACGGTCCCGGCACGATCACGCACCTGGATCCAACTATCGGCATTGGCTCGCAGGACAATGCGGGTCTGATCGGGCAACGCGCTTTGCATGGCCAGCGCCTGTTGGGCGCTGACCGGGGCGGCAGCGGCGGAGCTGGGAGAGATGGATGGCAGTGACGGCTGCGGCTCCTGCATCAGGACCGGGCCTTGGGCCATCTGACTGTTGGCCTGCACCGGGTGAGGCTGCGTCGCCGGAATGGCCTGTTCGGCCAGAGATGCCAGCCGTTCGGGCACGGCGATCGCGGTCTCCGCCGGCAATTTGCCTTCGCCGGACAGGCGGTACCAACCGACATAGATGCCGACCGCCAGCACCGCGCCCATCAACATGATGGCGCCGGCTGGCAGACCTCGCTCGGGCACGGGGGCTGGGAAAGACAGATGGGTCTTGGCCGACATCTCGGCTGCTTCGGCGCGAAACCGGCGGACCGTCTCCTCCGCGTTCAGGCCGAGCGCGGTGGCGTAGGTGCGCAGAAAGCCGAGCGCGTAGGCGTTGGCTGGAATGGGGTTGAGCTGTCCCTGTTCGAGCGCGTCGAGATAGGTGTGGCGAATGCGGAGCAGGCCGGAGACGTCCCCCAGCGACCAGGCCAGACGCTCACGCGCCTCCCGCAGCTCCGCGCCGGCGCGGGGGGCGACCGCGGCGTCATCGGCTGCGCTGGCCCCGGACTTACCGCCACGCCCCATCGTTCGTTCAGATCTGCGAATTTGCAGCACCACCGCCCCGTCAATGCCTCTGGTCTTGATGGAATTGCCCCCAGCCGGCCGGATCGTGGCCCAGCCAGCAGTGTCTGTTTCTAACCCACGACCTTACCCTTGCCAACACTCCTAAAGCGCCTCTCGTCGTGTTCCGCGTTGATTCGCAATAACCGAAGTCGAGGAAAGCAAAGCCTGTTTTCAAATGTTGTAACTGCCCAGGTTCCCCTGGCTCGGTGAGTTCGCCGGGCCACGCCGCGAGCAGGCGATTTTGATGTAGCGGCGGCGCAATCTCCGATTGACAGAGGGGTAGGTTCCAGATTCGAAGGGGTCGGTGGAACACGCCGCCATT
>CALQHT020000175.1 GCA_943330455.2 Nitrosovibrio sp. Nv4 | reverse complement strand
CTCTGGTGCCTGACACGTTCACCCTGGCGGACTTTATCAACGCACGGGGCCGGATCTGCCGCCGGCTTGCTGAATCGCGAAGGAGGCGGGTCAGGCAAAGGATATTCTCCGCCAAAAGCTTATCCTAACGCTGATGGGGCAGAGCCCCGAGCCTTTCCACGCCCCGGTTTCAGATTGTGCGCACCCTGTGCTAACAGCCCCCAACAACCCATTTCGACAAAGACGAGCATGGCCGGACATTCCCAGTTCAAAAATATCATGCACCGCAAGGGCGCCCAGGACGCTCGGCGCGCCCGCCAGTTCGCCAAGATCATCCGAGAGATCACGGTGTCGGCTCGTCAGGGTTTGCCCGACCCGGGATCGAATCCGCGCCTGCGTGCCGCGGTAACGGCTGCTCGCCAGGCCAACATGCCGAAAGACACGGTCGATCGCGCCATCAAGAAAGCGGCCGGATCCGGTGGCGGCGACGACTATGCCGAGGTCCGCTACGAGGGGTACGGCCCCGCCGGCGTGGCCGTGATCGTCGAGGCCCTCACCGACAACCGCAACCGCACCGCGTCCGACATCCGTTCCGCGTTCTCCAAGCATGGTGGCGCGTTGGGGGAGACCAACTCGGTCAGCTTCATGTTCAACCGAATGGGCGCGATCCGCTATCCCGCCGCGGCTGGAAGCGCTGACGACATGCTGGAAGCGGCGATCGAAGCCGGGGCTGACAATGCCGAAAGCGACGCCGAATGGCATGAGGTGACCTGCGCGGTGGAGGATTTTTTCGCCGTCCGCGATGCCCTGGAAGCGCGCTTCGGCGCGCCGGACAGTGCTCGCCTGGATTGGCGTCCGACCACGTCGGTCACGTTGGATGAGGATCGCGCCGGCAGCCTGTTGAAGCTGTTGGACGTGCTGGAAGACAATGACGACGTGCAGAATGTCTATGCGAATTTCGACATCCCGGACTCGGTGATGCAGCGCCTGTCGGCCTGACATCCTGTCACGCGCCGGGTTACGATCACGATAGGCGGGCCCCGTCCGTCGCGTCGATCGGGCGATCAGATGAAGCGGTCGGCATGCGGGTCCGGGCGGCCAGCCACTCTGGTGCCCACCCGGTCAGCCCGCAACTATGCCGACCATCTCCGAAAACGCTATAGCATCGCCACTGATGGACAAAGGTCCGATTCGCGTATGGTCATGCTGTTGGGTATCGATCCGGGTTTGCGCTTCACCGGCTGGGGGCTGATCGAATCCCACGGGAATCGCCTGCGCCACATCGCCGATGGGGTCATTGCGACCGATGCCGCCACACCGGTGCCGGAGCGGTTGAAAATCCTGCATGACGGGCTGATGGCGCTGCTGGCGTTGCACCACCCGGCGGAAGCCGCCGTCGAGGAGACCTATGTCAACCGCAACGGTTCGGCCACATTGAAACTGGGCTATGCGCGGGGCGTGGCCCTGCTGGCTCCGGCTTTGGCGGGTGTGCCGGTGACGGAATATGCCGCCAAGACAGTGAAGATGGCGGTGGTGGGGACCGGCGGGGCGGACAAGGACCAAGTGGAGATGATGGTGCGCCGGTTGCTGCCGGGGGCAACGATCCGGCGATCGGACGCATCCGATGCCTTGGCGGTGGCGATCTGCCACGCGCATCACCGGTCGTCGCGGTTGGCTTGGTCGGCCTGAGCGGCAGGTGATGGCGGCGGTCCGTTGGGGCCGCCACCGTTCATCCCCTGCTATTCAGCGGCCTGCTTCATCGCCCCCAATCCCCCGGACGCCAACAACCGCGACACCGTCCCGTCGTCGAACTGAAGCACCTGGCGCAGGATTTCTTCCGTGTGCTCGCCCAACAGCGGCGAGCGCTTCACTTCCGACACATGCTCCGACATCTTGATCGGGTTGCCGACCGACAGATACTTGCCGCGAGTCGGGTGATCGACTTCCACGACAGTGCCGGTGTCGCGCAACGACTGTTCCTCGGCGATTTCCTTCATTGATAGGATCGGGCCGCAGGGGATGTCGTATTTGTTCAGGATGTCCATGGCCTCGAACTTGGTCTTGGTCATGGTCCAGGCCTCGATCACCTCCCAGATATGCTTCAACCGAGGCAACCGGGCAGGGGGCTTGGCATAGTCCGGATCGGTCTTCCATTCCGGCTTGCCGATGACGTCGCAGATCGCTTCCCACACCGGCGCCTGGGCGATGAAGTAGATATAGGCGTTGGGATCCGTCTCCCACCCCTTGCATTTCAGGATCCAGCCCGGCTGCCCGCCGCCGGACGCATTGCCCGAGCGCGGCACGGAATCCCCAAACGGCGTGTCAGGATACTGCGGGAATTCGGTCAGCGGCCCGTGTGCGAGGCGCTGCTGGTCGCGTAGCTTGACGCGGCAGAGGTTCAGCACCCCGTCCTGCATCGCGACATCGACCTTTTGCCCACGCCCGGTCGTGTTGCGATGGAACAGCGCGCAGACGATGCCCAGCGCCAGATGCAGCCCGGTGCCGGAATCGCCGATCTGCGCCCCGGTCACCATCGGCGGGCCATCGTCGAATCCGGTGGTGGAGGCCGAACCACCCGCGCATTGCGCAACGTTCTCGTAGACCTTGCAGTCCTCATAGGGACCGGGACCGAACCCCTTGATGGACGCCAGGATCATGCGGGGATTGAGTTCCTGCACCCGCTCCCACGTGAAGCCCATGCGGTCCAGCGCGCCGGGCGCGAAATTCTCCACCATCACGTCGCAGGATTTTACCAGTGCTTCCAGCACTTCCTTTCCGCCGGGATTGCGCCCGTCGATGGTGATGGACCGCTTGTTGTGGTTCAGCATGGTGAAATACAGGCTGTCCACGCCCTTGATGTCCTGCAACTGGCCGCGGGTGATATCGCCCGTGCCGGGACGCTCCACCTTGATCACGTCGGCGCCGAACCACGCCAGCAACTGCGTGCAGGTCGGGCCAGACTGGACATGCGTGAAGTCGAGAATGCGAACGCCGTCGAGTGCTTTGGACATGTTAAGCTCCTCCCTTCTTGGTCAGGGCGCTTTTGGGGTTGAGATTGCCGATATTGCCGCTCTCGCTGCCCGCGGCCGGGTCGATCACAGCGTTGATCAGGGTGGGGCGGCCGGAGTCGATCGCCTGATCGACCGCGCGCTTCAGATCGTCGGGTGTCGTGACATGCACGCCAACCCCGCCGAAGCTTTCCATCATCCGGTCGTAACGTGAGCCCGGCACGAACATGGTGGGGGCCGGATCGGCGCCACCGGTCGGGTTGACGCCATCGCCGCGATAGATGCCGTCATTATTGAACACGACGACGCAGACCGGCAGGTTGTAGCGGCAGATCGTTTCGACCTCCATGCCGGAGAAGCCGAACGCGCTGTCGCCCTCGATGGCCAGGACCGGCTTGCCGGTCTCGATCGTTGCGGCGACAGCAAAGCCCATGCCGATGCCCATCACGCCCCAGGTGCCGACATCCAGGCGCTTCCTCGGCTGATACATGTCGATCACGCCGCGCGCCTGGTCCAAGGTGTTGGCGCCCTCGTTCACCAGGATCGCGTCCGGGCGGTCCCTGATCACATCCCGCAGCACCCGCAGCGCCGAATGATAGTCCATCGGGATCGAGTTTTTGCCGAGACGCGACGCCATCCGCGCGATGTTCTGTTCCTTCTTGGCGTTGATCGACTGCGTCCACTCGACCGGCGGCGCGGCCCAGTCATCGCCCATGCCCTTCAGCAAGGCGCCGACGCAGGAGCCGATATCGCCCACCAGAGGCGCGGCGATCTCGACATTGCTGTCCATCTCGCGCGGTTCGATATCGATCTGGATGAACTTCTTCGACCCCGGCGGGCCCCATTGCCGCCCCTTACCGTGGCTCAGCAGCCAGTTCAGGCGCGCGCCGATCATCATCACGACGTCGCTTTCGGCCAGCACGGTGGAGCGTGCGGCGGCGGCGCATTGCGGATGCGTGTCGGGGATCAGGCCCTTGGCCATGCTCATGGGGATGTAGGGGATGCCGCTTTTCTCGACCAAGGCGCGGATATCGTCGTCGGCCTGCGCATAGGCGGCGCCCTTGCCCAGGATGATCAACGGCTTCTTGGCACCGCGCAGGACATCCAGCGCCCGCTCGACGGCGGACGGCGCCGGGATCTGTGCCGGCGCCGGGTCGATCACCTTCACCAGGGACCGGCGACCGGCCTCGGCTTCCATCACCTGGCCGAACAACTTGGCGGGCAAGTCGAGATACACCCCGCCCGGCCGCCCGGACACCGCGGCCCGGATCGCCCGAGCAACGCCAATGCCGATATCGGCCGCATGCAGCACGCGGAACGCCGCCTTGCACAAGGGCTTGGCGATGGCGAGCTGGTCCATCTCCTCATAATCGCCCTGTTGCAGGTCGACGATTTCCCGCTCCGACGATCCGCTGATCAGGATCATCGGAAAGCAGTTGGTCGTCGCATTGGCCAGCGCCACCAACCCGTTCAGGAACCCCGGCGCCGAAACC
This sequence comes from Nitrosovibrio sp. Nv4, assembly GCA_943330455.2. Taxonomy (GTDB): domain Bacteria; phylum Pseudomonadota; class Alphaproteobacteria; order Acetobacterales; family Acetobacteraceae; genus Rhodopila. Next base: position 8,528 of record CALQHT020000175.1, on the reverse strand, counting down.
GTCAGGCAGATCCCCGGCGTCTTCGTCAGGAACCCCGCGATCGCGGCGGCGTTGCCCGCGTTCTGCTCGTGGCGGAAGGAGATCACCCGCATTCCCTCGGCCTGCGCCAGACGGCCCAGATCGGTGATCGGAATGCCCGGCACGCCATAGATCGTCTTGATGCCGTTCAGTTTCAGCGCGTCGATGACCAGATGGAACCCATCCGTCAGTTCGGCTTCTTCGACGCTCGGTTCAGGGGCTGTGGACATTGTTGCTCCTCCATTGATGCGTGGCGGTTATGCGTAGCGGCGACGCGGTTCCTCTTGGGTTTTCGCGTCCAGGAAATCCCCATGCAGTTCGACATGGGCGGCGAGACCCATCGTGTGTTCGCGCACCAGCCGTTCCGCCAGATCGGCATCGCGGGCTTCCAGTGCCGCAACAATCTCCCGGTGATCCGCGATGGATCGGCGCGCGCGATTGTCCTGCGTCATGGTGACGGCGCGGACGGCGCGCATATGGATGAACAACGTCTCCGTCAGGGACGCCATCAACCCGACCCCGCCCAGGCGGATGATCGCCTTGTGAAACGCCATGTTGGCATCCGAGTATTCGCCAATCTGCCCGCTCGGGTCTTCCTGGAACGCGTCGACGAACCCGCGCAGCTCCGCCAGGTCGGACGCTGTGACCCGCCCGGCGGCCAGACGTGCGGCCATGCTTTCGATGGCGGCCCAGACGGTGATCATCTCGACGATCTCGCGCTTGGACTTGCGCACCACATGGATGCCCCGGCGTGGAACCGACCGGACGAAGCCTTCCTGCTCCAAAATCGACAGCGCTTCCCGAATCGGCGTGCGGCTGACGCCCAGGTCCTGCGACAACTGGCGCTCGTCCAGCCTGATGTCCTCGGGCTGGCCGTAGATGTCCATCTCGGTGATGGCGCGCTTGATCGCCTCACAGGCCTGTTTGCGCAGGCCGAGGCTGACATCGAGCGGCTCGATCCGGAGCCGGGGCGCTTGGGTGTCGGGGTCTGCCAAGAGGCTGGTCCGTTGTGGCTATGGCATTTTGTATTTTGTATACCACGCCAGTCAAGTGTCTTCAGGGTGGCCCGTAAATCTCATTGTATGGCCCGATTGCCGCGAATTTATACAGTTCGACCCTGCGTGGACATTGCTTTGCAACAGCGACAGGGATATGATCCGTTCGACGACTGTCCCCATGCGTCCAGGAACCGTGCCGACATGCAGACTGCGCCGATCCCCCCGATCGCGGGTCCCACCCGATCATGAGCGGCTCCCGCAAGCGTCGCCGCACCGGTTCCACCGCTCGGCGTTACAAGCCGTCGGAACTCGTCCCGGTCGATCCTCGCCGCCAGGTCAGCAAGGAAGCGGTACTGACCGCGATCGCCGTGTCGATCGTCATGGCCATGCTGACCGCGCTGATCTGGATCATGACCCAAAGCGCGGTGCAAGACCAACAAACCGCTCTGCGCGACCAGGTGGAACGGATGATGACCGCCCAGGCCGCCACGCTCGCGGAAGCGGCTCGGCTGGAAATCCTGATGGTCGACCAGAGCCTGACGATCCTGCAGGCCGCGGCCAACAAGGATCCCGAGAACTTCAAGCTGTCCGAGTGGCACAACCTGATGCCGGCCCTGACATCGGTCGCCGACGATATCTTCATCGCCGATGGCGCCCGCATCATCCAGCAGGACGTGCTGCCTCAGGCGGTCGGCCAGGGTATTGGCGCCGCTTATCTGAATATCCCGCACGGATCGCTGGAGGATTTTGAGTCGGACGGATCCAAGGGCCGCGAAGGCCGCATGATCACCCCGACAACGGCGCCCGGCGTCCAGGCACGCCGCTTCCTTATGTATGTGGTCCGCCCGCTGGAAGTGCCGGCACAATGGGTCATCGGCGCGTCCTATCGCTCCGGCGAGCTCACCCGCATCTATGCCGATTCGAAGCTCGGTCCGAACGGACTGGCCGCCCTGATGGATACCAGGCGCGGCGGTGTCCAGTCGATCGCCGGCGATCCGTCGCGCAGGCCGAAAATCGATGTCTCCAAAAGCGAGATGTATGAGGCGTTCAAGCGCGGCGACGGTGGCGTTTGGACCGGCCCGTCCGGCATGGACGGGGTCGAGCGCATTCACGGGTACCGCAAGGTCCCCGGTCGCGACATGGTGGTGACGGTTGCCACGACCCGCGCCTATGCGATGGCGCCGGCCGACACCTTGGCCTCGGGCGCCTATTCTCTTGCGGCGGCCGCGACGGCGTTGGTGGGGGTGATCGGCGGCGTTGCCCTGTGGGGATTGGCAAGACGGCGCGCGATGCGCCGGCAGCAACGCCTGTTCCAACGCAACAAGGTAGAAGCGGATGCGGCCCTGGCCGATTTGACGACCAGCCGGACGCGGGGGTTCATCACCGCCGGACAGGTCCGCGCTCTGCTGGACGGATCGGCGGACGGGATTGCGCTGTTGGACAACGACCTGCGCCTGTCGTCCTGGAACCAGCGTTTCGTTGCCGGTGCCGGACTGGAGGAGACCACGGTGCAGGAAGGTCTGCCACTGGACCAGTTGCTTCGTTTGCAGGCGCATGCGGGTCTCTTTGGGCCGCTTGCGGATGTCGAAGCGGAGGTCTCCCGGCGGCTGGGTCTTCTGCGATCGGCGGGGCCGGAGCAAGGGCTGACACAACTCGGACCGGACGGCACTCCGATCGCGGTGCGTGCCGACCGGATCCCGGACATTGGATTGGCGCTTCATCTGGGCGGACTCGCCGATTGGAAGCCGATGCCGCGTCCGGTGCAGCAGCCGGTCCCGGTTGAAATCGAGCCTGTCGCCGATATCGACCCGAACGCACCGAACGCGATCAAGGAAAAGACCGCCCCGATCGAATGGTAGGTGAGGCGAAATTCGCCAGTGGCTGGGTCTGACCGGGTGCGATTCAACATTGTGCGGCGTGATATCGACGACTTTAACCATGGACCGGTGGACTCGCCTCACCGTGATTGCCGAATTTGATCCGGTAACCCACGCTTCATCGGCAGGGGGGCCGGATCAAGTCCCGCAATGACGGTCAGGCGTTTACTCGACCGCACAACTTTGGTTCGCATCGGGCCTGACCGGCTCGCCTGATCTGCTGGGGCGACCCGCTTAACTGATCCGATTGCCTGAACCGGTGGCCTGAACCGGTGGCCTGATCTGGGCCGCGCCAAACCGCAAAGCCGGATCGTCCGAATCCAGGCGAATCGTATACAGTCGCTCCGAATCGACGATACGGAGCCGAGCGACGTTATGACCAGCGGGCAAGGTGCCGATTTTGATCTGGTGCGGGCAGGCCCGATCGTGGCGGTTGATCGATCGGGGGTCCTTTTGTGATTGCGCAACTCACCGGCCGGGTCGACGCTCTGGGGGACGGGACCTGTGTGCTCGACGTCAACGGCGTTGGATACCTGGTGCACGCGTCCTCACGCACGCTGGCGGCGCTGCCGCAACCGCCCGCGTCGGCGAAGGTTCTGGTCGAAACCCATGTGCGGGAGGATGCCATCCTGCTGTACGGTTTCGCGGATTCCGCGGAACGCGACTGGTTTCGCCTGCTGACCACGGTGCAGGGAGTCGGCGGCCGGGTGGCGTTGTCGGTGCTGTCGGCCCTGTCGCCGCGCGAGTTGATCGGGGCCATCGCCGCGGGCGACAAAGCCAGCCTGACCCGCGCTCCGGGCGTGGGGGCGCGTCTGGCCGTGCGCTTGCTGACCGAGTTGCGCGACAAGGCCGGGGCGATGCCGTCGTCTCCTGGGATTGCCATGCCGGCCGGCCGCGTGGTCGGTCCGACCGACGATGCGATATCGGCGCTGGTCAATCTCGGTTACCGCCGCTCGGAGGTTCAGCCGGTCGTCATGGCCGTGTCCGAACGCCTGAGGGACGGGGCGAACCTGGACATGCTGATCCGCGAAAGCCTGCGGGATCTGGCGAAGAGGACCCTGGGATGAGGCCGATGGCTGGAACCGCATGGGGACCCCGGCGGGCGGGTTTCCGCGCGATTGGGTCGTTGTACTTGCACATCGCAGCAGTCGGGACACATCTCCCCCTCCCCTTGCGGGAGGGGGCGGGGGGAGGGGAGAAACCGCACGGCTCTTGCGTAAAACCCCTCCCCCCAACCCCCTCCCGCAAGGGGAGGGGGAGGTTCTTTCCCAGGCGGCAACTCCTCCCTTGTCCTGCGTCGGTCCTTTCCGGTCAGAACCAACGACACCCTCGGACCGCCACCCCCTCACACCCCTGGGCACGTCCATGAAACCGCCCCGGACCCCACCCGCTGCTGCCGAATCCGACGACCGCGCCGTCTCCTCCGTCCGTCAGGAGGAAGACGCGGCCGAGGCGTCGCTGCGCCCACAGACCCTGGCGGACTTCACCGGGCAGAAAGCATCCCGGGAGAATTTGGCGATCTTCATCCAGGCGGCTCGCGATCGCGGCGAATCCCTGGACCACGTTCTTCTCCACGGCCCGCCCGGCCTCGGCAAAACCACCTTGGCGCAGATCGTCGCCCGTGAACTCGGCGTCGGATTCCGCGCGACCTCCGGTCCGGTGATCGCCCGCGCCGGTGACCTCGCCGCAATCCTGACAAATCTTCAACCTCGGGATGTCTTGTTTATCGACGAAATCCATCGCCTCCAGCCCGCGATCGAGGAGGTGTTGTACCCGGCGATGGAAGACTTCCAGCTCGACCTGATAATTGGGGAGGGACCGGCGGCGCGCAGTGTGCGCATCGATCTGCCGCCGTTCACCCTGGTCGGAGCCACCACCCGCGCCGGCCTGCTGGCCACGCCGTTGCGTGACCGGTTTGGCATCCCCCTGCGGCTGATCTTCTACACGCCCGAGGAACTGCGTCTGATCGTCACCCGCGGCGCGCGCCTGCTGGGCCTGGCGCTGACTCCGGAAGGCGCCGACGAGATCGCGCGCCGATCCCGCGGCACCCCCCGCATCGCCGGCCGCCTGCTGCGCCGGGTGCGCGACTTCGCCGCGGTCGCCGGCGACAACCCGGTGGATCGCGACATCGCCGATGCCGCGCTGACCCGGCTGGAAGTCGATCGCCTGGGCCTGGACGCGATGGACCGTCGCTACCTCCGCCGCATCGCCGAACACCATGGCGGCGGCCCGGTCGGCGTGGAGACTCTCGCCGCCGCCCTGGCCGAGGCCCGCGACACCCTGGAAGATGTGGTCGAACCGTTCCTGATCCAGGAAGGCCTGATCCTGCGCACCAGCCGCGGCCGCATGCTGGGCGAACCCGGCTGGCGACACGTAGACATGAAGCCACCCAAAGGATTCGGCAGCGGATTCGGCGGGTCTCCGCAACTCGATCTGCTGCGGGAGGATGAGTGAACGGTAATCTTCCTGTCATCCCGGCAGACGGGCGGCACCTGTATGCCTTGCGCGTTTATTACGAGGACACCGATGCGGGTGGAGTCGTTTACCACGCGGGCTATCTCCGTTTCGCGGAACGGGCGCGCACCGAGGCCCTGCGCGCAATGGGAATCCCGCATGCCGAAATGACGGAGCGATTTGGCTTGATGTTCGTGGTGCGGCGGGTGGAAGTCGATTACCTGCGTGCGGGTCGGCTGGACGATTCGCTGGTGGTGGAGACGACGGCGTTGGACGTTGGCGGGGCCTCGGTGCTGCTGCGACAGGACGTGCGGCGACAGGATGTGGCCGGGGCGGCAGGGCTCTGTGCCGCGCTGAAGGTCAGGTTGGCGTGCGTCCGGCTCGCGGGGGATCGACTGGCGGAGGAGCGACCGGCGGGTAGCGAACCGGCGGGATCGACCACAAGCGCCTTGGACCATGGGGGAAACAAACCTGGACGAATCCCGCCTCGGTGGCGGGCAGCGTTGGCCGCCATGCGCGATGCCGGCCGAACGGACTGGGTTGCAGAGGGGAATGGATAGTGGATCGGGCAGTGGACGCGGTAAATTTGGCATCGGCGGGCAGCCATCTGTCGCTTTGGAGCCTGTTCCTGGAGGCCGACGTCGTCGTGAAGCTCGTGATGCTGGGCCTGTTGGGCGCCAGCATCTGGGTCTGGGCCGTCGTGTTCGAAAAATGGAGCAGCCTGCGTCGGGTCAACAAGGCGGCCGACCAGTTTGAGGACCGGTTCTGGTCCGGCGGCAGCCTGGACGACCTGTTCGATCAGGAAGGCGGCAGTCCGTCGCACCCCATGGCGTCCGTGTTCGCCGCGGCGATGGGCGAATGGCGCCGATCCCTCCGCGTGGCCGGGGCCGATATCAGTCACACCAGCGTGCGAGACCGGGTCGATCGCGCCATCGCGGTGACGGTGCAGCGGGAAATGGATCGGATGGAGCGTTGGATGGTGTTCCTGGCTTCGGTCGGCGCCGTGGCCCCGTTCATCGGTCTGTTCGGCACGGTCTGGGGCATCATGCGCAGCTTCTCCGCCATCGCCGCGATGCACACGACCAACCTGGCGGTCGTCGCTCCCGGTATCGCGGAGGCGTTGTTCGCGACCGCGATCGGTCTGGTCGCCGCGATCCCGGCGGTTTTGGCCTACAACCAGATCAGCACCAGCCTGTCCCGTTTCGCGTCGCGCCTCGAAGGCTTCGGCAGCGAATTCAGCGCCATCCTGTCCCGCCAAAGCGAAGAGCGGGCCTGATGGATCGGTTCGATGGCACGGGTGCGATGACACCGCGTTCGGGGCGGAGGTAGCCCGTCATGGCATTCTCCATGAACACGCGCTCCGGGCGCGGCCGCTACCGACCTCTGGCCGAAATCAATGTCACGCCGCTGGTCGACGTCATGCTGGTGCTGCTGATCATCTTCATGGTCACCGCGCCGTTGATGACCTCCGGCGTGAACGTGGATCTGCCAAAGACCAACGCCACACCGCTGAACAACGACAGCGAGCCCCTGACGGTGTCCATCAACGCCCAGGGTAAGGTCTTCCTGCAGGATCAGGAAACCGAGCTGGCGGATGTTGTCGGCAAGTTGCAGGCCATTTCCAAGAACAACCCGGAGCGGCGCATCTTCGTGCGCGGGGACAAGGACCTCGCCTATGGCCGCATCATGGAGGTGATGGGGACGATCACGCAGGGCGGCTTCACCAAGGTGGCCCTGTTGGCCGAACAATCCGGCAAGCCACCCGCCGCCAAGCCCGCGCCCGCGCGGCCGAACGCTCGGCCAGGCTGAACCGCCCGTGCTGCAACAGCTCCTGCACGGTGACGACAGACCCGGCCTCGGTCGGACCGGCATGAGCCCGGCACTGCGCAACGGCGCCATCGCCTCGGTCGCGGTCCATATCGTGGTCCTGACCGCGGTGTTGCTCGGCATGCCGCGGATCGCGCCGGATGAGGAGAAAATCCCCGAAGAAAAGACCGTGGCGATGATGTTCGACGGTGCGGCCGAGGCATCCATGCAGGCGCCCACGCCCGCGCAGACACCCGCCCCGACGCAGAACAACGCGCCCCCGGCGCCGCGCGTCACCGAACCGCCCAAGCAGCAGCCGATCGAGGCGCCACCGCCGCCTCCACCACCGCCTCCCCCGCCGCCACCGCCGACGCCGCCCACCCCGGCGCCGCCGACTCCGGCGCCGACACCACCGCCCACGCCGGCCCCCCCGACTCCGGCGCCGCCCACACCGACACCGCCGCCCATACCCGATCCGACGCCGTTGCCGACGCCGCCACCACCGGTGGCTCCACCGGCACCGCCGTCGCCGCCGCAACCCGCGCCGCCTCGGCCGGAGCCACCGCTGCCGATGCCACCGCCTTTGGTGCCACCGCCGCCCGCGCCACCGAGCACGACGTCGCAGCCGAATGTGACGAAAAATCCGGCGCCGAATAGTGATTCCGTGGACAACACATTGGAAAGGCTCCGCCAACAAGCGCGGCAATCCCAACCCCCCACCGCGCGGCCGAACGCCAATTCAGGCGGACAGCCCAACAGCGGCGGCAATCCGCTGGGCAATGACACCGCCGCTTTGTCGGTCATTCAACGCGGTGCGATCGGGGAGCATGTCCGTGCGTGCTGGACCAAGGACGCAGGTGCGCTGGAAGTCGACAAGCAGCGCGTCCTGCTGACCGTCACCACGGATGCCGCCGGCACCGCCAGACGCGCCGAGGTCGCCGGCGAGGACATTGCCCGCATGAGTGACCCGCGCTTCCGGGCCTTCGCGGAACGCGCGATCCGCGCGGTGATGGACGTGCGATGCGCCAACCTGCCGCTGCCCGGCACGATGATGGGTCGCAATGCCGTGCTGACGTTCCGGTTCAGCCCATGACCGGGGCGCGGGCGATCTGTGAGGGCGATATGGGGCGGAAACTTCTCCCCCTCCCCTTGAGGGAGGGGGGCAGGGGGAGGGGGGAACCCGCACGAGCATTGCGCGGAACCCCTCCCCCCGCCCCCCTCCCTCAAGGGGCTACGGGAGTCGCACAAGTGCGGAACGATTTGCCAGTCGCCATCCGAGCAATATCGGGTCAAGACGGAGCAAACCGTGATGCATAGTCTTGGGCCCCGGCGGCCGGTAACCACGGGAGGTATAGCCGGACCACCCGCCGAGGCG
>CALQHT020000174.1 GCA_943330455.2 Nitrosovibrio sp. Nv4 | reverse complement strand
CTTGCCCGAGGCCACGGCCACGATCGCCTTGACGTCCGGCAACAGCAGCGCCTTCTGTGCGCCGGCCGCACCTGGCCCCTGCCCCGCCGGTCCGTGCGAGTGCCCGGCATGGGAATGGCCGTTCCCTCCACGGGCCGCGGCAGGAGGAGCCGCCGACGGAGCCTTGTGCGACGTCAGAACCACGGTCGCGTTGGTCACGCCGGGATGGCGGTTCAAAATCCCCTCGGCCATCCGCCGAGCGGGCTCCATGGATGCGGCCTGGGCGCGGTCGGTGAGGAGGGATACCTGCACCAATCCGCCACGCACCTCGATGCCGTCGACCAACCCGGCCGACACGATATCCCGACCGCTTTTCGGGTCTTTGATCGTGCGCAGCGCGTCGCGGAGCGCCTCGGGTGAAGGATTCGTCATGTGCTTGCAAACCTTTCGCGGCCAGTCGATAAGCCCAGGGGAGTTACGGCAGAGAGTTACGGCAGACAAAATGGGATCGTGCGGACCATACGCTGGATATGGCGCATGATCGCGCCTCCGCCAACGGCCCGTGTGAAACGAGACCTGACAGGAGCATCACAATCCCCATGCCTTGGAATAATGGTGGCCCGAGTCCTTGGGGAAATCCCGGCGGTTCTTCCGGCGGGTCCGGTGGTGGTGGGAATCAGCCCCCTCCGGGTGCCCCCCCCCCGGGTGGCCCATGGGGCGGCGGCGGTGGAAATGACGACCGCCCAGGCGGACGGCGCCCGCAAGGCCCCGGTGGTCCCTTTGGCGGCGGCGGCGGCGGCGGTGGTGGACCTATCCCCGATCTGGACCGCTTGATCGCTCAAGCCCAGGCGTTCCTGCGCGGGCTGCTTGGAGGAGGCCAGGGAGGCGGTTCGGGCGGAGGCATGCCGAGTTGGTTCGGCAGCGGGCGCGCCCTGGCTATCCTCGCCCTGGGTATCGTCGCAATCTGGATCGGCCTTGGTTTTTACCGCGTGCAGCCTGACCAGCAGGGTGTGGTGCTGCGGTTCGGTGCCTATTCCTATTGGACTCCTCCTGGCTTGCATTGGCATCTGCCATGGCCGATTGAGCGTGTGGTGACCCCAGCTGTCACCTTCATCAACAAGACCGAGATCGGCTTTCGTTCTCCCGCACCTGGCCGAATTGACGCTGCCCGTGATGGTGGCAACCGCGACGTGCTGGCCGAAAGTCTGATGCTGACCGGGGACGAGAATATCATCGACATCGATGTCGCGGTCTTCTGGCGTATCAACAACGCTGCCAATTACCTGTTCAACGCCCGCAACCCGGATGCCTTGGTGCGCGGCGTTGCCGAAAGCTCGATGCGGGAGGTGATCGGGCGGACGCCGATTCAGCCGGCCCTGACCCAGTTGCGTGCTCAGATCGAAGCGGACGTGTTCCGCCAGACCCAACAGATCCTGGACCGCTACAAGGCTGGCGTGGAAATCACTCAGGTCCAGTTGCAGAAGGTCGATCCGCCGGCGGCGGTCATCGAAAGCTTCCGAGACGTGCAGCGCGCCAACACCGATGCCGAACGTATGCGCAACGAGGCCGATTCCTACAGGAACGACATCGTGCCCAGGGCGCGCGGCGAATCGGCGCGGATCATGGCGGAAGCCGAGGGCGCGAAACTGGCCTCCGTGTCGCAGGCGACCGGTCAGACACAGCGCTTCGAGAGCATCCTGAAGGCCTATGAACAAGCCAAGGACGTGACCGCGCGTCGTATGTATCTGGACACGATGCAGGAAATCCTGACCCGGACGCAGACCCTTGTGGTGGACGATCGCATGCGCGGCCTGGTGCCGTTCCTGCCGTTGAATATCCCGCCCGCGGCCACGCCTCGGACAGGATTGAACCAACCCGGAACCCCAGCCCAGCCGACGGGAGCCGCGCGATGAGCAAGATCTCCATGGCCGGTATCGCCCTGGTGGTGGTGATCGGCATCCTGGCCAATGCCAGCCTTTTCACCGTGGAACAGACCGAGCAGGTGCTGATCGCGCAGTTCGGTCAGGTGGTCCGTTCGATCAACGAACCCGGACTGCATGCCAAGGTGCCGCTGATCCAGAACGTGATCCCGTTCGACCGGCGCCTGCTGAATGTCGAGTTGCCCGGTGAGGAAGTCATCCTTGGCGACCAGCGCCGGCTGATCGTCGACAGTTTCACCGTGTTTCGCATCACCGACCCGCTGCGGTTCTACCAGGCGATCGGACCGGTGCCCGACGGCATCCGCGGCCGGTTGAACTCCATCGTTACCGGCAGTCTGCGCCGGGTGATGGGCAACAACACCTTGCTGGATGTGCTGTCCGCCGACCGTGAACGGATCATGGCGACGATCCGCACCCAGGTGAACACCGAGATGCAGCAGTTCGGCGTGTCGATCGAGGATGTGCGTATCAGGCGAGCCGACCTGCCGGAGGAAAACACGCAGGCGATTCTGTCGCGGATGCAGTCCGAACGCCAACGTGTGGCATCCCAGGCCCGCGCGGAAGGCGCCGAGGCATCGGCCAAGATCCGCGCCGAAGCGGACCGGGAGCGGGTCGTGCTGCTGGCCGAGGCTCAGGCGACGGCGAGCAAGGTGCGTGGCGAAGGCGAAGCGGAGGCCACCAATCTTTACGCGCGCTCGTTCGGCAAGGACCCGACATTCTTCAGCCTGTGGCGCACCCTGGAAGGTTATCGGGAGGTGTTCAACGGCGGGAATGCGCGTCTGGTTCTGACCCCGGACAACGACTATCTGCGCTACCTGCAATCTCCGCCCGCGGCGGCGGTCACCCCGTAACCGGTTGTGGGTGGCGGGCGTGACCTGGGTTCAACGGCGTTGAACACGGGTCCCCCGTTACCGGCCATGATCGAAGCTTATGGTGTTCACAAATCGCGATCGTGGAGAAGGTCCTCCCCCTCCCACAAGGGGAGGGGGAGAATCTCCTCTGGTCGGGATCTCCTCCCCATCGCGGGCGTAAGAGAAACGGTGCCGTTTCGACGCGCCGCGGGATACTCATCGCCGATCGCTCCAAACCTCTCGCAACGGTCGCCTATCCGTTGCGGGTACCGGTCTCACGGACCATATGCGGCCCAGTCACCAGGAATTCGTGATCATGCGCCTTCTCCATTCCACCCCTGCCCGTTCGGCTCTTCTCGGCTTGTCGTTGATTTTGGCGGCCCCGATCGCCGTGACCGTGCCATCCGGCCAGGTCATCGCGGCGCCCGCGCCCGAAAGCTTCGCCGATCTGGCGGAGAAGTTGTTGCCCGCGGTGGTCAACGTATCGTCGGTCCAGACCGCGCAGGCACGCCAGGGTAACCAGAATCCCGGCCCGGAAATGCCTCTGTTTCCGCCTGGATCGCCGTTCGAGCAGTTCTTCAAGGACTTCTTCAATCGCAACCGCCCGCCCGGCGGCGGTGGCCGCGGTGAAGCGCAACCCCGCCAGCCGGACCGGCCCGAACGGCGCGCCCAGAGCATGGGCTCGGGCTTCGTCATCGATCCGTCCGGCCTGATCGTGACCAACAACCACGTGATCGACGGCGCCGACGAAATCTCCATCACGTTGCAGGACAACACGACCCTGAAGGCCGAACTGGTGGGGCGGGATGAAAGCACGGATCTGGCGCTGCTGCGGGTGAAGCCGGAGAAGCCACTGGCTTCGGTGGAATTCGGCGACTCCGACAAATCGCGTGTCGGCGACTGGGTGGTGGCGATCGGCAATCCGTTCGGCCTGGGTGGTTCGGTGACCGCGGGCATCGTCTCGGCGCGCGGGCGCGATATCAAGTCGGGTCCGTATGACGATTTCATCCAGACCGATGCGGCGATCAACCGAGGCAACTCGGGCGGACCGCTGTTCAACATGGATGGCAAGGTGATCGGCATCAACACGGCGATCTACTCGCCGTCGGGTGGGTCGATCGGCATCGGCTTTTCCATCCCGTCCAAGATCGCCGCCAATGTGGTCGCCCAGTTGCGTGATTTCGGTCAGGCGCGCCGGGGTTGGTTGGGCGTGCGCATCCAGCAGGTGACGCCGGAAATCGCCGAGAGCCTGGGACTGAAGGACGCATCCGGCGCGATGATCGCCGGGGTGAACGATGGTGGGCCCGCGGACAAGGCCAAGATCCGTGCCGGCGACATCGTCCTGAAGTTCAACGGTCAGGACGTCAAGACGATGAACACCCTGCCGCGAATCGTGGCCGATACCGAGGTCGGCAAGCAGGTCCCGGTCGTGGTCTGGCGCGACGGTAAGGAAGTGACCATCACCGCAACCCTGGGCGAGCGGCCGAACGACACCGCTCTGGCTGCCGCGGAGCCGGGCGCGAAAGGCGCCGAGGCCAGCAAAGCGGTCGATCTCGCCGGCCTGGGGATGAAGGTCGCCCCCCTGGGGAACGACACACGAGAAAAATTCCAACTTGGGGCGGATCAGAAGGGCGTGGTGATCACCGACGTGTCCGCTGGCGGGTCGGCCTCGGAGAAGAACCTGAAGCCGGGCGACGTCATTCTGGAAGTGCAGCAGAACGAGGTTGCGTCCCCAGCCGATGTCGTGAAGCGGGTGGAAGCGGCGCGGAAACAGGATCGCAAGTTCGTGCTGATGCTGATCCAACGCCCGGACGGCGTGCAGTATGTGCCACTGTCCCTGGCGGCGCCCAAGGGGAAGGGATAGGGCTTGGGTTTGGGGCGGGGGAGTTCCCCGCCTTACGCCTACCGGTGGAAAGATCGACCGATGGCGTCTCCTCATCGTCATTGCCGGGTCAAGCCCGGCAATGACGGGGAGGGCTGTGCATGGGTCGATCTTTCGGCCAGTCGGTATTACACCAACCGCAAGGTCACCTTCGGCAGCGGCGGGAATTCCACCGTGATCGTCCCCGGCCCGGTCAGCCAGATCGGGGGCACCACACTGCCCAGCATCACGAGCTGGCCGGCTTTCAGGCCGCCGAATGCCGCCGCGACGGATGACGCCGCCAGCCAGGCGAGGCAATTGAAGGGATGCCCCATCAGGTCGGTGGTGATGCCCTCATCGCGGACCGTGCCATCCACCGACATACGACCCCGCAGCGCGCCGACGTCCAGGCTGTGCCAATCGACCCCGTCCAACGCTCCGACAACAGCGGCCGCATGATACATCTGGTCGCCGATCAGGGTCGGTGTGCCCAGGGCCTTCAGGTCGTCATAACGGTTCTCGACGATTTCCATCGCGGCGATGAAGTCACCCACCGCGTCCGCCGCCTGCCGCATGTAGCAGGGGCCCGGCGGCAAATCCTTCGCCAGCCTGACCGCGACCTCACATTCCACGCCAGGATTGATGAAATCGGAAAAGCGCAGGTCCGCGTGGGTGCGATGGACGTTCGACCGTTCCATGAAGCCGGCGACGGGGCCATCGATCCCCAGATACGCCTGCATGCGCTTGCCGGTCGCACCGATCTTGAACCCGACCGGGGCCGCCGCCCCGACCAGGCCAGCCAGGGCGGCCTGCACGGCCGCGCCGTCTGCTTCGGTCCGCGGTGCGATGGTCGGGTCCAGCGGCAGGACGGTTCCGCGTTGCTGGCGGATTGCACGCAACGCGGCGGCGGCGGGAGCCGGGTCGAATCGGCTCATGGCTTCCGGGTGATCTCATACATGGCGACCGCCGCGGCGGCCGAGACATTCAGGCTGTCCACGCCCCCCTTGATCGTCAGACCGGCAACCTCATCGCAGGTTTCCCTGGTCAAACGACGCAGCCCATCGCCTTCGGCACCCAGCACAAGGGCGACCCGCCGATCCCCGATCGCGGCGGCGGACAGGGCCGACCCGCCGGCGTCTAGCCCAACGCACCAGATATTGGCGGCTTTCAGCGCGATCAAGGTGCGGGCGATGTTGACCGCACGCAGCAGCGGCATGGTCTCCAGCGCGCCGGACGCGGCCTTGGCGAGCGCCCCGTTCTCCTCCGGCGCGTTGCGGTCTTGGGCGATGACCGCGGCGGCACCGAACGCGGCGGCGGAGCGCATGATGGCGCCGACATTGCGCGGGTCGCTGACCTGATCCAGCACGATGATCGGCCCCGGCCGCTCCAGCACCGACTGCAGGCTCGGCGGGGACAGCGGATCGGCCAGCAGCGCCGAACCCTGGTGCACGATGTCGCGGCCGAGAAGCTGATCGAGACGAGGACGATCGACCCGTTCGGCGGCGAGCGGCCAGGGTTGCGGCAACAGCTTGGAGAGGGCGGCTTCCGCTTCCTCGGTCAGGAGCAAACGGCGCAGCCGGCGCGATGGGTTGGCCAGCGCCGCCACGATGGCATGGTGGCCGTAAAGCCAGAGAGCGCCCTTCGGAGCATCCGGACCGTGCCGATCCGCGTCATGGTATTGCGGCCGAGGAGCGGCGGTTCGCTGGCTTTGCCGCTCCCGGTCCGGGCGCTGGAATTTCCCGCCATTGCCGGGACGAGGCGTCTGGTTGTCACGTTCGCGCGTCGCCGGTGCGGTGGCATCCTGGGGGGGCACGGCCCGCGCGGCGTATTCGGCTCGGGCGCCGCTGGCCTGTCCCGCGCCGGCATGGCCCGGATTGCTATGTCCGGCGCCGCTATGCCTGGGGCCGCTATGGGCAAATCCGCCCTGCCCGGAGCCGCGCTTCGCCGCACCGCCCTGGCCAGGACCATTGAAACGCGGACCTGAGGAGCGTGGAGCATCGGTGCGGGGACCGTCGAAGCGGGGACCACTAGAGCGGGGACCATCGGAACGTGCCCCACCGGATGCGGGGGTATGGTCGGCATGCCGCCCGGGACCGCTGCCGGCATGTCGTGGCTGACCATCCGCGCTGGAGCCTCGGGGCCCTTCATGTCTGGAGGCTGAGGGGCCTTGGCCCGAGGGACGCTGGGATGGTCCGCCGGCGCCTCGGAATGGGCCGCGGTCGGACGGCGGGCGGTTGGAGCCGCCGAACCGATTGCTGTGAGGTGGTTTCATTTACACCCTGTATAGCCGGGTTGCCGCCGAATGCACAGCATTTGCCAGGATGGTTCCGGAGTGGCACCGCCGTGTCGCGAGGCGGTGTCATCACACCCTGGTTCTTGGCGCCCGCGGAGGTCACGCCGAGCGGGTGTTTGGCTTTTTTGGTGGGGGTGATTACGGTAGCCGATCTCGGTCGATCGGCACCCTCCGGAGACGCGACGATGTCATCACGCACGATCGGTCCGACGGACAACGTTCCACGTCGTTGACGCAGCGTTGGGTGTTATCGACCCATGGTGCCCCCTTACCTTCATTTCCGGGTCAAACCCGCCAGTGACGAGAGAGACAGTGCATGGGTCATCGTTGCGGCCGGCCGGTATCACGTTGACGGCCTCTCGATGCGCCCAGGTGCGACCCCACAAAAGGGCGGGCCGTTCAACCCAGCGATGCAGACAGGCAGAGGCGAGCAACGGCAACAGGAAGGCGCCCGGCAGCCAGATGGCCGTAAACAGCATGGCATCGCCCTGGACCAGCCAGACGAGCGCGATGCCGAACAGCTTTTGGATCGGCTCATTGGTCAGGTAGATGCAATAGGACAATGCCCCCAACCACTGCATCGGCGCCGACCGCAGAACCCGGGCAGGCAGCGACAGGCCGAACAGATTGGGCCAAAGCTGCACGGCAAGGCAGAGCGTCCACATCAGCGGCGGCAGAAGTTTGACGGCCCCGCCATGCAGCCAACACAGCGCCAATGTCGCGACCAGCACCGGAAGATACGCGCCCAACGCCGTGACCCGATCGCGGACCACCAACGCGCTCACCACCCCCAGCGCAAAATAATGTCCCTTGTTCCCCAGAAACGCACGGCTGAACCCCCAGTCCTCCGGCGTCAGCGCGTGCCAAAGCCAGCTCACCACGGCGAGACCGATCAACGACCAGGCCATCTTCCGTAGCCCGTCCGGCTGGGTGCCCCAGCGCCGCCCCAGCCATAGCGCCAGGACGTAGAATTGCCACTCGGTCGAGAGGCTCCAGGCGGCTCCCAGCAGGCTGACCCAGACATGCGGCATGATGAAATTCGGGAACAGCCCGTGCGTCATCGTCAGATGCGCGAGCACATCCACCGGCCAGTGGCGCGGCCACCCCTCGGCCCACAAGCCGCGGGCAAGGCTGTCGGGCGGCAGCCAGGTCATGGACTCGAAGCCACGGGGCAAAGGCTGGACGGCGAGCGCGAATGCGAAGACGACCAGAAACACGGGGAAGATACGGGCGGCGCGGGCGATCAGGAATGGGCGTGTCTGGTGGTGGTATTTGTCGAGGGAGCCGACGATCACCAGGCCGCTCAGGATGAAGAACACGTCGACCCCTGCCCCACCATGCGACAGAGGATGCGCGATCCAAACTGGCAACACGGCGAAGGGCGCCATGTGGCTCAACATGACATAGACCGCGAGCAGGCCCCGCAGCCCGTCCAGGCATTCCAGGCGTTTCATAGCCCCAGTCTGGCATTATCGCGTTAACAAAATGCCAAGGCGGCGGCGGAACTACCGTTGTGAGGATTCGGTGCGGGCGGCGGTCGGCTTTGGCCGTCTATGTGGGATCCATACCAGCACCGCCCCTCCGGGCTGGTCGCTACGCCACCACAACGCCGTAATCGGCCAGGTCAGGTGTCATCGCCTCGATCACGAAATCCACGAAAGCGGCCGGAGCATCGAGGTAGAACTCCCGGTCCGAATAGCGCCCCACCGATGCCGCCAACCCATGTTCCGCCAACCAGGTGACAAGCTCCTCCAGGGCCGCTTGCGGCGTATCGCTGAGGAAAGAGACCTGAGAGCGCAGTTTGTCGGCATCGCGGTTCTCGGTCGCGCTGCGGCTGAATTGCAGGTCCACGTTCGTCCCTGGCTGACGCAGCCAGATCGAGCGCTCGGTCCGCCGGAGTTCGACAAAGCCAAGCTTGGATTTGAGCATTTCGACGATCGTGTCGAAATACCGTGGGTCGAGACGATTGGCGACATGGTTGAATTGCATCCGGCGATATCCCTCCTGCGGGAGCAAGCATACGAGCGAACGAGCATCCTGCAATCGGGAGGGTTTCAATCCCGTTCAACGCCGATCCAGCCTCTGCGTTCGCCGTCCCGCGATGCGTGGCCCTGGACGATACGCCTGGGTTCCGTCGGCTTTCCGCCAGTCCGACAGGGACGCTCCAAGAAAAGGCACCCGTCATACCGGCGGGTCGCGGGTGCGAACCCGAGTTGTCGGATCGAGTACACGTTTCACCGTCATTGCCGGACTTGGTCCGGCAACCTACACTTCAACGGCAGGGGGTGGGTTGCCGGATCAAGTCCGGCAATGACGGTGAGACGAAACTATCTGTCCATGGTTAGTGGCGTCGAAATTACTCCGCACAATGTTGAACCGCACCTCTGGCCGGCTTCCCCGAGCGATCGGATCGTCTTGACACAGATATCGAACATCCACCATCTCTCCCACCCCGACACCATGCCCGAGCATGACGGTCGGGAGGCACGCCGAACGAGGTTCAAAGGTTACGGCGATCGGCACCGGACAAGCCGAAAATGTCCGGCGGTGCCGGCGCGCATGGGCGGGCGGGCGAATGGGCGGGCACTATCTCCAACGGAGTCGGCGAATGACGGATTGGACCGAGACCTATCGCGGCGCGGTGCCGCCCTGGCAGTGCGACGTGACGGAGCATTTCACGATCGCCTATTACTTCGATCGGTTGGAAGAGGCACAAGCCAATTTCGCCGAGGAGCTGGGTCTTGGCGGCCTGCTGAAAAACGGCGGCTTTCCCCGCCGGATGGCTCTTCGGTTCGCGCATGAACTGAGGGCCGGGGCCAGCTTCCATATCGACAGCGCGGCGCTCGGGGTCGATGCGCCCGGAACGGACTTGCGCCTGGGCCATCGGTTCGTCGATTCCGTGACGCGAGAGCCCGTCACCTGGATCGATGAGCATTGGGATCTGTCTACCACCCCCTTGTCGGCCGAACAGCGCGATGCGATCGAGCGCCGGCTGGTGACCTGGGATGGCCCTGTCACCGAACCGCGCGTCGAACCGACGGGCACCGCCGGTTACATCCCGACCGGGCGCGGCCGGGTCAAACCCATCGATCTCGACAGCAACGGGCACTTTGGCCTCTCCCCGATCGTGCATCGGTTTTCCAACGCCTCCGGCCAGACCGGCGCCGCGATCGGTTTCGATGCCAGCTTCATGGAGAAGAACCGGCGCGGGTTTTCGACCTTTGAACTGACCCTGCTTCTGTCCGGAGCCTTGCGGGTCGATGAGCCCTATCTGGTGGAAACCGGCATCGGCCATCTCGGCAACTCGTCGCTGCGCATGATCCACCGCCTGACCAACGCCCGCACCGGGGCCGAAATCGCACGCCTCGGCCAATTCGGGGTCAATCTCGATCTCGATGCCCGCCGTCCGGCGCGCTGGCCCGACACGATCCGCGACCGCGCCGCCGCGCTGGTCATTCCGGCCGGGTAAGAACGCATGGCGCCAACGCGTTGACGCCGCCAACGGTTCCAAGTCTGATATCGGAGACGTCGCAATACGATCGCGACCAGGAGGAGACTGACATGACGTCCGCAACGGACAAGAACGCATCGACGGTGGACGCCATCGTCGTCGGCGCCGGATTTGCCGGGCTGTATATGACCCATCGCCTGCGTGGTCTCGGCCTTTCGGTCCGCACGATCGAGGCCGGCAGCGGTGTCGGCGGCACGTGGTACTGGAACCGCTATCCCGGCGCCCGCTGCGACACCGAAAGCATGCAGTATTCATTTTCCTTCTCGCCGGAGCTGCAACAGGAATGGCACTGGCCCGAGAAATTCTCCGCCCAGCCCGACATCCTGAAATACGCCAATCACGTCGCCGATCGTTTCGACCTGCGCCGCAACATCACGTTCAACACCCTGGTCACCTCCGCTGTCTATGACGAGGGCGACGACCGCTGGGCGATCCGCACCAATACCGGCGAAGACATTCGCGCCCGTTTCTGCATCATGGCGACCGGCTGCCTGTCCAACGCCCGCGTGCCCGATTTCAAGGGCCTGAGCGACTTCAAAGGCACCACCTACCACACCGGCCATTGGCCGCATGAAGGCGTCGATTTCACCGGCAAGCGCGTGGCGGTGATCGGCACCGGGTCTTCTGGCATTCAATCCATCCCGGAAATCGCGAAACAGGCAGCCCACGTCACTGTGTTCCAGCGGACGCCCAACTACTCGATCCCGGCGCGCAATCATCCGATGACGCCGGACCACGAACAATTGTGGAAAAGCGACTACGACGCGCGCCGGGAGATGCAGCGGCAGTCCCGCACCGGCATCGTCAACAACCTGAACGACGTGTCCGCCATGGCGGTGTCGGACGCGGACCGGCAGAACCAATACACTTCCCGCTGGGCGACGGGCGGCACGACCTTCATGGCCTCCTTCAACGACCTGGTCACCAACAAGGAGTCCAACGACACCGCCGCCGAATTCGTGCGCCAGCGGATCGCGGAACTGGTGCGCGATCCCGACGTCGCGGCCCGACTGACACCCCGCGATTACCCGATCGGCACCAAGCGGATCTGCGCCGATACCCATTACTTTGAAACATTCAACCGCGACAACGTCACCCTGGTCGATATCCGCGAGGCACCAATCGAGGAACTCGTGACCGGCGGTATCGTCGCCGGCGGCAAGACCTACAACGTCGACAGCATCGTTTTCGCGACTGGCTTCGATGCCCTGACCGGCGCGCTGCTGAAGGTCGACATCAAGGGCCGTGGCGGCGAAAGCCTGCGCGTGAAATGGGAAGCCGGCCCGCGGGCCTATCTTGGCCTGGCAACCGCCGGGTTCCCCAACCTGTTCATGATCACCGGGCCCGGCAGCCCGTCGGTGCTCAGCAACATGATCGTCTCGATCGAGCAACACGTCGACTGGCTGACCGACTGCATCGGCCATATGCGCGCCCGTCAGCTCCACGTGATCGAACCCACGCGTGAGGCCGAGGACGCCTGGGTCGAGCATGTCAACAGGGCCGCCAACCGCACTTTATATCCGCGGGCGGCGTCCTGGTACATGGGCGCGAACATCCCCGGCAAGCCGCGCGTTTTCATGCCCTATATTGGCGGGGTCGGGCGTTATCGGCAGGAATGCGCGGACATCGCGGCAAAGGACTACGAAGGATTCCGCCTCGCCCCATCCTCCCGCGCCGGCGCGTTTCAGGCCGCGGACTGAACGGCCCGGCGGTCCGATCCCGACATGTGCAACCGGGTGACTCGACCCGCCCAATCAAAGCCTCGTGGATAAAGTCCGGCGGCAGTATCCGTCGGACTTTATCGAGTTTTCCGGGAGAGCGATCATGACAGTGCGGCCGGCCGGAAAGTCGTTCCGGGACAGAATTCGTGGCGGTGACATCTTGCTCGGCGGATTTGTGTTCTCCACCGATCCGAATATCACCGAGATCTACGCCGCGGCTGGCTTCGACTTCGTCATTATCGACCTGGAACACACGATGGGCGATATGCAGATCGCCGCCGCCCATCTGCGGGCCGCGCGCGCTGCCGGTATCGAGGCCTCGGTCCGCATCGGTCGTTCCCAACTGCATGACGTGCCACGCCTGCTCGATGCCGGCTGCAAGAGTTTGATGTTGCCGCATCTCGGCCTGCCGCAATACGGCGCCGAGGAAGCATTGCGCGTCATGCGCTATTCACCCGACGGCGAACGTCCGACCTGCACCGGCGTTCCCGCCGCCGGCTTCGGCCTGTCCCCCTTCGCGGATTACGTGCAACGATCGAACCAGGAGGTCGCGGCGATCGGACTGGTCGAGGACAAGATCTGCGTCGACACCATCGACGAAGTCCTGGCCGGCGGTCTGGTCGATTGCGTCATGCCGGGACCGGGAGACCTGTCCGTCTCCTACGGCGTACACGGCCAATTCACCCATCCCTTGGTGAAACAGGGGCTCCTCGCTGTTTGGAGTGGGTGGTAACGATTTCATACTGGCAGCCTGAGGTCGAGCTTTCCGGCGATGAGATAGACCATGGCTTTGAGGTTACGGGTTGATCGATATCCGCGCGCCTTTGCCTTCGCGGCCTGGACCAGGCTGTT
>CALQHT020000173.1 GCA_943330455.2 Nitrosovibrio sp. Nv4 | reverse complement strand
TGCAACCGGTCGGCACGATCCCGATTGAGCGGCCGCGGCGTGAATGCGGGGCGCCGGGGCGAGGACCCAGGTGGGGGGATATTCCTATGGCGGCAGGAGGGCGAATTTAAACCGGACAGCCGTGGGTCGAGCCCGGCAATGACGGTGAGAGGAGGAAGGGCGAACGCACCCTAACGCCAGTCACTACAACGTTCGCAACACCGAACAGACATGCTCCACCTGCGCGTCGGTCAGTTCGGGGAACAGAGGCAAGCTCAGCACTTCGGTTGCCGCGCGTTCGGTGTGCGCGCAACCCGACGGTCCCATCGCAACCCGGCCGCGATAGGCGGGTTGCAGGTGGACGGGCATAGGGTAGTGGATGCCGGTCGCGACACCAGCGGCGCGCAGGCGGGTTTGCATTGCATCCCGCTCCGGCGCGCGCACGACGTAAAGATGGAAGACATGGTCCGCGTCCGGCCGACGAGCAGGCCGGATCAACCCGGTTCCCGACAATGCCGAGTCATACGCCGCGGCAATCGCCTGGCGTCGGGCGTTGCCGGCATCCAGATGCGCCAGTTTCACCCGCAAGATCGCCGCTTGCAGCTCATCCAACCGGCTGTTCACGCCGACGGTGTCGCTGATGTAGTGCTTGTGCCAGCCGTATTGGCGAAGCGCGCCGATCTCGACGGCATCGTTTGGTTCCCGAGTCACAACCGCGCCGCCATCGCCCAGGGCGCCCAGGTTCTTGGTCGGATAGAAACTGAACGTCGCCGCATCGCCGAACGTGCCGACCCGCTTGCCGTGCAGTCTGGCGCCATGCGCCTGGGCACAATCCTCGACCAGAGCCGAACCGTGACGTTGGCAGGCGGCGATGATCGGGTCCAGATCGGCGGCCTGACCATACAGATGCACCGGCAGCACCGCGCGGATCGGTGGCAGGCCTGGGGGCGGCTGGTCCAGGACTTGCGCCAGTTCCGCCGCATCCATCGTGTAGTAAAGCGGATCGATGTCGATCAGCACCGGTGTCGCGCCCACCATCTCGATCGCCGCGACGGTTGCCACCGCGGTGTGGGACACGGTCGCGACCGCCGATCCCGGTCCAATCCCAAGGCCGCGCAGGGCCAGCGCGATCGCGTCGGTCCCATTGCCGCAGCCAATGGCGGAACCGGCGCCCAGCCAGGCGGCAAATTCGGCCTCGAAAGCGCGGACTTCTTGTCCCAGGATATACCAACCCGAGGACAATGACCGTGCCACGGCCGCATCGATCTCGGTCTTCAAGGCCTGATAGCCGGCGCCCGGATTGGCCTGGGGCACCATTGCCGTTCCGCTCATGTGTTGTGTCCTGCTACAGATAATCGGCCAGACGGGGACGGTACCAGGCCAAAGTCCGGTCGATGCCTTCTTCCAGACCCACAGTCGGCTCCCACCCGGACGCCGCGCGGAATGCGCTGTCATCGGCGTGGTAGCTGCCGATGTCGATACTCGCGCGGTCGGCCGGGAATTCTCGTGTCGTGTAGGTTGCTGTCGGGCCGGCCACGCGCACCATCATGTCGGCCAGTTCGGTCAGAGACGCGGGTGGCGAGCCGCCAATGTTGTAGATATTCCCGTGGCACGCCTGGGTTTCGGCCGAACGAATGAACGCTTCCGTCACGTCATCCACATAGGTCATGTCGCGCAACTGCGATCCGCCCCAAACCTCAAACGGGCGGCCTTCCAGGACGCAGCGGATCCAGATGCCCAGGAAGGTCTGGCGCGCGTCACGGATGCGCAAGCGCGGGCCGAAGCAATTCGTCAGTCGCAACGATACCACCGGTCGGCCGCGCACGCGGTTTTCCAGCATCCAGTATTGCTCACCGGCGAATTTCGACACGCCGTTGGCATCGGGCGGTGCCACCGACGCCGATTCATCCACCGGCAGTTTGCGGGCTCGCCCATAGAACTGCCGGGTCGAGGCATGCACCACGATCGCATCCGCGGCGGCTTCTCGCGCGGCCTGAATCAGGCGCACCTGGGCCACCGCGTTGACCGCGATATCGGCCAGCGGGTCGGCCTGTCCGCCCATATGGCTGGTCTGCGCGGCCAGATTGAAGATGGCGTAAGCGCCTTCGCATAACGGCCGCAGGTCGATTTCGCGGATATCGCCCCGCACCAACTCCACGCCCGAGCCGTCCAGGTTGCGCGGATTGGCGCCTCCCCCGAACAGGAAACCGTCCAGCGCGATCACCTTGGCGCCGCGCTGCGCCAATGTATGGCAGAGATTGGCGCCCAGAAATCCGGCCCCGCCGGTTACCAGCACCCTGCGACCTGTCCAGTCCATGGCCTCTCCTTTTGCTGTGCCGGTATGTAAGTGAGAATGAAGGCAAGACTATGCTAGATCGCGGGGCAAATTGTGGCGCCGCACGGGTGGTTCGAGGATCTGGCTGTCAGGTCCCGCGTTGCGCATAATCTCATTGAAGCCGAACAAAAGCATCAGAATTCCACACACGACTTCCATTCCGGTCAATGCCCGGACCAGCAGGGTCGTGGGGGACAGATCGCCATATCCGACCGTGGTGATGGTTACCACGCTGTAATACAACGTATCGACGAAGCGGACCTGGTAGGGGGTGCCATGCAGGGTGAATTGCGGCACCGGCGTGGTCAGGTCGGCGATGCGATAAAGGCACGCAAACACCACGATCAGCAGACCATAGAAGGTCAGGAAAGCCAGCATCGGCATCAGTAGCCGGTCAAGCCGAGCGGCGACGGATTCAAAGGCGATGGCGACGTCGACGACGACAAGGACAACGTCGTGTACTGAAACGACCACGAACAGCGTGATCAGTGCCATGGAAGCGAGCAGTGCCAATCCCTGGGCCTGCGGTGCCAGGTTCTGGTCCGGCAACGCGAAGGAGGCGGCTCCGACCGCCATGGTCGCGAACAACCATCGGCTGAGCGCCGGAAGTCGCTCCAATTCCCGCAACTGACGGGCCCGGATCAGTCGATACAGCGAACGGCGGCGGACGAAGCAGATCGTCAGAAAGCCCACCACGGGCAAAGCGAGAGCGGCCAGCATGAAGTCGCGGGAGGCTAGCGGGAAATTGGCGACGCGGAAGAATTCGAACATGCAGGCGTAGATCGCCAGGAAATTGGCGAGGGCCATGCCAAAGTGAGCACCGCCCGGAAACACGACGTAGAAGAAGCCGAACCCGATGGTCGATACCGTGAGAGAGACCAGGGTCACGACCCAGTCCGCACCGGTTGCAACCGCAACCAGACCGACCAGGCCGACCGTGAACACGATCGAACGCAACCAATGCACGTCCAGGGCCGCTCGCCGGTTACGAAGGCGGTCCCACGATGAGATTCGCTTCGTCAGCGGCGCTTTCACGGCAGCGCGGCAATTCCGGTGATTTCGACTCGCCAGCGCGGATCGACCAGCTTCGCCTCCACCGTGGCGCGGGCGGGTGGATTGGACTGATCCAACCACGCGTCCCAGGCCGCGTTCATCCCTCCAACGTCGCGAATATCGGCCAGGAAGACCTGACAGGAGATCAAGCAGGACTTGTTGGTGCCGGCTTCGGCCAGCAGCGCGTCGATCTGGCGCAGGATGTCGGCGGTCTGTCCTTCGGCATCCAGGCTTGGGTCGTCGGCGACCTGCCCGGCCAGGTAAACCAGCTTGCCGTGTACGACGGCGCCGGACAGGCGCCCTTCCGGCTGCAATCTGCGAATGGTCATGTCGCCCCCTTGTTGCTCTGGCACCAGATTATACCAACCGCCCCATCACCGTCATTGCCGGGTCAAGCTCGGTAATGACGATGCGGGGGCAATGCATCGGTCAATGGTTCGGATGGGCGGTATTACGCGATTTGCCGTCCGTTGCGTAGCAGGCTTGCGTGCGGCCCGAGTATCAGGCTCACGGCCCAGATCGCACCCGCGCTCAGCACGATCGCGGGACCGGCCGGGACGTCCAGGTTGAAGGACACGATCAACCCACCAACCGACGACAGCATGGCAATCAAGACCGCTAGACAGACCTGCCCGGACAACGAATCGGACCAATGTCGAGCAGCGATTGCGGGCAACATCATCAGTCCAACTGCCATCAATGTGCCCAAGGCGACAAATCCGGACACCACGCACAGGACCACAAGGGCGAGGAACGACAGGTGCCAGACCGCACCATGCCCTCCCGTGGCCGCCATGAAGCCGGGGTCCAGGCTTTCAAGGATCAACGGCCGCCAGATGATGGCCAGGCCGAAGACCGTGATGGTTGCGACCCCCGCCATGCCGAACAGCGCCGTATCGTCCACCGCCAGCACGCTGCCGAACAGCAGGTGCGTCAGGTCGATGCCACGCTGGCTTGATACCAGCGCCACGCCCGCGGCCAGGGCGATCAGGTAGACGCCGGCGAGTTGGCTGTCCTCCCGCCCCCCGGTACGGCGGGACAGGAACCCGGCCAGCAGGGCGATGGCCAAGCCGGCCAGAACGCCGCCGAACCCCATCGCATAGACCGACAACCCGCCAACCATGGCCCCGAGCGCAATCCCCGGCAGCACGCCATGCTGCATCACGTCGCTCATGAGGCTCATGCGCCGGAGCACCAGGAACACCCCCAGCGGCGGTGCCGCCACCGACAACACCAAACACCCCACCAGCGCTCGGCGCATGAACGGCATCGTGAAAGGATCGAGGATCAGGTCGAGCATGTCAGGCTGCGATCAGGCCGCGATCAGGCGGCGTGGTGATGTCGCGGCGACCAGGCGGATCGGGAGGACAGGCCGGCGCGTTGACGGTTGGCTTCCGTTAAGGTCGCCGCCGTGGTGCCCCAGATCGGTCGATCCTCCGACAGCATCAGGGTGCGCGGAAACGCGTCATGCACCAGGTCGAGGTCATGCAGCACGGTCACGATGGTGCGGCCTTGCAGATGCCAGGTGTGCAGGATCGCCAGAAGGTCCGTCAGAGTTGCCGGATCGACGGCGCTGAACGGTTCGTCCAGCAGCAGAACCGGCGCGTCCTGCACGATCATCCGGGCGAACAGCACGCGCTGGAACTGCCCGGCCGAGAGGGCTCCGATCTGACGTTTGCCGTGATCGTGCAGCCCAACGGCGACCAATGCCTGGTCCGCGGCGTCCAAATGGGCCGGGCCAATGGCGCGGAACGGACCCAGGCGCGCGGTCATGCCCAGGGCGACGACATCGCGGCAGGTGATGGGGAAAGAGCGGTCCATTGCACTGGCCTGCGGCAGCAGCGCGATGTCGTGGCGAACCAAGCCGCCCAGGTCGATCCGCCCCTGTGCCGGGGCATGCAGACGCGCGAGCGCACGCAGCAGCGTGGTCTTGCCGGAGCCATTGGGGCCGATCAGCGCCGTCAGGCTGCCCGGAGCGAACACACCGGACAGATCGCGGACGATGTCTCGCCGCCCATGCCGTAGGGTAACCCGGTCCAGTGTGATGGGGGGCGGGTTCATCCTAATGCCCAGGCGACAGCGGTCCAGACGGCGAACGTCAGACACCCCGCCAGGGCGAGCCTGGCACCAAGACCGGCGGTCGGGGCGAGGGGATCGTTCATGCTATCTTATAACATACCAAGTCCGGCGAATAAAGAGGACGCGCGCCCTGGGATTGCGCCAGGGGAGTGCATTGCCGCGGCGCCGTCCTTATGAATGTCCCGAGATGACCGATTCCGATCCTGACCGCGCTGCCCGTCGTTCGCTCGCTCGTCATCGGGCCTTCGCGACATCCTTGTTGGTCCTGATGGGCGGGCTGACACTGGGAAGCTATGCGCTGCCGCCCGGCTATTGGACCGATCTGTTGCAGGCTGCGGCAAAGGCTGGATTTGTTGGCGGCATTGCCGATTGGTTCGCCGTAACTGCCCTATTCCGACATCCGTTGGGCATACCAATTCCGCATACCGCCATCATCCCGGCGCAGAAGGAGCGGCTCGGCCGAGCGCTGGGGCGGTTTGTGGCGACGCATGTGTTCACATCGAGGGAGGTGGCGGGCGTTTTGACGCGCCTGAACCTGCCCGGGATCCTGCATCGCTACCTGGCGGATCCCGTTTCGGCTCGGCCGGCCGCGACGGCGTTGGCCGGTATGGTACCGCGCCTGCTGGCGACGGTGGAGGATGGGCGAGCGCGCCGGGTCCTGGCTCGTCTGGTGCCGCGCATCCTCGGTGGGCCGGCATCGGGTCGGATTGTCGCGCGCGCCTTGCATGGGTTGGTCGATGGGGGACGGCACCAAGACGTGTTCGGCTTCGTGTTGGAGCAGCTCAAGGTCGTGCTGGCGAGCAAGGAGGAGACCTTGCGGGCCGCCATCGAGGAGCGGGTGCGCGAGCAGGGAGGGCGATTGGTCGGTTGGGCCCTGGGCGCGTCGGTGGCGCGCCGGGTATTGGGGCTGATCAATGCCGAACTGGAGAAGATGGGGCCGGACGGATCGGATCTGCGGGCTGCCTTCGACGTGTGGATCCGCCGGGAGATCGACCGGCTGGAAAACGACCCCGCCCGTGCCGCGGATCTGAGCACCGCGATCCGCCAGTTCGTCTCGCATGAGACCATGCAGGCATGGTTCTGGGACGTGTGGGCGCGGATGCGGGTCTCCATGGAGGCGGACGCGGCGAAACCGAATGGGCGGACGGTTGCATTCCTGGAGGGCGCGCTGGCCGATCTGGGCGCGAAGCTGGAAGCGGACCCGGCGGCTCGGTTGGCCGTGCAGGCGGCGGCCGAGGGCGTGATCGGTCGCCTCCTGCCATCGGCGCAGGAGCATTTGTCCGGATTTATCGCGACGGTCGTGGGCGGCTGGGACACCGGGACATTGGTGGAGCGGCTGGAACTGCGCGTCGGCCCGGACCTGCAATATGTGCGCATGAACGGGACTCTGGTGGGCTTCCTGGTCGGTGGCGCGTTGTTCGCGGTGTTGGAGGCGGTGT
Source organism: Nitrosovibrio sp. Nv4 (assembly GCA_943330455.2). Lineage (GTDB taxonomy): Bacteria > Pseudomonadota > Alphaproteobacteria > Acetobacterales > Acetobacteraceae > Rhodopila. The sequence continues at coordinate 6,185 of CALQHT020000173.1, read as the reverse complement.
TCGGGCACGTGGCGTTCTGATGGAGGGGACGAAGGTCGGGGTAACGTCGCGCGCAACTCGCCGCGGGTCGCCCGGCTACCGTTTCCACTCAACCGGCGCCGGAGAAAACTCTCCCCCTCCCCTTTGCGGGCTTGGGCCGCGAAGCGGACCGAGGTTGGGGGGAGGGGTAAATCCCCCACGGATATCGCGTAGAACCCCTCCCCCTGGCCCCCTCCCGCAAGGGGGAGGGGGAAATCTTTCTCCCTCCGCTCGATATCAGAATGTCGCAGGATCTCCCGACGTCGGATCAACCGCGCGATTGCAAACCGGGCGCGGCGGTGTCGGCCGCCTCCATGCGGATCGCGGGTTCTCCCGGACGTGGTGCCTCCACGCGACCTATGATCGCTGCCTGCAATCCGGATCCGTGCAAAGCGGCCAGGCAGGCATCTGCTCGGATTGTCGGGACGCCCGCCAGCAGTCCGCCAGACGTCTGAGGATCGACCAGCAGCGCGCCCAACAGTCCGAAATCCTTGCTTTCCGCCAAAACCCGACGATTCTCCGGCGCCAGAGTGCTTTCGACCCCATCGGCCGCCAGGTCCAGCGCGCCGGGCAAGGCCGGGATCGCTTCCGGCCACAGCACGGCAGCGGCCTTCGACGCGCGCAGCATCTCGGTCATGTGACCGGCGAGGCCGAACCCGGTCACATCCGTGCACGCGGTGGCGCGATACTCTAACAGGATCCGGGCAGCGGCGGCGTTGGTGGCAGTCATTTGCTCCATGGCGGCGAGCAGCCAGGCGGCGCGGGTCAGACCCCGCATATGCCCGGCCAGCAGGATACCGGTGCCCAAAGGCTTCGTCAGGATCAGCGAGTCGCCAGGCTTCAGCCCCGATTTCCGCAGCAATCTGTCGGGGTTCGCCAGTCCGGTGACCGCGAAACCCAGCGACGCCTCGTTGGCCTCGGCGGAATGGCCTCCGACCAGAGTGCAACCGTCGGCGTTCAACACCTGGGTTGCGCCTTGCAGCATGGCAGCCAGTTCGACCCGCATCTTGGCGCCGGACGCATAGGGCACGGCGGCGACCGCCAAAGCCGTCCAAGGCCGCGCCCCCATGGCATGAATGTCGGACAGGGCATGAGCGGCGGCGACCTGGCCGAACAGAAATGGATCGTCCAAAAACGCCCGAAAGTGATCGACCGATTGGACCAATACCTGTCCAGCGGGCGGCTTCAGCACCGCGGCGTCGTCAGGCTGATCCAGTCCGATCAGCAAGTCGGGATTGGACGTGCGAGGCAACGACGCCAGCGCGCCGGCCAGCACCTCGGCACCCACCTTGGCGCCGCAACCGCCGCAGCGCATCGGGTCCGTGGGATCGGCCGGCATGCGGATGGTCTGATACATCCGCATCCAACGCCGATCGATCCAGTCCTTGAGCCGCCAGACCCAGCCGCCCGACACCGCGATGCCGTTGCGCCACGCCACGGCTCGGTTCCCACCCAGGCCCAGGATCACCAGCGCGTCGCGTTGGGGACGCCACGGCCGAACCGCCTCGCCCCGGGCGGCGTGGCGGAGATTGTCGGCCAAGGGCGCGCCGGCGCGGACCGCCCACACGCCGGCCTTGGGGAGGGGATGTCCCTCCAAAGCCGCACAATCGCCGGCCGCGAACACGAAGGGATGGCTGACGCTGCGCAACCCGGTGTCGATACGGATACAACCCAACGGATCGCAGGCAAGGCCGGAGTCAGCCAGGAAATCCGGGCCTTTCACCCCCGTGGCCCAGAGCGCGACCGCCACATCCAGCACGCTGCCATCGGAAAGCGGCAGCATGGTGCCACTGAGCGGGCCGGCCATGACCGCATTCGCCAGCTCGATGCCCGCCTCCGTGAGCGCCGACCGGACGACCCGGCGCGCGGATGCCGGTGCAGCCGGCAGCGGTTCGGCCGATTGAGAGACCAGCACCAGCCGAAACCGGCCCTTGAACCGATAGGCCAGGGCCAGGGCCAACTCGACGCCGCCCGGTCCACCGCCGATCACCGCGATGCGGGCGCCATCCGGCAGGGTCAGTTCCAGGTCCGCCAGCCGATCCAGGAAGCGCCCGATCGGTTTCACCGGAATACCGCCGCCATCCGGAATGGCCGGAGCGCCGCCAACACCAATCGAGAGCAGATCGAACGGTACGTCCGGACGCCCCGTCACGGTGATGGTGCGATCCGCCAGATGCAGCGCCGTCGCTTCCGCCAGGATCAGACGGGCCCCCGCCGCGGCCGCCAGCGGGGCGAGGTCGATATGCGCTTGGTCCGCCGAATAATCGCCCCGTATCAAGCCGGGCAGCATCCCGGAATAGGGTGTCTCCGGCTCCCGCCCGATGACCGTCAGGCGCACCCCAGGCTCCGGGCGCATGGCGAAGCGCCGCAAAACCTCGACATGCGCGTGTCCGGCGCCAAGAAGCACGATATCGGTTTCGACCGGTCCGCTGCGTTGCATTCGCCCACCCTACAGCCTCGCCCCGAGTCGCGCGCCCTCCCCCAATTGACTCCCCGCCAAGCGCGCGGCTTCCTGCGCGCCTGATCCAAACCGAGGAAACGACCAGCATGCAGATCGGGTTCAACCTACCAGTCAGCGGGCCGATGGCCACCGCCGCCACCATGGCCGAAGTCGCCCGCCTCGGCGAAGCGCTCGGCTTTGACTATCTGACCCTGACGGACCATGTCGCCCTGCCCGATACCAGCACGCCAGGGTACCCCTATTCCGAGACCGGCGAATTCTACTCGCCCGAGCCTGGCCATCGCGTCGAGCAATTGACCGCGACCGCCTGGATCGCCGCCAAGACGGAGAAGATCCGACTGGTCCTCGCTGTCATGGTCGTGCCGCACCGCCCCGCCGTCGTCACGTCCAAAATGCTGACCACCATCGATGTCCTGTCGGGCGGACGGCTGGTGGTCGGTATCGGGGCCGGCTGGCTGAAGATCGAAATCGACTCCGTCGCCACCACGCCCTTTGCCGAACGCGGCGCCGTGACGGACGAGTATATCGACGCGTTCAAGGCGATCTGGACGCAGGAACGCCCGGTGTTCCACGGCAAATACACCAACCTCGAAGGGCTGCTGGTCGATCCGAAGCCGGTGCAGAAGCCGCACCCGCCCATCTGGGTCGGCGGCGAAAGCGGTCCCTCCATGCGCCGCGCCGCGCGGGTTGGCGACGCGTGGTATCCGATCGGCACCAACAAGGCGCATATGCTGGACACATTGCCTCGTTTGGAGGCCGGGATCGCGCGTCTGCGCAAGATGACTGAGGCAGCCGGGCGCGACCCCAACGCGGTCGGCGTGGTCTACCGCGTGAAGCGGCATGCGTTTGAGGCACCCCTGGCCAGCGACGGCAACCGCAAGCTGTTCACCGGCACGATCGCCAACACGATCGAGGACACCAAGGCGCTGAAACGCATCGGCGTCACCGCGATCGATTTCGATTTCGAGGGACGTGACGCGGAAAAGGCCCTGGGCGAGATGCGCCAGTTCCGCCAGGACGTGATGGACAAACTCTGACAGCCGCATAATGCCGCGACCGGCCGCAGCCTTATGGCCGGTCGCGGATCGGTTCTTGCGCGTGCGACCCCGCGGCGAAACGCTTGCCAAGCGGGCGCGATGTTTTGTAAGAACATACCATGAACGATATGCAACCCTATCCGACCCTGGAGGTCGCCACTCACCCGGACCCGGAAATCGTCGCCGAACAGGCCTATCAGGCGCATGTCCGGGGGGAGTGGGAGGCAGCGGATCGTGCCTATCGGTCCGTTCTGGCGATCCAACCCGATATCGCACCCTGCTGGAGCAATCTGGGCCTGGTGCTGCGCGCCCGTGCCAAACCGGATGAAGCCGAACTCGCCGCGCGCACCGCATTGCGCCTGTCACCCGACTTCGCGGATGCCCATAACAGCCTGGGCATGGCCCAGCACGACCTGAACCGATTGGCGGAGGCGGAGAATAGCTTTCGCGGCGCGCTCCGCCTGCGCCCCGACCATGCGGCGGCTTGGATCAATCTCGGCCTGGTGCGGCAGAAATTCGGCGCTTTAGAGGATGCCGAGGCTTGTTATCGGGAGGCCCTGCGTTGCGGCGCCGATTTCGGCCAGGTCGGGGGCAATCTCGGCATGGTTCTGTTGGAACAGGGCCGGGTCGAGGAGGCCGAAGCCGCGTGTCGGAAAGCGTTGCACCAACGCCCCGACAACGCGGAGGCCACGGTCAATCTGGCCATGGTGCTGCTGCTGACCGGGCGGTTCGAGGAAGGTTGGCCCGCCTATGAATCGCGCCTGGCTCTTGCACGTGATCCCATGCCCGACCCACCGATTGCGCCCTGGACCGGACAGGAGAGCATCGCGGGCCGCACCATCCTGCTGCGCGCCGAACAAGGGTTGGGCGATACGTTGCAGTTCTGCCGTTATGCCTCGTTGTTGGCGGATCAAGGCGCGCTTGTGGTCCTGGAGGCGCAAAAACCGCTGGTTCGCCTGTTGTCGTCCTTGCGTGGCGTGGCCGCGGTGGTCGGCATCGGCGATGCGCTGCCCCATGCCGATCTGTGGTGCAGCCTCATGAGCTTGCCCTACCTGTGCAACACGACCCTGGGCACCATTCCGTCCGAAATACCCTATCTGTCGCCCGATCCGTCCGCACAAGCCGCCTGGGCCGACCGCCTGGCCGGCTTGACCGGATTGCGCGTCGGATTGGTCTGGGGCGGTGGGACCCGTCCGGATCAACCGCATGCGATGGCGATCGATCGGCGGCGCTCCATGACGCTGGCCGACATGGCTCCGCTGGGTGAGCTCAAGTCCTGTCACTTCATCTCGTTGCAGCTTGGCGACAAGGCGGGTCAAGCGACACGGCCACCGGATGGTTTGGAATTGCTCGATCCCACCGCCTGGTTGGAGGACTTCGCCGATACCGCGGCGCTGGTGGCAAATCTGGATCTGGTCATCGCGGTGGACACGTCTGTCGCGCATCTGGCCGGCGCCATCGGCACGCCGGTCTGGCTGCTGAACCGGTTCGACACCTGCTGGCGCTGGTTGCTGGATCGCGACGACAGCCCCTGGTATCCGGGTTTGCGGCAGGTTCGTCAGGCTCGACCAGGCGATTGGGCGGGCGTGATCGCGCGGGTGAAACGGGCGCTGGAAGCTATCGTGGCGCGGTAACGGTCGATCCGGGCTTGCCTTGCCGGACATCACGCGCAATCAATCACCGACCGTCATGGGAGGTTTCGATGCTCAGCAACAGCCTGGATGTAAGACCGGTCGGGCCGGCCGTGGGTGCCGAAATTCTGGGAGTGGACCTCGGCGAGCCGCTGCCGGGGGAGACGCTGCGCGCGGTGCGGGAAACGCTCGCGGATCGTGGCGTGGTGTTCTTTCGCGATCAGGTCTTGACCGCTGAGCAGCATATCGCGTTCGCGCGCCAGTTCGGCGACATCAACATCAACCGCTTCTTCGCCAAGCTGCCGGAGCATCCGGAAATCGCCCTGGTCGCGAAGGAAAAACACCACACCCGCAATATCGGCGGCGGTTGGCATACCGACCACAGCTACGACCTGGCGCCGGCCCTGGGCTCGGTGCTGTATGCGCGGGAGGTGCCGCCGATGGGCGGGGACACGCTGTTCGCCAGCATGTATGCGGCCTATGACGCGCTGTCCGATGGATTGAAGCAGACCCTGCGCGGATTGCGGGCGGTGCATTCCAGCCGGCACGTGTTCGGCGTCGAGCGTGGCGACCTGAAGGGGCGCATCGGCAACACCGAATTGGCGACCCAGGACGCGGTGCATCCCGTGGTGATCGACCACCCGGAAAGCGGACGGAAGGCGCTGTATGTCAATCCGGGCTTTACGGTGCGGTTCGAGGGGTGGACGGACGAGGAGTCACGGTCGTTGCTGGACTACCTGTATCTCCATGCGCAGAAGCCGGAGTTCACTTGTCGGTTTCAGTGGCGGGAGGGATCGATTGCGTTCTGGGACAATCGGTCGACCTGGCATTATGCGGCGAACGACTATCAGGGGGAGCGTCGGCTGATGCATCGGATCACGTTGGAAGGGTGCGCGTTGGGGTAGAGGAAGGGCGGGGCTTCCGCCCCGGACCCCGACCAGGGCTCTGCCCTGGACCCGCCAAGGGCGACGGCCCTTGGAACCCGGACCATTGGTGCCTTGCAGGATGGGGCCAACCCGGACGTATCAGCGTCCGTGT
>CALQHT020000172.1 GCA_943330455.2 Nitrosovibrio sp. Nv4 | reverse complement strand
CGCTACCCATTTGCCCGTCTCGGCCGAAAACGGTCGCACGTTGCCTCGGAGGATGGAAATCAGGCGCAATTACGCAAATTCTATCCAGGGTTGTCACGTCCGATAGAATTTCGCGCATGATTGGCGTCGAGTTTTGCAAGTGGCTCCTTTGATATGTGAATAGCCCGCGCTGGCGGGCCGGCTCGGACCAGGTGCCACGCCCGACAAAACGGGGTGGACCGAGCGGTCGGACGCGTCGTCTGCCGGTGGTGTAGCAACGGCTCTGTCCACCGCGTGTCGATCGCGCCGGTCCCGGGCGTTATGGTCGGGCCTTATCCGACCGCGCCAACCCGGGCCATCGCGACATTTTCTTGTGCAAGAACAAGCATCCGGGCCAAGCGCGACCTCGGCGCCGCACGACCGAGGCATGGTGGTCGGGCAGGGTGGTCCTACAGCAGATCCAGCGCCTGTTTGCGGGCCGGCGGCCGGTGGGATGCGTCGATTTCGGCCAGATCCTGTTGGGTCAGGACCAGGTCGGCGGCCCCCGCGTTCTCCCGGACATGCACCGGATTGGCGGCTTTCGGGATGGAGATCACGTTGCCGTGGCGCATCCCCCAGGCGATCGCGATCTGGGCCGCGGTCACGCCATGGCGTTTCGCCACTCCGGTCAGGGCCGGTGAGCGCAACAGCCGGTCCACGCTGTGGCCGAGCGGGGAATAGGCCATGATGGGCATCTGGTGGCGGGCGGACCAGGGGAGAAGGTCGAACTCGATGCCGCGGCTGTTCGGGTGATACAGCACCTGGTTGGCCGCGCAGTCGGCGCCGGAGGGGGCGGCGGTCAGCTCCTCCATGTCGTCGGTGTCGAGGTTGGAAACGCCCCAATAGCGGATTTTTCCGGCGGATTTCAGCCGCTCGAACGCTTCGACCGTCTCGGCCAGGGGATGGCTGCCGCGCCAGTGCAGCAGATAGAGGTCGATCCGGTCGGTTTTCAGCCGCTTCAGGCTGCGCTCGCAGGCGAGAGGAATGCCGGAGCGGGACGCGTTGTGCGGATAGACCTTGCTGACGATGAACAGCTTGTCGCGCTGGCCGGCGGCGGCATCGGCCACGACTTCCTCGGCGCCGCCATTGCCGTACATCTCGGCGGTGTCGATCAGGGTCATGCCCAGGTCGATGCCCAAGCGCAGCGCGTCGGCCTCGGTTTTGGCCGAGGCGCGCCGGTCGCCCATATACCAGGTGCCCTGGCCGAGGGCGGGGACGGTCTCGCCGCCCGGAAGGACGACGGTTCGCATCACTCGGCCGCCTGTTCCGCGACCCGCATCACGCGCAGGAAGTTGCCGCCCCACAGTTTTTCCAGGGCGCCGCGATCGTATCCGCGGCTGACCAGGACTTCGGTGATGTTGGCGCTTTGGCCGGCGTCGTGCCAGTCGCTGAAGCCGCCGCCGCCGTCGAAGTCCGAGGATATGCCGACATGGTCGATGCCGATCCGCTTCACGGCATAATCCACATGGTCGGCGAAGTCGGCGACGGTGACCTCGTTGGGTTTGGCATGCGGCTTCAGGAAGGCGGACACCGCGGTGATCTGGATGACGCCCTTGACCGCGCGGATCACGTCCAACTGCCAGTCCGCCATGTTGCGGGAATGGTCGCAGAGCGCGCTGACGCAGGAATGGGTGGACACGATGGGGGTGCGGGATTCCTCGGACGCGTGCAGCATGGTGTCGCGGGACACATGCGCGACATCCACCAGCATGCCGACGCGATTGAGCTCCCGCACCGCGAGCCGGCCCAGGGCGGACAGCCCGCCATGCTCGACATCGCGGTCGCCGAGGTCGCGGCGTGGGTTGCAGGAATCGCCCAGCGCGTTGTGGCCGTTATGGGTCAAGGTCAGATAACGGGCACCGCGGGCACGGAATTGGGCGATGCGTCCCAGATCGCTGCCGACCGAGAAGCCGTTTTCGACCGCCGGCACGATCGCCAGCACGCCATCGCGTTTGGCGGCCTCAATGGAATCGGCGGTTGGGGTGACTCGGGCGGTGATCCCGGCCTCCGTGCGGCCCATGGCGTTGATATGGTCCAGCATGGCGATGGCGCGGGTGTAGGCGGCGTCTTCGTTGGCCGGGGTGCGGGTGGCCTGCGGGACATAGGCCACGAAACACCCGGCGCTGAGCCCGCCGCGCTGCATTTTGGGCATATCGACGCGCCGCTGTCCGTCCTGGAACGGATCGGGGCCGGGCGGCCAGGGGATATCGATATGGGTATCGAGTGTGACCAGTGAGCGGTGCAGCGCCTGCGATTGGCTTTGTGGCGAGTCATTCATGGGCGCGAGGCTCGCAGATATCGGGGCCTGGCGGAAGGGGGGATGCTTGGCGGGACGGATGTCAGGACGGTCGCGCCGATGGAGCCTGACGGGATCTGGATGTCTGGGGGGATTTCCTGGTGGAGGGGGTTGGATTCGAACCAACGTAGGCGTGCGCCAACGGATTTACAGTCCGTCCCCTTTAGCCACTCGGGCACCCCTCCGCACCGGGAAGAGCGGACTAATGCGACCACCGCCCGATGTCAACGGATCTGCGACGGAGGATCGGAGAATTCCCATTCGGGCCGGGTCCAACGGGGGGCATCCTGGGTCTCTGTCGCTCGATGGGCGGGAGCGGCAGGGGCTTCCCGGACGGCAGCGTTTCAGAGCCGGGACTCGCGTGTGGCCAGCAACGCCCGTATCCGGCCGTTGCGATCCAGCAGGGTTTCCAACTCGGCGCCGTGTTCGTAGTCCGGCATCAGGCGGCGCAAGGTGGCATCCTGCTCCACACCTGGGTGGAAGTAGACCTCGCTTGTCCCGTCCGGCAACGCGTCGAGCAGGTGCAAGACCCGATCCTGCGTCATGTGGCCGCTCCAGGCCAGGCCAAAGCAATGGTCCGGCGCATGCATCCCGGCTCGCTGGACCTGCCGGCGCAGCAGGCCGGTCCAACCGTGCAAGGCGCGATCGCCGAGGCCGACGGTGGTGCCGCATTGCGCCAGGACCGAGGGCGGTTCCGCCGGCACGCGGACGGATCGCAAGCCGAACTCGCGCCCGATCTCGATCATCATCCGGCCGACAGTCGGGTGCAGATGCATGTGCTTATGGGCGTTGGCATGGTCCAGGGTCAGTCCGGTCGCGGCGAAGGCGGCAAATTGTGCCCTGATTTCTCGCGCCAGTTGCCGACGGACGGAGGGGCGGAAGAAATAGTCGATGCCCAGGCCAAGCTGATTGGAGGGAAATTGTCCGTCCGGTCCGATCAGGTCGGGGATGTCGTTCATCGGGCTGACAGCGGGCCCCTCGATCACGACCAGGTGCAGGCCGACGCGCAGACCGGGCATGGCTCGTGCACGCTGGACGGCGTCGGCCGCGGCGGGGGCGGCGACCATCAGGCTGGCGGCATCCAGGATGCCGTGGCGATGGGCTTGCTCCACCGCTTCGTTTACCGATGGGGTCAGGCCGAAATCGTCGGCGGAGAAGATGACGCGCTGCTGCATGGGGAGAACATGCCCGGTTCGTTCCCGTGGCTCCATCCGATTCGGAGTCGATGCCAGGTCGTGGATGGATGGGTCGAGCGAATCCGATCCGGACCGGAGATGTGGAGGCTGAATGCCAAGCGACGGGCGAGAGTGGACGTCGGGCTGCTGGCGGTTTCGCAAAGGCTCGGACGGGTTTGGCCGATTCGTGATTTCCCCTGGGCCGACCGACCGGCGCCTTCACATTGGTGTGACCGTCCAGAACCTTTGGGTGGTCGCAAACGGCGGTGGGCGCGGCGCTTCAGCAACCGCGACCTCGCGGTGATGGGGTGGCTCCATGTGATCGGGGCGTTCCAAGCATTGAAACCCAGTCGGGGCGGTGACAATAACCCGGAGGTTTGGGCGCTGATCCTCACGGCGAACGGCCCCATCGGTGGGACTGGCTTCACATTCGCGGCGGATGGCGTCGACACCGTATGCGTGACTTCCCATGCAACCGTAAGGACAAGATCAGTGATTAAACGACGCGGAATGTTCCTTTCCGTTCTTCCCATGGCGGGCGCCCTGCTGCTGGCCGGATGCGTGTCGGAACAAAAATATGACGCGCTTCAGGCGTCCTATACCCTGTTCACGCGATAATCCGGAAAAATCGCATTGGTTGGCCCCGTGTGTCGGCAGTTCCTGTCGATTCGGATTTTCGGGTTCTCGCGTGACCAGGGTATACAACCAGCTTCAGGCTGCCTACTCGGCGGACCAGGCCCAGATTGTCATGCTCGATGGCAAGCTGAAGGTCACCATGAAGGACCAGATCCTGTTCCCCGAGGGCGGGTATCGGATTACGCCGGCCGCGCAGGCGGTTCTCAGCAAGATGGTTCCGACCCTGTCGGGCCTGCAGCAGACGAAAGTGGTCGTGACCGGATACACCGACAACGAACCGATCGGTCCGGTGCTGCGACGCATGGGCATCACCTCCAACCTCGACCTGTCATCGAAGCGCGCCGACGGCGTGGCGGATTATCTGCTGAAGCAGGGCGTGGCGCAGAGCCTCGTCTCGGCGCAGGGTTTTGGCGCGGCCGACCCGGTGGCTGGCAACGATACGCCGGCCGGACGGGCCCAAAACCGTCGGATCGAGGTGACCTTGGTCGGCCCGGGAACCTGATCCCAGCGGCGGCTGCCATGACGGTCCGATCCCGTCATGCGCATCCGCCTTGTCGGATGACGCGCCTCACCTGATCGACCATTGGTGAGAAAATCGGGCTGATCTCGCGGCTGGATGTTATCCACCAGAAGGTTCCCAAGGGTCGCTGTCCGCTTGATCGGACGCGCCTGCGACCGGAAATGGAAACATCAGAATGATCCCGACCATCCGCTCCGTCTCCCAACTGGCCGATCCGGTGTTTTTGGGCGTCGTCGTCCGCGGTCTCGCTTGGTCGTTCGTGTGCTTCGTGGGGTTGCACGCGGCCACGCTTTGGATGGTGCACGGATTGCTGGCCCTGGACGGGCCGTTGGCGTGGGCGGTCGATCTGCTTGCCTCCATCGGGGCCAGCCTGTTGGCGATGTGGCTGTTCGTCCCGATCGCCGCCGCGATCGCCACGCTTTATATCGAGCGGGTCGCCGCCGCGGTCGAACGCCACTACTACCCTGGCATGCCGCCGGCGGCCTGCGCGCCGCTGATGGAACAGATCCTGGATGCGGTGATGTTGGGTCTGCGTGTTCTGGCCCTGGCGTTTGTGGCGTTAGTACTGGCCGTGCTGATCCCCGGGTTGGGGCTGATTCTGGGTTGGGCCGTCACCGCCTATGCCATCGGACGCGGCTTTTTCATCGCGGTCGCCATGCGCCGCATGTCCCGCGACCAGGCCGAGTGGATCTACCGTCGCAACCGGTCCGCCGTTCTCGGCCAGGGCGCCATCCTGGCTCTTCTGACCTGGATCCCCTTCGTCAACCTCCTGCTTCCGGTGCTTGGGATTGCCTCCATGGTGCATGTCCTGGACATGATTATGACCGGCGATGGGACGGGGTTTCCGAGCAAACGGTGAGGGGCGGAAAGCGGTTCGCTGTGGATAACCGCCGTTGGTCGCTGGCCCGGGGCGGCATGGCATGGTAGACGCACTCTCTACTGCCTTGAGACATGTGGGGTTCCCTTTGTTCAAACGCCGCAAGCCCGATGAGCCGACGGCCACGGGGCCGAACGCTTCGTCGTCGGCCGGGCCCGCCTCGCTTCCCGATGCGTCGGCGGCCGAGGCCCACCCGGATCCCAATCAACCCTACCGCCCGCTGGACCCGTCGCATGACAATGGTCTCGGCGTTCCTCCGTTCCGACCCGCCCCACCGAAGGATGCGCCCGCGATGTCCCGACCGCCGTTCCCAGCCACCGCGCCGACCGCTCCCGCGATCCCCGCCCGCCCGGCGATGGCCCCTGCTCGTACCCCGGCGCGTGACCCGGCGGAGCGGCGGACCCTGGTCGTCGGCCGCGGCATCAGCGTGCAAGGCGTCGTGCAGGACGCCGAGCGGCTGGTGGTCGAAGGCACGGTTGAAGCCAGCATGATCCACGCGACGGAACTCGCGATCATGGCTGGCGGCGTGTTCAAGGGAGAGGTCGAGGTGGAGGACGCCGAAATCGGCGGCACCATCGACGGCACCCTGACCGCGCGCGGCAGCCTGGTCGTGCGCGCCACCGGCCGCGTGCTGGGCACCGCCCGTTGCCGCCGCCTTCAGGTGGAAGATGGCGGGCAGATCACCGGCCGGATTGAGATGATCACCGATCAGCCCAAGAGCGACCTGCCGCCCCGACCCAGCGCCGAAGCCCCGGTCTAAGGCCGAAAAGCGACCGCGGTCGTCCGAAGCCCGACGCGTTCTATACGGTTTCCGACAGTGCAGAATCTTCTCCCACTCCCCTTGCGGGAGGGGGTTGGGGGGAGGGGTGATCCCGCAGGAGTGTTGCGTGAAACCCCTCCCCCCAACCCCCTCCCGCAAGGGGAGTGGGAGATTTTTCTCCATCCGGCACCCTATTCCGAGATGTGTGACTGCCGTAGCCCGCAAGGGGAGTGGGAGTGTTTTCTCCGGACGACGCCTGATCCCGAGAAGTTGCGCGGCGAGGGCAACAATGAGCGGCCGATCCGTCGGGCGCGCCTAAACCGCGACGCGCTGAACTACCGACCTCGTCATGTTCGGCGTTGACCCGTGGACGGTGCCCAACGCAACTCTCTGATCCGACTTATAAAATGCGGACACAAATGGCTTCCGGGCATGCCCGGGACAACCCCGAGCAGGACGACAGGACCGAAATCGCGCATCGCGATAAGCGCTCGCCCCAACCCCGCACAGCGCTCGGCTGCGATGATCGCCCGCAATCCGTGCCCCGGTCGCATCCTCGGCAAACCTCGGTATGATCGGGCCAACAAGTCCATGCAATAAACGCGTCCCCGGGAGAAAACGCCATGCGCCGCCGAGACCTTCTGAAGGCCGTCCCGTTCCTGGCCGCACCCGCGCTCTCGACGCCGGCCCTGGCGCAGGGACAACGGCCGCTGCGGTTCATCCCGCAGGCCAATCTGTCCGTGCTCGACCCGGTCTGGACCACCGCGATCATTGCCTACATGCATTCCTACATGGTCTACGACACGCTGTACGGGATCGACGACCGGAACGAATTACAGCCGCAAATGTGCGCCGGCCATGAGGTCTCCGCCGATGAACTGACATGGATTTTCTCCCTCCGAGACGGATTGGTCTTCCACGATGGTGAAAAAGTCCTCGCTCGCGACTGCGTCATGTCCGTCAAACGCTGGGCCGCGCGAGACCCGTTCGGCCAGCAGATGCTCCGCATCACCGACGAGATCGCCGCCTTGGACGACCGCCGCTTCCAGATCCGCCTGAAGCGCCCATTCCGCCCGATGCTTTACGGCCTCGGCGCGCGCCAATGCTTCATGATGCCGGAACGGGTTGCGCGCACCCCGGCGACCGAGCAGATCAAGGAGGCCATCGGCTCCGGTCCGTTTCGCTTTCTGGCGAAGGAGTGGGTCTCCGGCGTCAGCGCGGCCTACGCGAAGTTCGACGACTATGTGCCGCGCCAGGAAAAGCCGATCTATTACGCGGGCGGCAAGGTGGTGAACTTCCAGCGGGTCGAATGGATCGTGCAGCCGGATTCCGCGACCGCCGCCGCCGCGCTGCAAAAGGGAGAGGTCGACTGGGTCGAGCAGCCGTTGATCGACCTTTGCCCCATGCTGCGGAAATCGCCGGGTGTGGAAGTCAAGGTCGTCGATCCGAACGGGTATATGTATTTCCTGGCACTCAATCATCTGCACCCGCCGTTCAACAATCCGCAAATCCGGCGGGCTTTGTTGCCGGCGCTGAACCAGCAGGGCTTCATCGAGTCGGTGATCGGCGATCAGACCGAACTGGGCAACACGCCGACCGGGTATTTCACGCCCTCCATGCCGATGGCCAGCCGAGAGGGGGTGGAGATACTGAGCGGGAAACGGGATTTGGCGCTGGCGCGGAAGATGGTGGCGGAAGCCGGCTACAAGGGCGAGCCCACCATTGTCCTCGCGCCCAGCGACCAGCCGGCCCAGCAACAATTGTCGCAGATGGCGCGGGAATTGTTCGAGAGTGTTGGGCTGAAGGTCGACTACCAGGTGATGGACTGGGGATCGCTGGTGGCGCGCCGGACCAACCAGGGACCGCCGGACAAGGGGGGCTGGGCCGCGTTTGCCTCCATCGCCAGCGGCTTCACGGCCTCTGGCCCGGGCAGTTATCCGCCGTTGCGGGGCAATGGCACGAAAGGTTGGTTCGGCTGGCCAACCGACGAAAAACTGGAAGTCCTGCGGGAGGCCTGGTTCGACGCGCCGACCCTGGAGGCGCAGAAAGAGATCGCCGGGCAGGTCCAGGTCCAGGCCCTGCAAAGCGTGCCGTTTCTGCCGTTGGGCCAGATCTTTCAGCCCGCGGCGTTCCGAGCGGATATCAAGGATGTCGTCACGTCCTCCTTCCCGGTGTTCTGGGGCGTGCGCCGCGGCTGATGCCCAACCAAAGGCAGAGAGCAGGGGATTGCAGTGAGGGGATTGCGGTCCGGCGCAAGGCGATGGACGATCAGGCCAATGACAAAGGGGAAGTGACCATGACCTTACGTGTGCCAATGGTATCGCTGGAGCGCGCCCGGGAACTCGGTGACGCGATGGGCATGCCGGCGCGTCGAACGCAAAGCGAGGCGTTTCGCGTGGTGGCGAACAATCCCGGCGTGGCTCGGGTGGCGTTCGGCCAGTTGATGCAACTGCTGGAAAACAACAAGTTCGACACGCGCCTGCGCGAATTGATGATCATGCGCATCGGTTGGGTCACCGGGTCCGCCTATGAATGGACCCAGCATTGGCGGGTCGCCTCCGAGGCGAAAATTCCGCCCGAGGATATCCTGGCGGTGCGGGACTGGCGCAATTCCGATCGCCTGACACCGGCCGACCGGGCAATTCTGACCGCAACGGATGAATGCCTGGAAGGCAAGTCGATTTCCGACGCCACTTGGGCGGAGGTGATCAAATACGTCACCGACCCGGGCGAGCAGGTGGAATTCATCATCGCGATGGGCAATTGGATGTCGTTTTCGATGCTGTTTCGCAATTTGCGCATTCCGCTGGCGGAGAGCCTGAAAATCTGGCCGCCCGACGGTCTCGCGTCCCCCGCGGCCGACAAATAGCGGCGGACAGGCAGGGGCGAGACCCGAAATCGACGATAACGCGCACCGATGATTCGAACTGCCGAACGGCAGGTGGGGAACATGGAAAGTCAGACGTTCGATTACATCGTGGTGGGGGCCGGTTCGGCCGGATCGGTGCTCGCCAACCGCCTGAGCGCGGACGCGAAGAACAAGGTGCTGGTGCTGGAAGCGGGACGGGAAAGCCACCCGTGGTCGCGCATTCCGGTCGGCTTCGCCAAGCTGATCGACAATCCCGCCGCCAACTGGCTGTATTCGTCCGAACCGGACGAGGGCACCGGCAATCGCCGCATCCCCATCCCGCGCGGCAAGCTGCTGGGCGGTTCTTCGTCCATCAACGGCATGGTCTTCGTGCGTGGCCAGTCGCAGGACTATGACACCTGGGCGCAGTTGGGCAATCGCGGCTGGAGCTATCGGGAAGTCCTGCCGATCTTTCGCGACATGGAAAGCTACCAGGGCGACGGCGATGAGGAATACCGCGGTCGCGGCGGCCCGCTGAAGGTCACCGAAAACAACGAGGGCGGCCCCATCTACGATGCCATCATCAAGGCCGCCGGCGAGATCGGGATTCCCTACACAAAGGACTACAACGGCGCCAAGCAGGACGGCATCGGGATGACGCAGACGACCATCCGCAATGGCCGTCGGATGAGCACCGCTTATTGCTACCTCGACCCCGCTCGTGGCCGGCCCAACCTGACGATCCAGGCCAACGCGTTGACCGAGTGCCTGTTGTTCGAAGGCAAGCGCTGCGTCGGGGTTCGTTACAATGTCGGCGGCCAGCAGAAGGAAGCGCGCGTCAACAAGGAAGTCGTCGTCAGCGCCGGCGCCATCAACTCCCCGCAACTGCTGGAACTGTCCGGCATCGGCCAAGCCGAGCGGCTCCAGGGGCTGGGCATCGAAGTAAAGCATGAGTTGAAGGGGGTCGGAGAGAACCTGCGAGACCATTACTCACCGCGTATGAAATGGTCGATCCTGCCGTCCCTGGGCATGACCTACAACGACAAGGCACGCGGCTTGGGCCTGGTGTGGGAGGCTTTGAAATACGGCCTCACCCGCAAGGGCCTGCTGGGTCTGCCCGCATCCCCGATCCGCGCCTATGTGCGAACCCGCGCCGGGTTGGATGCACCGGACGCGGCGATTTCCTGGATCCCGTTCCTGTCGACGCCGAATTTCAAGATCGCGAAAGAATCCGGCGTCACCGCGATCATGAACATCCTGCGCTCGGAAAGCACGGGCAACATCCATGTGTCGTCGAAATCGGCGAACAGCCCGCCGGCGATCCGGTTCAACTTCATGAGCGCCCAACTCGACCGCGACGTGACCTTGGAAGCCATGCGGATCGCGCGCCGGATCATGACCGCGCCCGCCATGCAAGGGATCGCGACCGACGAAATCGCGCCCGGTGTGAACATCCAGTCGGATGACGAACTGCTCGACTGGGTCAAGAAGAACGCCGAAACCACCTATCATCCGGTCGGCACCTGTAAGATGGGGCGCGATCCGATGGCGGTGGTCGACGATCAGTTGCGCGTGCATGGGATCGAGGGGCTGCGGGTCGCCGATGCCTCCATCATGCCGACCCTGACATCGGGCAACACCAACGCGCCGTCCATCATGATCGGGGAAAAAGCATCTCGGATGATGCTGGCGGCGGCATAAGGAGCCGCAACCGCCACGGAGCCGCTTCCCTCGGAGCGGCTCCGTGGGTCAGTGTGTATGGTCGTGCAACGCCGACGGGGCCCCGGTCTTTTGCAGCCCCCCGGCCGCGATCCACGCGCGCGTGGTGACGACCGCCCGGTCGATCAGCGATGCGGCGGCGGAATAATCGTACGACGACGCTTCCAGCGGACAGAGCGTCGGCACGACGCATATCGCCGCCCGGTCCGCGTAGTGACCGATGTCGTGAACGAGTTGGCGGGATACCAGCAGATTGACCGCGTGCATGACCTTGGCGGCCGCCCCTCTCGGGATGGATTTCGGCGCGCAGGCGAAACCGGTGGGCAACACGACGATCCGTTCCGCCCCCCGCGCGATCGCCGCCGAGATGGGGGCGTTGTTGGCGACTCCGCCATCGATCAACGCCCGCTCTCCGATCATCACCGAAGGGAAAACCCCTGGAATTGCGGCGCTTGCCAGGACGGCAGGCACCATGGGCCCGTCGGAGAGCACGATCTCCTCACCGGATAACTGGTCGGTGGCCACGATGTGCAGGGGAAGGGAGGTTCCTTCGATCAGATTGTCCCCGAGATGGCGATGCAGCAACTGCCGCAAGGCCCGCCCGTCGTTGATATAGTCCCGCCGGAGCAGCAGGTTGAGCACAGTGTCAAGCGAGATTGGTATGATGTCGGAGCGCCTGATGCCGCGCCACAGATGCTCCAACGCGGCCACACCGTCGCGGGTCGGGTTGCTCGCGAAATAGGCGCCGTTGATCGCCCCGGCCGACGCGCCAACGACAAAGTCGAATTCTTCCCCCGCGGCAAGCAACTCACGGAGCATGCCGACCTGAATCGCTCCCAGACTGCCGCCACCGGCGAGGACAACCGCGGTGCGCGGCCGATTGTTCGTCAGCATCGCATTCCTGACATTTGAAGATGTTGCGCGTCTTTGGGAATTGGCGGGGACGTGCCGCTGGACGCGCTAGATATGGGTCGCTGGTTGGTGGTTCAAGAGTGGCGGCATAGGTCGGCTCCCGAGCGACCCGCGAGGGATGACCCCGCCCATTTCAAGGGACGCGCAACCGGTGTTTCGCCTTGTTGGGCCTGGGTCCCCGGGTTGCCTCAGCTTCGGCATTCACACATCGCGGCAGGGTAGAAAATTCTCCCCCTCCCCTTGCGGGAGGGGGCGGGGGGAGGGGTGAATTCGCACGGATATTGCGTGCAACCCCTCCCCCCAACCCCCTCCCGCAAGGGGAGGGGGAGAATTTTCTCCTGCCGGTACTCACATTTCGAGATGTGTGAATGCCGTAGGGTTGCCTCAGCGCGGGGACATGTCATCCGATCAAACTTGCCCGATCGTCCCTCGGCCGTGTTGGCGCATCATCCCCTCCAGATGGCGCATCATCGCTCGGCAGGCCGCATCCTCGTCGGGGTAAGCGCCGAGAGGGGATTTTCCGCCACGCTCACTGTAATAGATCTGCCATCCGGACGCGTCGGCTTCGAGACCGAAGCATTCTCCGGTCCCGAGGCCACCGTCCAGCACGTAGAAGTGATCAGGGACTCCCGCACGGCGTAACAGGCTTACCATCTGATGTCGCGTCAACTTTGGCCACCTCGATCATGCCGGATGCCAGCAGCTTATAGGCCGGTTCGGCGGTCTTGTATTGGACCGCGCCCCCTGGCTCTCCGAACCAGGGGGCGGCGGCGCAGCTCTGGACATTCATGGCCTGCTTCACGCGATAGGTCGTGTAGACCATTTGCGAGCAGATATAGGGCAGGGCGCGGTTGGCGAAGGGTTGGCCGACAGGGCTGAAGAAGCTGCCGCCCTCACTGCCGAAGCGATCGATCAGGGCGCCAGGTTCGATTGTCGCGGCGACCGGCGCGGCCTCGGCACAACCATCCCGCGGCGGCCATTTGATTTGCTTCGCCGCATCGATCCATTCAGGAAACAACGACGGTCGCAGATTGGGCGGCCAGTCGTTGGGCAACGTGGCGGGCTGCGCGACCACGGAGGTCGCGGCCATGAGAAACCCAGCCAGGAGAAGGATCGGTTGCCAATGTTTGATGCGTGTCATGACAGGCTCCATCACTGTGGCGCATATCGTCGCGGAGTGGGCGCGCAATGGGCGTGCGACGGAAGCCCGGATTGTTCCGTCGCATATTCGGCCTCCTCGCTGTTTGGAGTGGGTGGTAACGACCCAATCCGGTCTTCCTCAAGTGTTTCTCTGTTCGGTTGGGCGCCGTTTCTCCGTCCCGGCCTGACGATCCAAGGACGCCGGGGATGGCGGCT
>CALQHT020000171.1 GCA_943330455.2 Nitrosovibrio sp. Nv4 | reverse complement strand
TAGTCGCTCGCCTCGGCGGGTGGTCCGGCTATACCTCCCGTGGTTACCGGCCGCCGGGGCCCAAGACTATGCATCACGGTTTGCTCCGTCTTGACCCGATATTGCTCGGATGGCGACTGGCAAATCGTTCCGCACTTGTGCGACTCCCGCAAGGGGAGGGGGAGAGTTTCCTCTCGGTGGCCGGTATGTGTGAAGGCCCCGCCTCACGCCCCCCGAGGCACCCGCAGCAACCGGATCAATGCCCCGACATCGGCAACGCCCGCGAAACCGTGCACCATCGCCAGACTCGCCTCGATCTCCCGCTCTGCCAAACCGGCGGCGGGCATCAAGGTGCGATACTTCGCATCGACATCGCTCCATGCGATCCCCAGCAGGCCGGAGCCTTTGGGCGCGAACACCGTGCTTGTCGAACTCCGCCCATCGATCGTGTGGATCGTGATGGTCGCCCCCTGCCGGTAGCGTCCCACGTCCTGGGTCGGCGGAGCGCCCACCCGGACCTTGTCGATCAGACGGTTGATGACGGGATCGGAGATCTTGGCGCTGCCCGCATGTTCCCAGGAAAAGCCCTTGTCGGCGGCGCCAGCGGCGGTGAAATAGGCCGGGCTGTGCGCCATGTCGATCAACGTCACCGGATGCAGCGGACCGTGCAGCGCCGTCATGCCGGGGCGAGAGATGACAATGCTCTCGATCGAGTCCGCCGCGATATTGCCGTCCCGCGTGGCATTGGCCGCAGCCTCGGCCAGAGCGTGGTACGGATGGCCGCCCGGCACCAGCTTGATGGCCATGTCGGTGATGATGTCCCACTCCCGTCCCATGTCCTGCACCGCGATCGCGCCGGCCGCGGCGCCGTCGACGCCACCGAACGCCTCGAAGAATCCGCGTTTGATTTCCAGGATGCGCTCTTCCGCCTGAAACCCGCGTTGTGCGGCCAGGGCGGCGTTGACGCCGAGCATGGCGGTCACGCCGGCGTGGTATTCGCGGGCGACGCTGGTATCCGCGGCGGTCGCCAACCCGCCGACCGAGGTCGCGGAAATCGCAATCGCCTGCGCCATTTTCTGGGTGTCGAGGCCCAGCAGACGGCCGGACGCCACGGCGGCGGCGAAGATCGCGCCGAAGCAACCATGGAAGCCACGCTCGCGAAAGGCCGGGATTGCCTCGGTGATGCGCCCGGCGGCTTCGTAGCCCAGCACGATGGCGGTCAGTACCGCGGCGCCACCCAGCCCGTCCCGTTCGGCAATCGCCAGGGACGCCGCGGTCAGAGGCGTGCCGGCATGCACGATATTGCGTAGATCGCTGTCGTCGGACGCGGCGGCGTCGCTGGTCGTGGCGTTGACCTGAACCGCGTCGGCGACGGGCAGGCGCGCGCCGGTGTCGAACCAAATCGAGGCATCGGGCCGGCCGCCGCGATCCCGGGCCAGATCGTGGATGATCTGGGCGGATTCAATGCCGATACCGCAGGCGGCACTGGCGAAGGTGCTGGCGATCACCATGGCGGCATGGTCGAGCGTCTGGGCCGGCAGGTCGGCCGTGGTGGTATCGGTCAGGAACTCGGCCAATTGGCGGGCGACGGACATGGGACGCTCCCTGGTTTCGTGTTGTCCGCCAGCATAGGCGAATTTCCGTCCGAGGTCGCGAGACCTGGCTGTGGAGTGAGTGTGGTTCAACATTGTGCGCAGTAATCTCGACGACTCTAGCCGTGGGCCGGCAGCCTCGCCTCACCGTCATTGCCGGACTTGATCCGGCAACCCGCCCCCCACCTGTTGAAGCGTGCGTTGCCGGGTCAAGCTCGGCAATGACGGTGAGGCGTGTACGCTCGCACAACTTTGGTTCGCACCCGGCGGTTGACCTCCCGAGCGGGTCGGGGCCGCTGGGAGGCCCCTCCTGCCAGGCACGCGGCGCCGGTCCCAAGGCCCAGGGTTGTTGCCCGCGCCGGTCCGGCCCAATCTGCGCCCCGGATTCGGGACGGGTGGACGCTATGAGTGAGACGCAGGCGGCCGACGGCCTGCCGCCGAGAACGCGACTGATGGCAATGGTCGCCATCGCCATCGCGGTCAGCCTGTCGGTCCTAGTCGGCACCATTGCCAATGTCGCGTTGCCCACCATCGCCGCGGACATGAAGGTCACGCCGGCGGAATCGATCTGGGTCGTGAACGCCTACCAATTGGCGGTGACGGTGACGTTGCTGCCCTTTGCCTCCTTGGGCGATATTTACGGCCATCGGCGAGTCTACTGCTGGGGCTTGCTTCTTTACATCGTTGCCTCGTTGGCCTGCGCCGTCGCACCGGACTTCTGGACCCTGGTGGTTGCGCGCATCGTGCAGGGGTTTGGCGGCGCGGGGATCATGAGCGTCAATGGCGCCCTGATCCGCTTCATCTTTCCGCGCGCCCAACTGGGCCGAGGCGTCGGTTACAATGTGCTGTTCGTGGCGACGTCCTCGGCCGCGGGACCATCGGTCGCGGCGGCGATCATGGCGGTGGCGTCCTGGCCGTGGCTGTTCGCGATCCAGGTGCCGTTTGGGCTGCTCTCCCTGGCGCTGTCCCTGCGCTTCCTGCCACGATCACCCCTGTCCGGCCATTCCTTCGATCCCCTATCCGCCCTCCTCAACGCCATCACGCTCGGCTTTTTTATCACCGGCCTCGATGGCATCGGCCGAGGCCATCCCTGGCCGGTGGTCGCGCTGGAGCTTTCGATCGCGGTCGGGGTGGGCGTCGTCTTCGTGCGGCGGCAGGCGGGATTGAGGGCGCCGATGCTGCCGGTGGACCTGTTCCGCCGCCCGGTGTTCGCTCTGTCCGTCGGCACCGCGATGTGCACGCATGGATCGCAGATGATCGCGATGATCACCCTGCCGTTCTACTTCCAATACGTAAACGGACTGTCGCCCATCGAAATCGGGCTGTTGATCACCCCCTGGCCCGCGGTGCTGGTCATCGTCGCGCCCATCGCCGGCCGCCTGTCCGACCGTTACTCCGCCGGGCTGTTGGGAGGGTTGGGGCTGACGGTGATGACCATCGGCCTGCTGCTGGTGCTGACCATGCCGGCGCAGGCCTCGGCGTGGGATATCGCGTGGCGGCTGGCGCTGTGCGGCACCGGGTTCGGGTTTTTCCAGGCCCCCAACAACCGGCTGATGATCAGCAGCGCGCCGCCGGACCGGGCCGGGGCGGGCAGCGGAATGCTGTCGACCTCGCGACTGGTGGGGCAGACCACCGGATCGGCCTTGGTTGCGGTGGCGTTTGGGTTGACCCACTCGGCCGAGAACGCGGTGGTGCTGGGGACGCAGATTTCCATCGGCATGGCGGCGGGGTTTGCCGGGCTGGCGTGTGTGTTGAGCTGGATGCGGCTGCGGGGGGTGTAGGGTGGGTGTCCTGGCGCGAGGCCAGCCGACACCGGCATGGCAGCCGCAGGGCGGCCATCCACGATTTGCGTTGTTGCTACCTGGGACAGTCGTGGGTCCGCACTCGCCATGACGACGAGAGACCCGTGGTCAATGCCAGACCATGCGATTGTCGTCGCGGGTCACCTACCCAGCCTCCCGCAGACGGCGGGCGATGATCCGACCGTGCAGAGGCACCAGCAGGTCGTAATGGTCGGACTGGCGCACATCGGCGATCTGTCGGGGGCGATAGCTGACGACATTGGTGCCGTCCCGAAAGCGAACGCTGTCGTAGACGATGCCGGATCGGTCGGATGCGCGGATATTCTCCCCGAACGCCTGAGACGCGACGTGGCTGGTGCCGGAATACAGGTCCGGATGGGTCTGTTGCCGGCCACGCAGATCGAGGAAGTCATCACCCAGCAGGCGTGCCGTATAGCAGCGGAACACCCGACGCGCCTCGGACCTGCCTCGGGCGACGGCCTCCCGCCGCAGATGATGCGCGACCTCGGCCACGGCGGTCGCAATGGAACCACCGGCATACCAGGCGCCAAGATGCGGGCCGCTGAACCGACCACCCTCGGGGGCCGCGTGCAGGAAAGCGGCCATGACGACGCTGGCGTTCGGGGTCCCGAAGACCCAGTCAGCACGCGGCAAACGGGCGGCCCGTTCGGCGACCAGGCGGTCATTGGTCCAGCCTTCCAACTCCATCACCGCCTCCAGGTCCGCCGAAGTCGCTACCGTCGCGAATGCGTCGATGGGCGGGAAGCGAGAGGCGACCAGCCGGAAGGTGGGATACGGCGCCTGGGCCAGCGGCAGCGTCGTCACGTGAAGACGATATCGTCGTCCGAGAGGGGATGCGCGTCGGCGTCGGCCTCATTGGGTGCCATGAACAGGCCCCCGCGCGCGGCATCCAGGAAGCGCCGCACCGTCATCAGTCCGTCCTGCGTGCCACCGGTGATAAGGGCCAGGGGTGGCTGCCCGCCGAAGGGTTGGCTTCCATGCGGGTCCCGCAGCCATTCGACCCCGTCCTGTTCGGTTTGAAACAGGATGCGAAGCGATTTGTGGATGCCAAGTACGGCGGAAATCCGGATCAACGTATCGGTCGACAGGGTCAGGTCCTGATGCTCCCGCGCCACCTTGACCCATCCGTAGAAGGTCGATCGGGAGGGCCCGCCGAGGACCAGCAGGCGCTCCACTTCCGTCAGGTGCCAAAGATCCGCGATGGCGAGGAAGGTGCGCAGTCCCGGTCCGCTCAAGCGCCGTCGGTTCGCGGGCGAGAAGCGCGTCGTGTCCAGCGGGAACCGCATCGCAGGTAGATCACGTTCCAGCGGACGTGCGGCAATCAATAGGGTCATGGCCACAGTCCTTGTGCGGAATGGGACATAATGTCCGATATCGGACATGTCAATGCCGCCGGACCATGCGAGGTCATCGGAGACAGGCCGTAAGCCCACCCTACGCCGCAATCCCCTCCACCGGTGCCAGCGGCGTGCGGCCGCGGATCATGTCCGACGCCTTCTCCGCGATCATCATCGTCGAACTGTAGGTATTCGCCGACGGCATGTTCGGCATGATCGAGGCATCCACCACCCGCAGCCCCTGGATCCCATGCACGCGAAGTTCATCGCTCACCACGGAGGTCTTGTCCGTCACCGGCCCCATCCGCGCGGTGCCGATCAGGTGGTAGGATGTGGAGCCGTATTGACGCGCGTAATCCAGCCATTCGTCATCGGTCTGCACGTTCGGACCCGGCAGTTCGTCCTTGTCGAAGAACGGGGCCAAGGCCTGGGTGTGCAGCAACTGACGCGCCAGCCGCATGCCGCGGGCCAGGACTCGCTGGTCCATCGGGTCCTTCAGGTAGTTCGGCTGGATGATCGGGTCGGTGAACACGTCGGTGGAGCGGGCACGGACATAGCCGATGCTCTCCGGCCGGTGCTGCCAGACGCCGCAGGTCATGCCGGGGTAATCGTCCAGCAACCCGACAAAGCCCTGCTTGTAGCTGGCGGGACTGAACACGCCCTGGATGTCGGGCTGGCGCATCGTGTCCTCGGTCTTCCAGAACCAGTGCACGATGGACGGGCTGGTCGCCAGGATGGACGGCTTGCCCAGCACCCAGCGCGCGATCTGCCCGACCAGGCCCATCCCGTGCGACATCTCGTTCATTGTGCGGATGTTCTTCACCCGGGCCACGATGCGCGCATTGTAATGGTCGCGGAAATTCTCTCCCACCGGCAGGTCGGCAACCACGGGCACGCCCAGGTCGTGCAACAGCCACGCCGGCCCGATGCCGGAGATTTGCAACAGGCGAGCGGTGTTGGCGGTACCGGCGGAGACGATGACCTCCTTGCGGGCATAGACGCGGGTGCGGGTCTGGCGGTCGCGGTCGTCGACATACTCGACGCCGATGGCACGCGTCCCGTCGAACAGGATGCGCTCGGCCCGGGCGTCGGTGCGCACGTCCAGGCGGCCCGTGGCACGGGCGGGATGCAGGAACACGCGCGCGGCGGAGTGGCGGAAGCCACGATTGATCAGCCGCTGATAATAGCCGACGCCGGCCTGGTTATCGCCGCTGTTATAGTCCTCGCACCGAGGAATGCCGATCTCGCTGGCACCGTCGATGAACGCCTCGGTGATCGGGTGGGTCCAGTCGTTGTCGGTGACGGGAAGACTTCCGGTGCGGCCATGGATGCGGTCGTCACCGACGCCGATCCTGCGCTCGCCGCGCTTGAAATAGGGCAGGATATCCACGTAGCCCCAGCCGCGGTTGCCGCGTTGCGCCCAATGATCAAAGTCCTCCCGCTGGCCGCGGTTGTAGATCATGCCGTTGATGGAGCTCGACCCGCCCAGGGTGCGGCCTTGCGTGGTGGGGATGCGGCGGCCGTTGGTGCCCTCACCGGGTTCCGTCTGGAACTGCCAGGTATAGGTAGGGTTGAACAGCATCTTGATGAAGCCGGCCGGAATGTGGATGAACG
This sequence comes from Nitrosovibrio sp. Nv4, assembly GCA_943330455.2. Lineage (GTDB taxonomy): Bacteria > Pseudomonadota > Alphaproteobacteria > Acetobacterales > Acetobacteraceae > Rhodopila. The sequence goes on along the minus strand of CALQHT020000171.1, from coordinate 6,829 downwards.
GGTGCCGATCCGGTGGGCCGCATTCCAGGACGCAGACGGTGTTGCCCGGGTCCTCCGTCAGACGGTTGCTGAGCACCGAGCCCGCCGCCCCACTGCCGACGATCACATAATCGAACTGGTCCCCATCCGTCTCCGCCACGCTATCCCCCTATCCGTTCGGTCGCACCGAACACGCCTCTTGCCCATTGACTGGCCCCCTGGGGATTTGCCCATGGCCCGGTTCCATCCTATTCTGATGGGAACGGCAGTCCAAGCGACGTGGAGACCTCGTGCATGGAATATGTCTGCGACGCGCCCAAAGATCTGACCTGGTTTCGCCTGATGACCGAAGGCGAGGCGGTGGCGGAGTCCCTGGAAATGGGGCACGCGGTGGAGAAGCATTACCGGCGAGAGCGGGAACGTGCGGTTGAGAGCTATCAGCCGATCACCAGCGTGTTCATCGAACAGGACATCGGCAAGGAATCCCACATCCGCCGCAGCATGCCGTTGTTCCTGACCCTGCGTAACCAGGACGGCAAGGCGTTGATCACCGCGATGTTGCCGCCGAACGGGCGCGGCAGCGGCCAATGCATCGTCGTCGGTGCGAACAACGCCGACCCCTATCCCGATCATGCCGACGCGATCCGCGCCTTGGGCGACCATTTCGGCCTGACGCTGGATCGCGCCCAATGCTACCCTTATCGTCGCTAGAGCGGTTTCACCCTGCCTGGAAACGGCAAGCCGCTCTGGCTCTTTGTTCGATCGCACGATCCACACGCTGTTACGGTCCGCTCAGCGTGATCATGCTCTAGCAGGAGGTAACCCCAATGGCCATTTCCCTCGAAAAATTTGCCGCCGATTGTCATGCCGCGATCAAAAGTAACCCCGGCACGCCGGGCCGCGAGAAGGTCCGCGATCTGGTCAAGCAAGTCCTGGCGGACCCCGAATTCGTCGAGACCTATATCCCCGAAGGCACGCCGGAGCGTCACGTGCTGTATGAGGATCCGGAATTCGGCTTCACCATCCTCGCCCACTGCCATACCGGCGCGAAGGGCAGCAAGCCGCATGATCACGGGCCTTCCTGGGCGGTCTATGGCCAGGCTGCTGGAGAGACGATCATGACCGCGTGGGATCTGGTCTCGCGCCCGACCGAGCAAACCCCGGGCAAGGCCAAGTTCAACCACAACTACGTCATGAAAGTGGGCGACGCCTATCTGTATGACATCGGCGTGCTCCATTCCCCCGAGCGCAAGGCGGCCACGCGGCTGCTGCGCATCGAGGGTCTGAACATGGCGAAGATCAAGCGGCTTCCCTACGAAGCCGTCGAGGTCAGCCAGGCGGCGGAATGATCTGCTTTTCGTCGATCACGTAGCTTTTGATCCGACCGATAAACAGCGCGCCGTCGTCCGTCAGCCGTTTCATCTCGGGTGAGGCGGCGGCGCGCTGAGCGTCCTCCGTGGTGTCGTACCAAAGTTCGGCGATACCATCGACCTCCACATCCGTTTCGGGGATGTCGGGGCGGGTGCGCGTGCCCACGATGTGGGACTGCACGTAACGGCGCACGCCTGGCACCGCATGGGCCAGAGGGCCGTGGATTTCCAGCCAGTGCTTCACGAATTGCTCATGCGTGAATTCGGGCCTGCGGGTCAGCAGCGCGAGCATTTTGATCATGGGTTGGGTTCCGTTTCCTTTGTTGATTCGCCCCGCCCGCCGAGATGTGGCCCACTGGGATGTGGATTTTCGGGCCACCAGTCGGTCAGGATCTGGTCCGGGGTGTATGCGGGCCGAACAAGCGTTGCCAGCGACGCCTGGGCAAGTTCCCCGCGATCACTGAGATCGTCCCGTGCCCGCTTCGCGGCCTTGTCGGTCCGTTCCTCGATCAAGGCGGTCAGGTGACGGCGCAGCGACGGGCTCGCGCGCAGCAAGATGGAGATTTCTTCGCGTTCGCGGTCGATCGTGCGAATCCAACCGCCCCTGGGATCCGGAGCAGGGCTGAAATGCAGCTTTTCCAGATGTTCGACGATCGTGCTGATCCGGCTGCCGAGTTCCCGATAGTCGCGCTGCGCCAATGACTCGATCTCCTCGGCCAGATTCTCCCAATCCAGATCGGCGATCCTGTGCCGCCAATCATTCGTGCGGAGATCTGCAATCGCGTCCCGTGCCGACCGCAAGGCACGGGCCTGGGAGAGCGCCCAGAGGTAGTAGTCCTGGTCGTAATGGACGGTGGTATCAGCGTCGTCGGGCATGGCCCGTGTCCCCTTTGCCGCCCGGGATTCAGCCGACCGCGGCCTGGGAAGTCAACAGTCCCCTGGTGCCCCCCTTTGTCCGCCGATGCGGCGGCGTCGGCCAGGTGACTGGGTGAATGAGCCGCGCCTGAATCGTAGACTATACAACCGACCCTAACCATTGGCCGGTGCACCGCCCCCCTTCGTCATTGCCGGACTTGATCCGGCAACCCGCGCTTCAACGGCGGCGGGTGGGTTGGCGGATCAAGCCCGGCAATGACGGTGAGGGGTGAAGCATCGGTCCATGGTTAGGGCCGGCGGAATTAGTCGGCCGAAACCACGACCGATCTTCGGTCATCGGACGCATGCCACCAGGCCGGGCACCTCAGAACCGAGCCGTCCCCGGGTCCAGCCCGAACAGAACCCGCCCGATCGGCTCCAGATTGCTGTGCGTGGCAACCGCGATATGCTGCCCCGCCGCATGGACATCGCGAAAGCAACGTTCCAGTCGATTGCCCTGAAACAGCGACGCACCACCTCCACAGGCGTACATCAGGTCCACCGCCTGAATGGCACACTGCGTCGCCTGCCAGGCAGCCAACCGAACCAATGCACGACGCTGCAGGGTGATCTCTCGCCCCGCCAGCGCGTCATCCCAGCACGCCCCCAGTTCATCGAACAGAAACGCGCGGCCCGATCGCAGCAGAGCCTCCGCCCGCGCCAGATCGACCTGCGCCAGAGTCTTCTCCCGCAGCACGGACCGCGATCCCATTGGCGTCTTGTCCGCGGCAATCTCGACCAGCGCTTCAATCGCGGCTCGCCCGATCCCCAGCGCAACCGTGGCGATACAACTGACGAAGGTGCTGGGCATCGGCACCCGGTAGAGCATTCCTGGTTGGGTTGGCGGCGGAGAAAACGCCCCCAATGTCACGGTCCAGTCTTCCCGCACGAACAGGTCCGTCACCTGATAATCGCTGCTGCCGGTGGCCCGAAGCCCGCCGACATGCCAGTTGTCGATGACTTCGGCGTCGGCCCGCGGAAACAGGCACAATCGCAGTTCAGGCGCGCCATCCGGCCCGATCCGCGGTCCGGACTGGTCGTGGATAACGCAGTTGCCCAGCACCCACTGGCTGTGAGCGATGAAACTGCCATACCCCCATCGTCCGGTGACCCGGTATCCGCCCGGCACCGCCACGGCTTTCCCCGTCGGGTTCAACGTTCCCACCAAAATCGCTCGGCCGGACCCAAAGATCGTGGTTGCGACGTCCTGCGACAAGGCTCCGGCGAGGCGGCCATAGCCCGCCGGGATCACCGTGCACCAACCGACGGAGCCGTCCTGGCGGGACAACTCTTCGATCACGCGCAGAAACGGGATGGGAGGCAGCTCCGGTCCGCCAAGGGCCTTGGGCAACCACAGGCTGAACAATTTGGCATCGGCGATAGCCTCGACCAGCGCGACGGGCAATTGCCGATCGCGGTCGAACCCATCGCGCAGGGAGCGCACCAGAGGTTCCAGCTCTCGCGCGGCGTTCAGCCATTTTGTCCCGGCGTCACTTTCCTGCCCGTTCACGCAACCGCTCCCGCCTTTGATGTGGACCGACCCTCCGGTTGATACTCCCGTCGGCATCTGTGGCACAGTCTGGGGCGGGGTGTTGCGTGGTGGATTCGTAGGGGTAGGCGAACCAGGGGCCGACTCGGCAATGACGGTGCGGGCAATGCATAGGTCATTGTTTCGGCCAGTTGGTACAAGGCCGATATTGCACGACAGGTCAGTTGACCGAGAAACGCCAGACCGTCCCTAAACCAAAACGACCGTACTGGCCTGTGGCCCATTGTCACCCTCTTCCGGGTCGATGACATAACGGACGCGATCGCCAACCTTTAGCTTGCCGAACGCCTTTCCCGGAACCGCGTTTCGATGGACGTAGACTTCCATCTCGTCTTCCGTGGCGAGGAAACAGTAATCCCGTTCCGCGAATACACGGACAATACGTCCGATGGAGGACGCATCATGTGTCTTGATCTGCCCATCCAGCCGCCGCATGTGGTCTTGCAGTCGACGCCGAGCGGCGTCGAAGGCGTCACGAATGGCAACCTGGGGGTCTTCGTGGCTGTGGTCCAACCCGGGGTCATGGTCGGCCACGATCGTGCCACCCGCGACCGATAATTCGACCCGCACATGGTAGGTGTTGCCATGGCGGTGACGCTTGGTGCTGGCCTCGATCATCACCCGACACCCCAGGATCCGATCCGAAAATTGCTCAAGCTCCGCCGCTCGGCTGCGGATCAGGGCGTCCAGCGACTCCGATGTCTGTAGATGCCGAAATGAGACCTGGACATCCAATGGCATGGCGTAGCCCTCCGACTCTGTGAGCCGGATTCCCTACCCGAGATCGCGAACGACCACGTTGATCTGCCTCAAGACCGTCGAGGACGGGCCGTCCCGCTCTCGTGCCCCGTCTCCGCGAGCGATCGCTACAACTGCTCCGCCACGCGTCCGAGCCGCCGGATACCGGCCAGGATTTCGTCCTGCGGCAATCCGGCCCAGCCCAGGCGGAAGCGGAATTCGGTGGCGCCCAATTCGTCGCGGTAGCGTTGCAACTGGTCGCGCACATAGACCTCGTCGCCGACCACGAAGCGGTCATGCGCGAATTGCCGGAACGCGGCATCGCCGTCCGCGCCATCGAAGCCGCCGAACCCATGCCCGGCATAGCGGGTGTATTTGGCCGAGAGCGGGCCCTTCGCCATCTCGATCGCCGCGTTCATCGACGGGCCGCAAAAGCACTCGCGAGACACCTGGCGCGCGTAGTCCAGCGGCTTGCCCAGATCGACCCGCGCCTGATGGAACACGTTCCACCAGCGCTTCATCTCCTCCATCGACATGGCGCCGGCGCCCTGCCAGGAGTCACCGATCTCGGCGGCGCGCTTCACCGCGTCTTCCACCGTGCCGCCAACCCATAGCGGGATGCCGTTGGGATTGCGCGGGCGCATGCTCAGGCTGACATCGTCCAGATGGACGTATTTGCCGTGATAGGTGACATGGTCGCCGGCCCACAGTCGGCGCATCGCCTCCACATATTCCTTGAACCGAGGCACGCGGGACCGTCGTTCCACCCCCATCGCGGTAAATTCGGCGTCGCGGTAGCCGAGACCGACGCCCAGCACGAACTTGCCGTCGGTCATGTGATCGATCGTGGCGGCTTCTTCCGCCAGCAGGACGGGGTTCAGCATGGGCAACAGCAGGACGGCGGTGCCCAGGGTCATGCCTTCCGCCAGGCTGGCGAGATAGCCCAGCATCGGGGACGCGGCGAACTGGCGCATCGTGGGCCCGACGATGAAATGCTGAGGCAGCCACAGCGAGGCGAACCCGGAGTCCCGAGCCGTGCGGACCTGGTCCTTCAGATCGTTGAAATGCGCCATCGTGTCCTGGGTGCCTTCGCATTCCAGGCTGACGAACATACCGACTTTCATCACGTGTCCTCCGGCCGCCTCGCGACCCTGTTTGTTGTTTACGCCCCCGAAGTTACGTCCCCGGGGTTACGACGCCGGCGGCAGATCGACGATGAATTCCGACGCGCCATAGCCTGCCTCGATCGGGATGATCAGATGGCGGCGCTTCTCGTCGAGCTTCCGCGACCGCGGCAGCACCGTCACCACGGGCGACGATTTCGCGGCCTGCATGGCATCCGCGACGGTCCGGGAGCGGGACAGTTTCTCCAGGTTGCGCTGGGTCGCAAAGACCAGCTTGAAGCGTCCGGCATCGGTGTCCGCCAGCGCCTGAGCCGGTGGGATCCACACCGAATCAACCGCTTCGCTGCCGTCGTGCAACGCCAGGTGCTCAGCCGGTGCCTCGGCCAGGAAGAAATGCGTGTCGTAGCGTTTGGGCTGGTGCGACGGGGTGATCCAGTGGGCGAACGGGACCAGCAGGTCGGGCGCCGCGACCAGGCCATGCGCACCAAGGACGGTTTCGAACGCGATTTCACCGCTGCCCAGCGCCGTACGATGCGCCTGTTCGACCGTGCGCAGGTGGTCGGCGCCAAGCAAATGGGGAGAACCGGCGGGACGGGCGAGAAGCACACCGCATTCCTCAACGGTTTCCCGGATCGCGGCGAGGCGCAGGGCCATGATGTCGCGCGCGATGCTGTCCGGGTTCGGGCACAGGTCGGCCCGGTCGGCGAGCGTGTGGTCCGTGTCTTCCACCCGACCGCCGGGAAATACCAGGGCGCCCGATGCGAAATCGATCGCATGGTGGCGCACCACCATGAACACTTCCAACCCATCGGGCCCATCGCGCAGCAACATGATCGTCGCCGCCAAACGTGCCACTGCTTCCGCTGCCATCCCGCTATCCCATGCGCCGTGTTTCGGGAACGATAGAGCATGATCACGCTGAGCGGAACGTCACAGCGTGTGAATCATGGGATCAAACAAAGAGCTAGAGCATGATCACGCTGAGCGGAACGTCACAGCGTGTGAATCATGCGATCAAACAAAGAGCTAGCAGCCTGTCGGACTCGGGATTTTCGATCAATAACGACGGCTGTTCGGCTGCGCCGGCGCGGTCATCAGACCGCCGGCGGCGCCCCGATCACGTCCTGACTGGCTTCATATCGGCCCGGAGGTGG
>CALQHT020000170.1 GCA_943330455.2 Nitrosovibrio sp. Nv4 | reverse complement strand
TGCTGAGCTGTGCACGTTCTTCATCGCTGAGCTTCACGACGTACTTCTTTACAGAACTTTGTTTCGCGGTCACGACTCATCTCCGCATTCTTCCGGGAGGAGCGAGTCCGAAATTCACGACAAAATCAATGACGGGGGGCACTAGGTCGCTGCCGCTGTCCAATGCCGATACTGACGCAAATGCCTCCAATGCAAGTGTGCCGGACGCCGTTAGATGGGAAGACAGGAATGTAATCGCCGCGTTGGCATTAGCCAGAATACCGGTGCTGACAATCCCTCCCTGCTTTGTCGGCGTCGACTGTATCGTTAAGTCGACCGCACTGAGGTCTGTTGCAGAATCGCCCGAAACACCCTCATCTCCCGAGATTACGAGATTTCCAGCGAACTGCCCCTGCGCCGAAAGCGCAATATCGCCACTGCCATGCACCGCTAGGCCATAGCCCGCTGTTCCGGCGTTTCCAACGACTGTCATATGGTCTTTGGACAGCAACTGAGAGCCACCAACAAAATTCAAGCTCAGCGTGCCGCCGTTCGTTCGGACGAAACCGTCTATCGCCGAAAAACTAGCAAGATCGACACGTAATGTATCCCCCGCGGCGTCACGCAGGTTCGAATCGGTCGATCCCCCGCGCTGGATTACGACAGATAAGTCGCTCCCCGTCGTTAGCGCCCACTCGGTCAAGGCAGCCCCATTGGCCGCCAGCGTTGTCGTATCAAACAACCTGAGGTAGTAGTCACTTGCCTGATGAACCGCCCGGAGGGTGAGATCGTGCACGGCGGAGGTCGCTGCGTAAGACAAATCCGCAGACAGTAATAGCCTTGGTTCCATAGCTTCAAGTTCGAAGCTTTTCCGCTTGTGCTCAGAACGCTTTCGGAGCCCCCCTCCCAAGCGCGAGGATCGTTCCCCGCGACTGCCGAAGTCGCGTAACAATTCAGCCACCATCGACCGCCAGCCTACAGTCCGCTTCGATCTTTTATCCATGGTCATGGTGCATTTCCGATATGGTGCCGACGGTTGATTGTGCCGATCGCGCTTTTGTGCGTCTGGCTGACGTCCAGTTACCGATACGAGGTAGACTCCAACAACCTCACGGTGGCCTCGCCGTGTGTCATGGAACTGACGCCAGCCTTCCGAAATGGAATCGCAAGCCGGTGCTGCCCGAAATCTTCTAAAACCATAGGTGATCTCCGACCACACATTGTTGGCAGCCACAGATTGAGTGGGCGGCGCCTCGTCCGAAATTGCCCTGAAAATGCCCAAGGGTCAACACCATAGCGGAACGTGTTACCAGAAAGCCAGAATGTCCCCTACCCGGCGTGATCACGAAGGAGAACGCATGGCCGCAGGGATGTCGGAAATGAATGGTCAAGATGTGGAACGTTAACATGTGGTTCGCCAGCCTGCCGAACACCCATTGAGCCGACAGGAGAGGGCGGAGCGTCTTGGGATCGACGTTCGCCAGTTCAAACGCCTGGTCCAAGGGGGGGGGGAACAGGACGGGGCCGTGAGCCCGGTATCGCGTCAGCGGGGCGTTGCGTCGCACAACCGGCTGGTGGACGACGAGCGCACCCGGATTACGGGTCTGCTGGAAAGGAAGGATGAAGCTCCGGCCAAATCCTGGCGGCTGAGAAGCCGCTGGAACAGGAGGGGATCACGGTATCTCGTGAGGGAATTCGACGGCGTCAGATCGGCGCAAGGCTTTGGAAACCGAAGCGGCGACGTGTCCGACCGGTGTTTCAGACGCGGGAACGGCGACTCCGGTTTAGCGAACTCGTTCAGATCGACGCCAGTCCGCATGCCTGGTTCGAGGGATGCGGCCCGAAATGCACGCTGATCTCGTTTATCGTCCCCCGGACTTGATCAGGGGACGCGACCAACCGCATGACGGCGTTGCGTTTTGTACCGGTGGAGACGGAGTGGGCGTATCTGGAGGCACTTCGAGAGTATGGGCTGACGCATCGCCGGCCGCTGACGTTTTATTCGAACCGGCACGGCAATTTCCCTATCAGCCCGAAGGCGGCGGAGAACGGTGACGGCAAGACGGCGTCTGGCCGCGCTGTGGAGCGATTGGATACTGCATCCGTCCGGGCTTCGGCGCATCAAGCGAAGGTACGGGCGAAGCCGGCGAAAAGAACGTTGTAATACCGTTTGAAGACTGTGTACTATTGGATAACATATATTCGACGGAGTCAGAAAATGCTTTCGCGGCGCTTTACATCGCCTTCTGGGACGAACCGTTCACGGTACCGCCGACGGACGAAACGCTCGCGCATCGTCGCTGAACGGGCTCGGCGGAGGCGCTTGAAGACCTGTTGGCCCGGCGCGAGGAACGGACGTTATCGAAGTCGCTGCCCTTCAGTTGGCGGGCATGAAACATTGCGTCCGGACAAATGGTGTCCCGTGAAAGTCAAGATGGTGATGCGCGACAATCAGGATGAGAAAATCGTTTCTTTACTGGCGGAATAGGGAAAACGTAGCCCAATCGAAGGCGCCATTGCCGCAACGACTTTCCCTACCCCCCTTTCTCGGGGCCGCGCCTGTCTGGTGATCGCACGCAAACGGATCCTCTCCTCGAAGGGATCCCTCCAATGCCCGGTTGCCGCGGCCAGGGCATCGATCAGCGCGACCACTGCATACCGCTTCGAACAGGACCACCAGCTTCCATCGTATAAGGAGAACACCCGAAGCCGCCGCCGACCGGACCGGCTCTCGGACTTCTTCGACACCGAAGTGGTGCCGATGCTGCAAACCGCCCCGGGCTTCGCACGGTGGCCATCTTCGAAGAAGCGCGGCACCGGCATGCCGATCTCCCTGAACGCGTCCGCATACCCTGGAGCGCCGTATCCGGTCCTGGCGGTCGCTGCATGGCGCAGAGCAGGAGGTGATCTTCCGCCAGATCCATTAACCTGGCCGGACGGGCCTGTTGGACTTTACCGACATGGCGACCCTGGGCGTCACTCTCACCGGGGAGCCGCTCGACCATCGCCTCTATCACTTCCGGCTGCGAACACGCCCATGTGATCCTCGGCGCCGAAGGCTTCCTGGCTCTGGCCGAGCGGCTGCAAAACGCGTTATGGGCCGCCGGTGGCGGGCCGCGTGAGCATCGCGGCGACCGTCTCTCGGCCGCGTTCCGCAAGCTGGCCAAGGACGCGCACGAAGACCTGACCGGCCGCTACGACCCGCTTTACGCCGACTCAGCCAGGCAGCCGACCCGCAACAATCGTGGCATCGCGCATGAGAACCGCGCCGTCGAAAGCCCCCACGGCCATCTGAAGAATGCCGTCCCGGACGCGACGCTCCTGCGTGGCACCAGCGACTTCGACGACCTCGCCGCCCATCGCCCTTCTTTGGCGAGATTGTCAGCCATCACAACGCCCGCCATGCCAAACGCATCGAGGCCGAACGCCCGCACCGCAGGACTTGCCGGGACAGCGACCGCGTCCCTGACCCGCCCCCATCATGTTTGGGTCTCTGGCGTTGCGGAAGGGGCATGGCGCAAGCCACAATGGAAAATCACAGTAACGTGTTGCCGGCGGGAACACCCACCGTCGAAAAACCCGTAACCGCCCCGGTATCGCTTGCCGGATTTCCACGCTAAAACGCACGCCCAACGCGACAACAGGAGGAAACCCCATGCGCGGCGTGGTCTTCACCGGCGACCGAGATCTGGAAATCATGACCTTCCCCGACCCGACGCCCGGACCGGGCGAGGTTGTCGTGGAAATGAAAGCCTCCGGCATGTGCGGGTCCGACCTGCACCAGTATCGGCGCCCCAAGAACCAGGAGCGCAACGCTACGGGCCTGCCGCCCAACCCGAACCCGACCATCGCCGGCCATGAGCCATGCGGCGTGATCGCCGCGGTCGGCCCCGGGGTGACGCCGGCGGAGGCCACGGTCGGCCAGCGCGTTATGGTGCACCACTACCAGGGCTGCACGCAGTGCGGTCATTGCCGGTCCGGCTGGCAGCAGCTTTGCCAGGAAGTGCCGGTGAAGGTGTACGGCTCGAACTCGCATGGCGGGCACGCGAAGTATCTGCTGGTGCCGGCCAACACCATGGTGACCTTGCCGGATGAGCTGTCATTCTCGGCCGGCGCGGCGATCGCATGCGGGTCGGGCACTGCCTATGGCGCGCTGCGGCGGATGAACATCTCAGGGCGCGACACCATCGCGATTTTCGGTCAGGGACCGGTCGGGCTGGCGGGCACGCAGTTCGCCAAGGCGATGGGCGCGCGGGTCATCGCGCTGGACATCAACCCGCAACGCCTGGAACGCGCCAAGGAATTCGGTGCCGATGAGGTCGTCAACCCCGGCTCCAACGACCCGGTTCAGGCGATCAAGGAACTGACCGGCGGGCGTTACGCCGATCTGACCTTGGACACGTCGTCGAACTCGGAAGCGCGGTTGAACGCGATCAAATCGACCAAGGTCTGGGGCACGATGTGCTTCGTGGGTGAGGGCGGCGACGTGAAGATCGATGTCAGCCCGCACCTGCTGCGCCGGCAGTTGACCCTGGTGGCATCTTGGACGTTCTCCAACATCATCCAGGCCGAATGCGCGCGGTTCTGCGTCGAGCGGAAGATCGACGTGGACAAATTGTTCACACATCGGTGGTCGCTGGACCAGGCGGAGGAAGCCTACAAGCTGTTCGACCAGCAATCCGATGGGAAGGGCGTGTTTCTGATTTGACGCAGCAGTTGGCTCGGGAGGCGGTTGCCGCCCTGTATCAGTCGTTGGAGCGGCGCGGGTTGATCGTCGGCAGTGCCGGCAATGTCAGCCTGCGTCATCCCGAAGGCATGGTGATCACCCCGTCCGGCGGCTCGCCCGACATGGTGGCGCCGGGAGACATGGTGGCGATGACCCTGGATGGCGCGGTGTCGGGAGACTTCACGCCATCCAGCGAATGGCCGATGCATGCGGCGATCTATCAGGCCTACCCGGATGCCGGGTGCATTGTGCACACGCATGCGGACGCCTGCACGGCCTTGGCCTGCCTGAACCAGGAATTGCCGCCGTTTCATTACATGGTGCTGGACTTCGGTGGTCCGGTCCGGTGTGCGCCTTACGTGACGTTCGGCACGCCGGAGCTGGCGGAACTGGCGGTCACGGCGTTGGACGGGCGGTCCGGGTGTCTGCTGGCCAATCACGGGATGATCGTGTTCGCGCCCGACCCAAAGGCGGCTCTGTCCCGGGCAATCCTGTTGGAGACCCTGTGTCGGCAGTATCTCATGGCGAAAGCGGCCGGGGAGCCTCGGTTGCTGGATAAGGCGGAACTGGCGGCGGCGAAGGAGCGGTTCCGGACGTATGGGCCTCGGCCGAAGGGGTAGTGCCAACGGCCTGAACCCTTGCCCGATGCGTCGGTCCCGGCCAATCACGCCAATCTCAACCGGCCCAAGCCGTCGCCCAAGGTCGATGCTTGATCGCACAACTTTAGGTCGCACCCCAAGCGTCCAGAAATTCGTCCGTATCGGCCCCGCTTCGGGACAACCGCGTTGCCTCAAGGCGACGCACCGCAATCTCCGGATCGGCGATGCGGTCAATGGTTGCGCTACGGGTGGTTCATGACAGCCAGCCAGTCCGGTGAGTGCGGTTGTCGTGGCTGGATCGGCAGTTCCCGGTTCCGCGCGGCCCGATCCTGTTCTACGCTGCCCAAATGGCCTCGATATCCTCCTCCGACCCCACCACACCCGACCCGACACCGGCCGAACTTATCGCCGCGCGCCCGCAATTCGGCATGCATGCGATGGACGGGCTGTTGCTGGACGGCGTGCCGCTGAACCGCATCGCCGATGCGGTCGGCACGCCGACCTGGGTCTACTCCGCCGCCACGATCCGCCGGCGCTACCAATCCCTGACCCAGGCGCTGAAAGACGCCGGCCTGGATGCCCATCCCCACTACGCGGTCAAAGCCAACGACCACCTCGCCATCCTCTCGCTGCTCGGCCAGGAAGGCGCCGGCGCCGATATCGTCAGCGAGGGCGAATTGCGGAGAGCCCGTCACGCCGGCATCCCAGCCGACCGGATCGTCTTCTCTGGCGTCGGCAAGGCCGAACGCGAACTCCGCCTGGCGCTAACCGAGGATATCGGCCAGATCAACGTCGAAAGCGCCGAGGAACTGGAGATGCTCTCCGCCCTCGCCGCCTCCATGGGACGCGTTGCGCGCGTGGCCTTGCGCGTGAACCCGGATGTCGATGCCGGCACCCACGAGAAAATCTCCACCGGACGCGCCCGCGACAAGTTCGGTATTCCGTTCGCGGACGCCGTCGCGCTCTACGCTCGCGCCACCAGCCTGCCGGGGATCCAGCCGGTCGGCCTGGCCACCCATATCGGCAGCCAGATTCTCGACCTCGCCCCCTATCGCGCCGCCTATGCCCGCATCGCCGATCTGGTGCGCGCGCTCCGAGACCAGGGCCTGCGCGTCGACAGCGTCGATTGCGGCGGCGGGCTCGGGATTCCCTATCGCAACGAACCGGCCCCTAGCCCCGCCGGTCTGGCCGGAGCGATAAAATCCGCCTTCCACAACCTCGACGTCCGCCTGGCCCTGGAGCCCGGCCGGTGGCTCGTCGGACCCGCCGGCGTGCTGCTGACCTCCGTGATCCTGGTGAAACAGTCCCCCGGCGCCCGCTTCGTCGTCCTGGACGGGGCGATGAACGACCTGATCCGCCCGGCCATGTATGACGCCTGGCACGGCATCGTGCCGGTTTCCGCCGTGGATGCCACCGGCCCGCTCAGCCCCGCCGACGTCGTCGGACCGATCTGCGAGAGCGGCGACACCTTCGCCCGCAACCGTCAGTTGCCGCCGCTGGCCCCGCACGCGCGCGTGGCAATTCTCGACGCGGGCGCGTATGGTCGGGTCATGAGTTCGCCCTACAATGCGCGCCCGAGCGCCGCGGAAGTGCTGGTGGATCAGGATCGCTGGTCGGTGATCCGCGAACGCGCGCCGCACGAATCGCTCTGGGCGCAGGAGCGTGTTCCGCCGTGCGTGGCCAATTCACCGTGACCGATCCGGCGCCCGCCCTGCGCCGTCTGAACGGCCGTCGCGGTCTGGCTCGCGCCGCGATCGTCTTCGAAGCCCTCTGGCCCGCCCTCTGGCCGCCGCTTGGTGTCGCCGGCCTGTTCTTGGTGGCGGCGTTGCTCGATCTGCCGGCGCGTCTGCCAGTGGAGTGGCACATCGTGCTTCTGGTGGTCACCGGGCTGGCGATCCTAGGCCTGCTGATCCGGGGCCTGCGGGGCGTGCATGTCCCGGACAACGCGGCGGCGGATCGGCGGCTGGAACTGGCGTCCGGCCTGACCCATCGGCCGCTTTCGGTGCTGACCGACCGTCCCAGCCAGACCGATGCGGTCGGACAGGCGCTGTGGCAGGCGCATCTGGCCCGCACCGCGCGCCAGATCAGCAGCTTGCGGGTCGGCGCGCCGCGTCCAGGGCTGGCACGCCGGGATCGGATTGCGTTGCGCGGAGCCTTGGTCGTCGCGCTGGTCGCCGCGTTCGCGATCGCCGGCCGCGATGCGCCGAACCGCGTTGCCGTGGCCTTGGAACCCTCCATGCCGCGCCCAGCCGCGCCGCAGCCGGCCGAGTGGCAGGCCTGGATCACGCCGCCAGCCTATACCCGCATGGCACCGATCTTCCTGAAGTCGGACGTCGCCAGCGCCACCGCTCCGACCGGTTCGCAACTCACCGCCAACGTGACGGGTGGAACCTCCACACCGCAATTGTCGCTGTCCGGTCGCACGCAGCCGTTCCAGGCGCTGGATCAAACCAGCTTTCAGGCGGAACGCACCCTTGCCGATGGCGGGCGGCTGGCGATCCGGCGCGAAGGCCGGGACCTTGCCGCCTGGGAAATCACCATCGTGGCCGACCTTCCCCCCGTGGTGGCATGGGCCGACAAGCCCGGACCAGCGCCGGCCGGCCAGCAACTCCGCCTGCCATGGCGGGCCAGCGACGACTACGGCGTCGCCTCCCTGAAAGCCGAGTTGCGACTGGATGCGCGTCCGGACGCGGAACCGCTCGCCGTCCCCATTCCGCTGCCCGGCGGCACGCCGAAGACCGCCAGCAGCACCAACCAGCAAGACCTGACAGCGCATCCATGGGCCGGCCTGCCGGTGCGCGGGCTGCTGACGGCGCGCGACGCCGCCGGCCAGACTGGCACCAGCGAGGAACTGATCTTCACCCTGCCCGAACGCGCCTTCCAACACCCGATCGCCCGTGCGCTGATCGAAATGCGCAAGGGCCTCAGCGTGCATCCCGACGATCGGTCGGAGGCGTTGGCGGGCCTCGATATCCTGATGCTGCAACGGGATTTCTTCGCCAACGATCCGGGTGCCTATCTGAACCTGAGCGCGCTCTATTACCTGCTGGTGCGCCAGAAGGGCGGGCAGGTCATCCCGGACGCGCAGGAACGGATGTGGCTGCTGGCGCTGCACATGGAAGAGGGCCAGACCGAGCAGACGGCTCGTACCCTGGAATTAGCACGCCAGGCCGCGCGCGACGCACTGGATCGCGCCACCCAGGACCCGACCGATGCCAATCGGCAGGCGCTGGAGGAGCGTCTGAAGGAGTTGCAGGACGCCATCAACCGCCACATGCAAGCAATGCTCGAAGAAGCTCGGCGCAACCAGACCGTGACCCCGTTCGATCCGGACACGCATGCGCTGACCAACCACGATCTCGACCGGCTGGCTGAACGCGCCCGCGAAGCCGCGCGGGAAGGCCGCATGGACGAAGCCCAGCGCCGCGTCGAGGAATTGGAGCAACTGCTCGATCAGATGCGCAACGCCCGCGCCAACCCGGGACAGGAGCAGAACCAGCAGAGCAGCAACCAACGCCGCCAGCGCGGGCGCCAGCAGATGGGCGCCGTGCAGGACATGATCGGTCGCCAGGGTGGCGTGCTGGATAAGACCGAGGGACGCGCCGACCAGAATTCACGCCCGCGCGCCATCCAGCCTCCCGCTGCGTCCGCGGACGGCAATGCGCAACGGGAAGCCGATCGCCGCGTGCAGCAGGCGCTGCGTCGGGCACTGGGCGAGTTGATGCAGCAATTTGGTGATTTGACCGGGGAAGTGCCTCCGAGCCTGACGGAAGCCGATCAGGCGATGCGGGAGTCGGCCACGCAGTTGGGCCAGGGGCAGGACCGGGCCGCCGGAGAGGCGCAGCAGCATGCGATCGAGGCGCTGCAGAAAGGCGCTCGCGAGATGGGCCAGGCGATGGCGCGCCAGTTCGGTCCCGGCCAGGGCAACCAGGAGGGCGAGCAGGGTGAAGGTGAAGGCGAAGGCCAGCCCCAGATGGGTGCCATGATGCAGGACGGCCGCGGTGAAGGACGCAGCGCCAGCCCGATCCCCGGCAGTCCCAGGCGCGCCCGTCCGGAAGGCCGCGACCCGCTGGGCCGCTACAACCAGGGCACCGCCAGCAACGACGGCGATGTGGTCGTGCCGGAGGAGCGCGAGCGTCAGCGCACCCAGGCCATCCAGGAAGAATTGCGTCGCCGCGGGGCGGACCAGCAGCGGCCGCGGCAGGAACTGGATTATATTGATCGGCTGTTGAAGCAGTTTTAAGTGGGAGAGACGGATACATGTCCGTGGCGCCGGTTATGGTACGGCGCCGTCATTCCGTCATTGCCGAGCTTGAGCCGGCCAGCCACGCAAGGCCGCGGACACAACAGGGTAAGAAGTATCACGTGCGGGATATGGAAAGTCTTCGTGAAGAGATCGCGATCAAGAAGGCTGGACTCGACCGGATGCGTCGCCTCAAGCCGCACGCGCTTTCCAACCTTGAGCACTCCTACGACATCGAACTGACCTACACGTCGAACGCGATTGAGGGGAACACGCTCACCGCGGCCGAAACCACGATCGTCATCGAGCAGGGAATCACCGTCGCCGGTAAGCCTTTGCGCGATCACCTGGAAGCCATCGACCACTACGAGGCTATCCGCTATGTGCGAGAACTTGCGCGCCGGTCAGAGACGCTGACCGAGACCGACATACGCAACCTGCATCGTCTCGTTATGCTGCGATCTGATCCGCAGATCGCGGGGCGTTACGCCGACCAGGGACGTTATGTGCTGACCGATTCCGGGCGTCACACGTTCCCGTCTCCGGCGGAAATTCCGGCGTTGATGGGGGACTTCGCTGCATGGTTGCATGGTTCGGCCGACACGCCGGAAACGGCCTTTACCGCGCATCGGCGGTTGGTTGACATCCACCCGTTCAACGACGGCAATGGTCGTTCGGCGCGCCTGCTGATGAACCTGATCCTGATTAGAGGCGACTACCCGCCGGTAGCGGTGCGGCCCGTGGACCGAGTGGCATATCTGCGTGCCTTGCAGCGGCCAGAGGGCAACGAAGGAGACTCAGCCTTCGATCGACTGCTGCTCGAACGGCTGAGCACGACGCTGGATGAATGCCTGGGCGCCATGCAGGACGCGATTTTGACACCGGAATCCGACAGACAATCGTGATGGCTTGGCCGGCCGCGCCATGGCAGGGGCCCTAACGAAAACACGTCGATTGAACGGCCAGATCCAACCACCATCGGGCAGCGTCCACCCCGGTCATGCGTCGGTCGGCGACCCGACCGACGCATTCCCTCTTCGTTGTAGACCGCGAACCGCCGCTTCCTACCCCTGAAACTCCGGCGTCGGGAACAGCAGCGGCAGCCCGCTATGCGCGTGCGGCATCGTCACCGTCGGCGCGCCACGATGCACGAAGGACGGGTTCAGTTCGGCCAGGCTGCGCGCACCGGCCAGGGCCATCGCGACCCCCATCTCATGCTCCAGCAATTCCAGCATCTTGTGCACGCCGGCATCGCCATCCGCCGCCAGGGCGTAGCAATACATCCGCCCCATGCCGATCGCGTCGGCCCCCAGGGCGATGGCCTTCACGATATCCGTCCCTCGGCAGAAACTGCCATCGATCAGCACCTTGGCGCGGCCTCGCACCGCGGCCATCACCTCTGGCAGCACATCCATCGAACCGCGGCCGTGATCCAACTGCCGTCCGCCATGGTTGGACACGTAAACCCCGTCGACGCCATGCTCGCAGCAGAGCGCCGCGTCCTCGCCGGTTGCGATGCCCTTCAGGATCAGCGGGATCGAATGTTTGTCCTTGAAATGCTTCACATTGTCCCAGGTGAACCCGGCCTGCCAGGACTGCCCGGTCGCGGTGGAGCGCCAGGGCTTCACGAAGCGCCCGGTGATGTCGCGTTCCCGCCGCGAATAGGCCGCCGTATCGACGGTGATCGCGAAGGCGTCGAAGCCGTTGTCGATCGCGCGCTTCACCACATCGTCGATCCAGGCGTTGTCGCCTCGGACATAGAGCTGGAAGATCTTGGGGCCGCTCGCCGCCGCGGCCACCGCTTCCAGGCCCGGATGCGTCACCGAGCTTGCCATGATCGGAATGCCGAATGCGGACGCCGCGCGCCCGGCGGTCGCCGCTCCACCCGGATCGAACGATTCCAGGGAGCCGACGGGTGCCAGGAACATCGGCAGGCGCAGCTTGCGGCCGAACAGGGTCGTGCTGGTGTCGATCTTCGATACATCGACGCAAACCCGCGGGCGCAGCGCGATCGAATCGAGCGCCATGCGGTTGCGCCGCAACGTCGTCTCGGTTTCCGTGGCGCCGACCAGATAGCCCCAGATATGGTCGGACAGCTTGGCGCGCGCCGCCGGCAGGAATTCATGCAGGCATTGGAAATCGCCCGTCGGCTCGAAAAGGTGCTTGGCTTCCGCTTCATCCATCGTCGTTATCTCCTGTCACGGTTGGTGCCATAGGGCATCCGGTCGGCGCATTTCGCAAGTCCCTGGGTGGGGTTCGGTCGGGGCGAAGCCTGCAACGCGCGATCAGACTGCCACCAACGGCACCGACGATCCTCGTGCGCCGCCCGGACGGGTTTCCGGCATCGCCACGAACACCAGCACCAGGGCGGCGACGCCCGCGCCGGCCAGGCCGAAAAACGCGAACTCCGGGCCGGCGTAATCCGACACCAGGCCGGCCACCGTCGTGCTTAAGGTTGCTCCAAGCCCCGCCGCCAGACCGATCGAGCCGATCGCGAGGTTCAGATACCCGGTACGCCGCGTCAGGTCCGCGGCGATCAGCGGCATCATCAGTCCGAAGACGGTCGCGCTGACGCCATCCAACGCCTGATAGAGCACCAGCAACGTCGCATCCGGCGCGGTGGAAAATAGCAACGCCCGCGCCGGCAAAACGGCAAACCCCACCAGCAGCACCGGACGACGCCCAATCCGCTGTGCCAAGGCTCCCGCCCACGGCGCGAACAACGCCATGATCGCCTGCGGCAGAACAATGCTGGCCGAGACGGCGAAATCCGTCTCCGTCGTGCGCAGCGCCAACCCGTTCAGCGCCAGCGGCAGCATGGCGGCATTCGCCAGATGGAACAGCAGCGCGCACATGGCAAATGCATGCAGCGCCGGTTCCCGAAAGATTTGCCAGGGCGAGACGCCTTGCGCATCGGTCTCAGTTGTTTGCTCGAAAGGAGGCGGTGGCGGAGCCCGCGCGGCGCCCAGGCGGAGCAGGTAGACCATGGCCAATGCCGGCAGGACCAGAAGGGCGGAGGTCCAGAAGACCATGGCCTCGCTGGAATAATAGGCGACAACGCCGAGCATGCCGCCGGCGACGGCGTTGCCGATGGAGGCATAGCGGGCGTTCATGCCGAGCCTCTGGCTGAACGCGGCGTGGCCGCAGGAGGCCAGGGTCATAGCGGCGATCACCGGGATCATCACCGCGCTGGCAACAGCGTGCAAAATTTCGGCGAACCATATCGACGGCAAGGTGGCCGGCATCGCGAAGATCACCGCCGCACCGGCGAGCATCAGCAGCGCCGTTGTGGCGAGGGCACGGGTGTGTGCCCATGAGTCGACTAGGATGCCCGCGGGGAGCTGTGCCAACAGGGCGACGCCGGTGCCGATGCTCAATGCCAGACCGATGTCGGTCTCGTCCCAGTGCTGACGGGTCAGCCATACCGCGACGAAGGGGCCGAAGCCCGTTTGAATCGCGGCCAGGAAGAAATTGAGGCCGTTGAGCCCGAAACGGCTGCAGGCGGAGTCCATGCGGGTGGGAGACTTTCCTCGGGTCGAGCGGTGGGGCCGCTCTTGCGCCGAGTATGCCGCAAATGGGGGGCGGTGGAAGGGCGGGGCTTTGCCCCGGACCCAACTAGGGGCTCTGCCCCTCGACCCCGCCAAAGGCGACGGCCTTTGGAATGCGATTCTTTTGTCGTTTGAATTCCTGGGGCC
>CALQHT020000169.1:0-13297 GCA_943330455.2 Nitrosovibrio sp. Nv4 | reverse complement strand
GCATCGGGCTGGCTGATCAGCAGGTTATCGACGTCGACACCGAGCTTGCGGGCATAGGTGGGGTCCAGGGCATGTTCGGCGTCGATGAACGCGCAGGTGCCGCCCAACTTCTGGGCCTCGGCGATGGCGTGCAGCGCCAGGGTGGTCTTGCCGGAGCTTTCCGGGCCGTAGATTTCCACGATGCGTCCGCGGGGCAGACCGCCGATCCCCAGCGCGAGGTCAAGGCCGAGCGAACCGGAGGAGATGACTTCGATCTGCTCATCGCCGGAGCGGGCGCCCATGCGCATGATCGAGCCCTTGCCGAAAGCCCGCTCGATCTGTGCCATGGCGGCGTCGAGCGCCTTGTTTTTTTCCATCAGAGCTACCCTCGATCCTGTATTACAACTTAATGTCGAGTATTCTACGCGACATGCTCGTATAAAGTGTATCATGCTGTCAGGGAGGCGCAAGCAAACATTCGCGACTCGGAGCCGTTCGGTGCGGCGAATCTATCGTTTCTGTCGTTCTCTCTATGTTCGGATTCGCGTGCCCGGTCAAGAACCAATTGGGAACATGATGCCGCTCGATGGTCGGTTCGCCGTGCTCGTTTGCGCGGGCTTGTAGCTCCGAACGCGGCCATCGGTCGGCTTCTGTCACATGCGAGCGGTCCCGGACGCTCGGACCAGCGCCAGCAACTCCTTCATCTCATACGGTTTCGGCAAGAACGACACATGTTCGGGCACAGCATCGCCCCGAAGCATCGATTCGGCATAGCCCGAAACGAGGATCGCCGGCAGATCGGGCCAACGTTTACGCAGGGTGGCGATCAGGGTTGGGCCGTCCATGCCCGGCATGACGACGTCGGACACCACGAGCGCGATTTGGTCTATCGCGGCGGTGTCCAGTTCGGCCCATGCGTCCTCTCCGGAACCCGCGGCGATCACGTTCCAGCCGGCACGTCGCAAGGCGCGTTCGACCAGGCGCCGTAGCGGTTCCTCATCGTCGACCAGCAGGATCGTGCCTTGTCCCATGGCGGGGTTTGCGCCAGGGTTTGCGCCAGGGTTCGCACCGGGATCATGGGTGGGGTTCTGGGCGGCCGGTTGCGGCGGGCTTGCTTCGACGGGCGCGGTGTCGTCGGAGCGGGGCAGGACGATCCGGAACATCGTGCCTTGCCCGGGTGCGGTGTCCACCCGCAGGAAGCCGCCGGATTGGCGGACGATCCCCAGCACGGTGGACAGGCCCAGGCCGGTGCCGCCGGTCAGGGGCCTGGTGGTGAAGAACGGCTCGAAGATGCGCGGCAGAATGTCGGGCGGGATACCGGCGCCGGTGTCCTCGACGCTGATCTGCACGTAGCGGCCGGCCGGCACCGTCTCCCCGCCGATGGTTTCGGGCTGATAGATCGCGCGGTGGCCGGTCCGGATGGTGAGTTTGCCGCCATCGGGCATCGCCGCCCGCGCATTCGCCGCGAGGTTGACCAGCACCTGGTCGAGCTGCGTGGGATCGACCCAGACCGTGCGGCCGGGCTCCTCCAGGACCAGTTGCAACTCGATGGGCGCGCCGAGGAGGCGGCGGAGGAGCGACGAGAGATCGGCGATGGCGGTGTTGACCGCGACCGGGCGGGGCCGCATGGGCTGGCGCCGGCTGAAGGCGAGCAAGCGTTGCACCAGGGCGGCGCCTCGTTCGGCGGCCAGCCGTATGTGGTGCGTGTCGTCCACGGTGTCGGCATCGACACCACCCACACCGACCCCATCCACACAGACACCTTCCACATCGGCACCACCCATACCGACCCCATCCACACCGGCGCGGGTCAGGATGCTGTCGGCGGCGGCCAGGATGGTCGAGAGCAGGTTGTTGAAATCATGCGCGATACCGCCGGCCATCTGGCCGATCGCCTGCATCTTGCGGCCTTCCGAGATCTCGGTTTCCAGGCGCGCCTCGCTGGCGATGTCGGTGATGCGGAGCAACAAGCCGTCGATGGCGCCGTCCAGCCCGGGCAATGGCGTCATCGACAGAGTGACCAGGCGTCCGGCGGCGCCATCCCGGCCGAACAGATGCAGGCGTTCCGGCGTGGCGAGCGTGTCGCCGCGCGCGCCGGCCAGGACCAGATTTTTCACCGTCTCCTGTTGTTCGGCCGCGAACAGGCCGACAGCCGACTGGCCGGCATCGGCCCGGGACGGGTCGGTCGTCATGGCGCGCAAGGTCGCGTTGGCCCGCACGATCAGGCCGGACGGGTCGATAACCAGCAGGCCGGCGCCCCGATCTTCGAACAACAGGGCGGCTACATTGTCCAGCGGTTCGGCGAACCGGTCGATCGGGCGGCGTTCGCCGCCGCGCCCCAGGTTCCGGTGCGCCGGTCGTTCGGCGGTCACGGCCCAGCCCCGCGGCTTCTGTTGCCTTGGCCGAGGCGCCAGACATAGGCGATGATCTCGGCCACGGCCTGGAAGTGTTCGGCCGGAATGTCCTTGTCCAGCTCCACGAGGTAAAGGGCGCGCGCCAGCGGTGGGTTGACCACCAGTGGCACATTGTTGGCCTCGGCCATTTCCCTGATGCGGGCGGCCATCGAATCGACTCCCTTCGCCACAACCCGGGGTGCCGCACTGTTGGCCCGATCATAGGCCAGGGCAACAGCGTAATGGGTGGGGTTGGTGACGACGACCGTGGCTTTCGGAACCGCGGCCAGCATGCGCCGGCGGGAACGTTGCAGGCGGATCTGACGGATGCGGGCCTTGATCTGGGGATCGCCCTCGGTCTCCTTCGTTTCGTCGCGGATGTCCTGGCGGGTCATGCGCAGTTTGCGGCCATGGCTGAAGCGGACCCAGAACAGGTCGGCCGCGGCGACGACCAGTTGCACGCCCAGCACCGCGAGGATCACGTGCAGCAGCATCGGTATCAGGCTCGACACCAACGCGGACAGGCCGAGGAACGGCATCGACATCAGCGACGGCAGGTCGGCGCGCAGCACCTGCCAGACGGCGAACCCGATCACGCCGATCTTGACGATGGACTTTGCGCCCTCGATCAGGCTTTCGGTGCTGAACAGGCGGCCCAGGCCGGCCATCGGGCTGATGCGCTGCATCTTGGGTTGCAGGCCGGACCCGGACATCAGGAAATTGGTCTGCAACAGAACCGCACCGACGCCGCAGACCAAGGCGGTCAGCAGCACCGGCGCCACGGCGTAGACCGCGGCGATGGATGCCAGATGGAACCCCTCGGTGCCTAACAGGGATGTCGCATCCATTCGGCTCAGGAACACGCTCAAACGATGTGTGAGGTCCTGCGATACGGCGGGCCCGGTCAGCATGAAGGCCATGGTGACCCCGGCCAGGCTGGCCAGGGTGACGATTTCGCGAGAGACCGGGGCTTGGCCCTCATCGCGCGCCCGTTGCAGCCGCTTGGGCGTGGCGGCTTCTGTCTTGTCTTCCTGGTCGGTCTGTTGATCCTCGGCCATCCGGGTCAGCCGGTGCCGGGCATGGTTTCAAAGGCAGCGCGGACACTGTCCTGCCAGGCGGCGGCGATCGCGCTGGACAGGCCGGCCAGCAGCAGCAGCCCGCCCAGGATCTGCCCGGGCATGGCGACGAAGTAGATCTGCATGCGCGGGACCAGGCGGGCCATCAGGCCGATCGCCACGTTCCAAACCACCGCGGCCAGGACGAAGGGCGAGGCCAGCCGCAAGGCCAGGGCGAAGGTGCGGCCTACCATCTGCAACGCCATCGCGGATCCGTCCGCGGCGGGCAGCCAGCTCCCCGGTGGGATCAGTTGGTACAATCCGGCCAGCGCCGATAGCGGCAGGGCATAGAGCCCGGACACCAAGATCAACAACGGCGCGCCAAGCTCGAACAGTTTCGCCAGCGCCGTCGATTGTGGGCCGAGTTCGGCGTCGGGCTGCAACACGCTGGACAAGCCCAGGAGATAGGCGATGAACTGCGCCGACATCGGCAAGGCCAGCGCGAACAGGCGAGCGAGCCAGCCGAACCACAGGCCGGTGACGACCTCGGCCGCGAGCATGGAACTGGCCAGAATGCCGGCCTCGGGGACCGGCGGGACACTGGGCGCGATGGCCGGGAGCAGCAGCAGGGTGATGCCGAGGGCGAGGCCGACACGGACCATCGGCGGGGGCGCGGCTTCGCCGATGCCGGGCAGCAGCATGATAGCGGCACTGACTCGGGCCAGGACCAGTACGAAGGCGAAGCTCCATCCCGGCAGGTCGGCCGTCAATTCGGCCAGCAGGTTGGCGGTTCCGGTCGGGCCGATCATTGCGCGTACCCACATGTCGCGGAAGTCGAGAAAATTCTCCCTCTCCCCTTGCGGGAGGGGGTTGGGGGGAGGGGTAAAGTCGCGGGGTGCCGCCAGAAACCCCTCCCCCCAACCCCCTCCCGCAAGGGGAGAGGGAGAATTTTCTCCATTGGCACGATCATTGCGCGCCCGAGGTGATCATGCGGTCGAACAGCAGGCGCGTGTAGGCGGACAGCGTCGAAAACATGAACGGGCCCAGCAGCAGCGCGGCGACACCAAGGGCGAGGACCTTGGGCACGTAGGCGAGCGTTGCCTCGTTGATCTGGGTGATGGCCTGGATCAGCGATATGACCAGCCCGACGGCAAGCCCGATCAGCATCAGCGGACCGCCGATCTTGAGCATGACGATCATGGCGTCTCGGATGAGGCTGGCGATGTCGGATTCGCTCATTTTGGGCGTCCGGGGGTTGGTGGCGGTTCAGATCGGCATTCGGATGATGTCCTGGTAAGCCTGGACGACGCGGTCGCGGACGGCGGTGGCGGTCTGCAAGGTCAGTTCCGCCTGGGACAAGGCGGTCACGACATCGGTCAGGTTGCCCTGCCCGGAGATCGCCTGCATCGCGTGGGCGTCGGCCTTGTGGCCGGTGTCCACGGCGCTCTCCAACGCGCGTTTCAAGGTGGCATCGAAGCTGCCGGAGGCCGGTCCGTTGGCGCCGCCGATATCGCCCCGGCTGACCTTGCCGTAGGCGTCCGCGGCGGAAGAAGGCGTGATCGTGATGGTGGGGATCAGGCTCATTTGAGCATCTCGATGGTGCGGGTCAGCATGCCGCGGGTGGCCTGCATCACCGACAGGTTGGCGCTGTAGGAGCGTTCGGCGTCACGCATGTCCATGATTTCGACGAAGCTGTTGACGTTGGGCAGCTTCACGTAGCCCTCCGGATTGGCGGCGGGATTGGCGGGGTCGAAGCGGACGGTGAAATCGGCCTTGTCGCGGCCGATCTGCTTGACTCGCACGGTGTCGGTGCCCAGCGCGGCATCCATTTTGGTCTGGAAGGACACGGTCTTGCGCCGGTAGGGATCGGCGCCCGGCGCCGAACCGGTGGTGTCCTGGTTCGCCAGGTTTTCCGCGATGACTCGCAGCCGGACAGTCTGCGCCTGCATGCCGGTCGAGGAAATGCCCAAGGCTTTGGTCAGATCGGCCATGGTCCTCAAACCTTCCCAAGGGCCATGCCGAACATGGCGATGTATTTCTTGTAGATCGACGTCACCACGTTCTGCGTGGTCTCGGTATCGGCGACCTTGGACAATTGCTCGTCCATTGCCACCGTGTTGCCGTCGGGCGAGCGGGCCTTGGCGCGGGGCGTGATCGGGCGGAAAGCACCGCCATCGATGCCGCCGATATGGTTGGGCTGGGTGCGCACCGGCTCGGACGCGCCGTTCCGGGCCGCCAGGGCTTTCGCGAAACTTGGCAGGTCCTTGGCCTCGAACGAGGGAGTGCTGGCGTTGGCGATGTTCTTCGCCAGCACCGATTGCCGCTGCTCGGTCCAGTGCAGGCGGCGTTGCGCCAGGTCGAACACGCCGATGCGAAGAGGGTTCATGGCCGCAGGATGACCGGCAAAATTGAAGGACCGGTTAATGCGGATGGAAAGATTTGATTCATCTTGTTGGTCTCTAATGGCGGCATGCAGACCAACGGCACAGAGGCTCTGACCTCGCTCCGCTCCTTCCTGGAAGACCTGGGCAACACGATCTCGATCGCGCGCACCTTGGTGCAGGACGGTCATCGGGTGGATCTGGCGGGGTTCGACCTGCAGGTCGGCTTGCTATGCGCAAAGACGTTGGATTTGCCGCCTGAACTGGGGCGGGGTCTGCGTCCGGACCTGGAAGAACTGCTGGGCTCGGTCGATGCGTTGGCCGCCTGTCTGACCGCAACCGGAGCACCGCCCTAAACCCATAACCTTACCGCCTGACCCGTTCGGCGTCTTCGCGCGCTGCTCCGATCCCCTTCAACGCTGGCAAAAGGCTTGCGTGCATGATCCCTGATATCGCGACGATCGCGACCGCCATCGCCGCACTGGCCGTCGTCCTTGCCCTGGTGGTTGCCGCCGGGCGGCTGGCACGCATGGGTGGCTTCAAGGCCAATCCCAACCGTTCCCGATTGCTGGCGGTCGATGAGACCATCGCGCTCGATTCCCGTCGGCGTCTGCATCTGGTGCGGTGCGGTGGGCGGCAGGTGCTGCTGCTGACGGGCGGAGGCTCCGATACCGTCGTCGGTTGGATGCCCGAGCAGGACGCGCCGCGATGAGGTGGCTGCTTGCGGTTGGGATGCTGCTGCTGGTGTTGGTGGCCCAGGGGACGGCTCAGGCTCAGTCGGTGAACATCGATCTGGGTGCGGCGGGCGAGGCGGGGGCCACCAGCCGGTTGGTGCAACTGACGGCGCTGGTCACGGTGCTGTCGCTGGCGCCCAGTTTGCTGGTGATGGTGACATCCTTCACCCGCATGGTGATCGTGCTGTCGCTGCTGCGCAGTGCGCTCAGCACCCAGGGCGCGCCGCCGAACATGGTGCTGATCGGGCTGGCGCTGTTCCTGTCGTTCTTCGTCATGGAACCGGTGATGGAGCAGGCTTGGCTCACCGGCATCCAGCCGATGATGGAAGGCAAGCTGGGAGAGATCGAGGGGCTCCGTCTGGCCAGCCTGCCGTTCCACAAATTCATGCTCGCCAATCTGCGGGAGGGGGATCTGCAATTCTTCATCGACCTGGGGCGGTTGCCGGTGCCTCAGACGCCGGACCAGGCGCCGTGGCGGGCGGTGGCGCCGGCGTTCCTGATCGGCGAGTTGCGGCGGGCGTTCGAGATGGGGTTCCTGCTGTTCCTGCCGTTCCTGGTGATCGACATGGTGGTGGCGAGCGTGCTGATGAGCCTGGGCATGATGATGCTGCCGCCGAACGCGGTGTCTCTGCCGTTCAAACTGATCTTCTTCGTGCTGGTGGACGGATGGCGGCTGGTCGCGGGCAGTCTGGTGCAGAGTTTCGTGAGTGCTGGTGGGTAGGGCGGGGGTGATGATGGAAGCTCCTGCCACGTCGGCAGCGCGAAATGGTCCCTTGGGCCATCTGTCCGACCCGACGGTAACCTAAATGTTACCATTGCCATGATCGAACTGCGCTACTACGTAGCGGAAGACGGCCACAGTCCATTCGAGGATTGGTTCGCCGACCTTGATCTTGCGGCGGCCGCGAAAGTATCGGTCGCGCTTGTTCGGATCGAGCAAGGCAATCTCGCCAACCTCAAATCGGTCGGGGAGGGTATCCTGGAGTGCCGGATCGATTGGGGGCCTGGCTATCGGGTCTATTGCGGACGCGATGGAGATATTCTTGTGATTCTCCTGACCGGAGGCACCAAGAAGCGTCAGCAGCGCGACATTGAATCGGCGAGAACCTTGTGGCGCGACTACAAGCGGCGGCGACAGCCGATCCGATGACGATTGGGCCGATGTTGGAAGGAAGCATGGTTCTCACAAAGAGCTTCAAGGATTTGGTCCAAACCCGTGTTGCCCGTGATCCGGCATTCGCCGCGGCCCTTTTGCGCGATGGCGTCGACGTCCTTCTTGCCGGCGATCTGGATACCGGTAAGGCGATCCTGCGCGACTACATCAAGGCGACGATTGGGTTCGAGGCGCTTGGTTCGGCCACGCAGTTGCAACCCAAGAGCCTGATCAGGATGTTCGGCCCGCGTGGCAATCCGCAGGCCCGCAACCTGTTCGACATCATTGCCACTCTGCAAAAGCATGCCGGGCTACGCCTGCATGTGGTGGCGGAACTCGGCCCACCCTGATGCAACCGCGTTCCGGCGCCCCACGCTGCGCGGGTTCACGGAACCGACCCATCATTGATAGATTTTTTCTATCGCAACATGCCTCGACTTTCTTGCAATTTCGGTGCCTCGCGGCTCTACTTGTGGACAACCAGGACCATTTCCTGGCGTCGGGAGGATACAGGTGGCCGTCCAAGAGCCTTGGAACGAAGACCGCGCCGCGGAGATCATTGCGGGCGAACTGGGCCGGGAGGGCGCCGCTCTGCCGATCCTGCACGCTTTGCAGCACGCGTTCGGCTGCGTCCCCACCGATGCCGTCCCGATGGTTGCCGCCGCGCTGAATATCAGCCGAGCGGAGGTGCATGGGATTGTGTCTTTCTATCATGAGTTCAGACGGACGCCGCCGGGCCGGCATGTGTTGCAGGTCTGCCGGGCGGAGGCGTGTCAGGCGGTGGGCGCCGATGCACTGGCCGATCATTTGCGGGGACGCCTGAAAGTGGATTGGCACGGCACCACGGCGGATGGCGCGGTGACGTTGGAGCCGGTGTTCTGCCTGGGGCTTTGCGCGATCGGGCCGGCAGGGATGCTGGATGGACAGCCTTTGGCTCGTCTGGATGCCGGACGGGTTGCGGCGGTGCTGGAGCCGTTGACGTGACCCGGGTTTTCGTCCCGAAGGACGCGGCTGCGCTGGCCTTGGGCGCGGATGCGGTGGCGGCGGGATTGGCGCCTCATGCAACCGTCATCCGGACCGGATCGCGCGGGATGTTCTGGCTGGAACCGATGATTGAGGTGGAAACCGCCGCGGGCCGCATCGCCTATGGGCCGGTCTCGGCGGCGGATGTGCCGGGCTTGCTGGCGGCGGGCCTGCTGACGGGCGGGGCGCATGCGTTATGTCTGGGACTGACGGGGGAAATTCCGTTCCTGGCACGCCAGACGCGGCTGACTTTTGCCCGGTGTGGTGTCGTCGATCCGGTCTCGCTGGAAGATTACCGCGCGCATGGCGGCATGATCGGCTTGCAACTCGCGATCGAGCGGGGACCGGCCGAAACCTTGGACATGGTCACGAAATCCGGGCTGCGCGGGCGGGGCGGGGCCGGTTTCCCGACCGGGATCAAATGGAAGACGGTCGCGGATACGGCCGGTCCTCATAAATACATCGTGTGCAACGCCGATGAGGGCGATTCCGGCACCTATGCCGACCGCATGCTGATGGAAGGCGATCCGTTCTGCCTCATCGAGGGCATGGCCATCGCCGGCGTCACGGTCGGGGCCACACGCGGCTATGTCTACACGCGCTCCGAATATCCGCACGCCATCGCGACGTTCAACGCGGCGCTGGCGGTGGCTCGCAAGGCCGGGGTGCTGGGCGATGACGTGATGGGCTCCGGCTACAGCTTCGATATCGAGCAGCGGGTTGGCGCCGGCGCCTATGTCTGCGGCGAGGAGACCTCGCTGCTGGAAAGCCTGGAAGGGCGGCGCGGGCAGGTGCGCGCCAAGCCGCCGCTGCCGGCGCATAAGGGGCTGTTCGGGCTGCCGACGGTGGTGAACAACGTCATCACTTTGGCGACCATCCCCATCATTCTCCGCAACGGCCCGGAATCCTACCAGTCGCTCGGCCTCGGACGCTCGCGCGGCACGATGCCGATCCAGTTGGCCGGCAATGTCCGCTTCGGCGGGTTGTTCGAGGCCGGGTTCGGCGTGACCCTGGGCAAACTGGTCGACGACATCGGTGGCGGCACAATGTCCGGCCGCCCGATCCGTGCCGTTCAGGTCGGTGGGCCGCTGGGCGCCTATTTCCCGCGAGCACTGTTCGACACGCCGTTCGATTACGAAGCCTTCGCCGCCCGAGACGGGCTGATCGGCCATGGCGGCGTGGTGGTGTTCGACGACACGGTCGATCTGGCCAAACAGGCGCGGTTCGCGATGGAGTTCTGCTCCGCCGAGTCCTGCGGCAAATGCACGCCGTGCCGGATCGGCTCGGTGCGCGGGATGGAGACGGTGGACAAGATTTTGGCCGGGCAGAACGTGGACGCCAATCTCGAACTGTTGCGCGATCTTTGCCACACGATGAAATTTGGTTCGCTCTGTGCGCTGGGTGGGTTCATCCCCTATCCGGTCATGAGCGCGCTCGATCATTTCCCCGAGGATTTCCGCAAGCCACATCGGCTGGCGGCGGAATAGGAAGGAGGCTCCGATGCCCCTGGTCCAGGAACTCGACTACGGCACCAAGGAAGTCCATGCGGCGATCCCGGTCACCTTGACCATCGACGGGCATGTGGTGACGGTGCCGGAAGGTACGTCGATCATGCGCGCGTCGATGGAAGCGGGGATCAAGATCCCGAAACTCTGCGCCACCGACATGCTGGACAGTTTCGGCAGTTGCCGGATGTGCCTGGTGGAAATCGACGGGCGCGCTGGCACGCCGGCATCCTGCACCACCCTGGTGGCTCCAGGGATGAAGGTACGCACGTCCAGCGACAAAGTGCGGAAGCTTCGGCGTGGGGTGATGGAGCTTTACATCTCCGACCACCCGCTGGATTGCCTGACCTGTTCGGCCAACGGCAATTGCGAATTGCAGGATACCGCGGGCGAAGTCGGGCTGCGGGAAGTCCGCTATGGGTATGAGGGCGAGAACCATCTCACCGCGATGGTCGATGGCTCCAACCCGTATTTCCAGTTCGATCCGTCCAAATGCATCGTCTGCTCCCGCTGCGTGCGCGCGTGCGAGGAAGTGCAGGGCACCTTTGCGCTGACCATCGAGGGGCGTGGCTTTGCCTCCAAGGTCGCGGCGGGGATGGATGAGCCGTTTCTGACCAGCGAGTGCGTCTCCTGCGGCGCCTGCGTGCAGGCGTGTCCGACCGCCACCCTGATGGAAAAATCGGTCGTGGAGATGGGCCAGCCCGAGCACTCGGTGGTCACCACCTGCGCGTATTGCGGCGTGGGATGCAGCTTCAAGGCGGAAATGCGGGGCGATCAGGTCGTGCGCATGGTGCCGTGGAAGGATGGCAAGGCCAATCACGGGCATTCCTGCGTGAAGGGCCGGTTCGCGTGGGGCTATGCCAACCACCCCGACCGCATCCTGAAGCCGATGATGCGGGAAAAGACCTCCGATCCGTGGCGGGAAGTCACCTGGGATGAGGCGATCGGGCGGGTCGCGTCCGAGTTCAAGCGCATCCAGGCGTCCTACGGGAAGGGCGCGATCGGCGTGATCACGTCGTCTCGCTGCACCGATGAGGAAACCTACCTGGTGCAGAAACTGGCGCGCGCCGGGTTCGGCAACAACAACACGGATACCTGTGCGCGGGTGTGCCACTCGCCGACCGGGTATGGGTTGAAGACGACGTTCGGCACGTCCGCGGGGACGCAGGATTTCGACTCGGTCGAGCATGCCGATGTGATGATCGTCATCGGGGCGAACCCGACCGATGGGCATCCGGTGTTTGCCTCGCGCATGAAGAAGCGGCTGCGGGAGGGGGCGAAGCTGATCGTGATCGATCCGCGCCGCATCGATCTGGTCCGCACGCCGCATGTGGAGGCGTCGTTCCATCTGCCGCTGCGGCCGGGGACGAACGTGGCGGTGCTGACCTCGATCGCGCATGTGATCGTGACGGAGGGGCTGGTCGATCGCAAATTCGTCGATGAACGCTGCGAGAAGGATGCGTTCGCCGATTGGGCCGCGTTCGTGTCGGAATCGCGCAACAGTCCCGAACAACTGGAAGCCACGACCGGCGTGCCCGCTCATGTCGTGCGCGGCGCGGCGCGTCTCTACGCGCAGGCCGGCAATGGGGCGATCTACTACGGGCTGGGCGTGACCGAGCACAGCCAGGGCAGCACCGCCGTCATGGCGATTGCCAATCTGGCGATGGCGACGGGCAATCTGGGGCGGCCGGGCGTGGGGGTGAACCCTCTGCGTGGGCAGAACAACGTCCAGGGCGCCTGCGACATGGGCAGCTTTCCCCACGAACTGCCGGGCTACCGCCATGTCTCCGAACCCGCTGTCCGAGCGATCTTCGAAAAGGAATGGGGCGTATCGATCGACCCGGAGCCAGGCCTGCGCATCCCCAACATGCTGGACGCCGCGGTCGATGGCACGTTCCGCGGCATCTACATCCAGGGAGAGGACATCGTGCAGTCCGACCCCGACACCAAGCACGTCGCGGCTGGCATGGCGGCGATGGAATGCGTCGTGGTGCACGACCTGTTCCTGAACGAAACCGCCAACTACGCGCATGTCTTCCTGCCGGGCGCGACCTTCCTGGAGAAAGACGGCACCTTCATCAACGCCGAACGCCGCATCAACCGGGTGCGCAAGGTGATGGCGCCTCGGACCGGCATGGCGGACTGGGAGGTGACTCAGGCCATCGCCAATGCCATGGGCTACAAGATGGATTACGCGCATCCGTCGGAGATCATGGCGGAGATCGCTCGCACCACGCCGACCTTTGCGGGCGTGACCTATGAGCGGTTGGAGCAGGGCTCGGTGCAGTGGCCCTGCAACGACGCGACGCCGGACGGCACGCCGATCATGCATATGAACGGGTTCGTGCGCGGCAAGGGCAACTTCATCATCACCGAGTATGTGGCGACCGATGAGAAAGTGGGGCCGCGTTTCCCGCTGCTGCTGACGACCGGGCGTATTCTGTCGCAATACAATGTGGGGGCTCAGACCAGGCGCACGGCGAATGTGGTCTGGCATTCGGAGGATGTGCTGGAAATCCATCCGCACGACGCGGAGGAACGGGGTGTTGCGGACGGTGACTGGGTCCGCCTCGGCAGTCGGGCGGGGGAGACGACCCTGAGGGCGCGGGTGACGGAGCGGGTGGCGCCGGGTGTGGTCTACACCACGTTCCACCATCCGGTGACGCAGGCCAACGTGGTCACGACGGAGTTCTCCGATTGGGCGACCAATTGCCCGGAATACAAGGTGACCGCGGTGCAGGTGGCGCCGTCGAACGGGCCGAGTGCCTGGCAGGATGAGTATCAGGAAATGTCGGCGGCGCATCGGCGGATTGAGGCTGTTGCGGCGAAGTGAGGTAGGGAAGGGCGGGGCTTTGCCCCATGGCCCCTTGGGGACCCCACCAGGGGGCTGTGCCCCCTGGACCCCCACCAAAGGCGCGGCCTTTGGAATGCGATTCTTTGGGTGCCTTCTGGATAGGGGGCCTACACGGACGGTGAGAGGTCCGCGTAGGCCCCCTATCCAGAAGGCACCAATGTTCCGGTTCCAAGGGCCGTCGCCCTTGGTGGGGTCCAGGGGCAAAGCCCCTGGTCGGGGT
>CALQHT020000168.1 GCA_943330455.2 Nitrosovibrio sp. Nv4 | reverse complement strand
CTAACGCTGATGGGGCTCTGCCCTGGACCCGCCAAAGGCGCGGCCTTTGGAATGCGATTCTTTTGGTGCGTAGAAGGATACGGCCCTACACGGACGATGATACGTCCGTGTAGGGCCGTATCCTTCTACGCACCAATGTTCCGGTTCCAAGGGCCGTCGCCCTTGGTGGGGTCCAGGGGCAAAGCCCCTGGTCGGGGTCCGGGGCGGAAGCCCCGCCCTTCCACCCCACCCAGCCTTGCACTACCCTCCGCCACAAAAGCGGGAGACGGCAATCATGAAAATCGGCGCGGTCATGTTCTTCACCACGGACTCCATGCAGCCCGCCCCCTTGGCGCGCGCGTTGGAAGAACGTGGCTTCGAGTCGCTCTGGGTGCCCGAGCACACCCACATCCCGTCCTCCCGCAAGACCCAATACCCCGCCGGCGGCCCGCTGATCCGTCCCTACTACGACATCATGGACCCGTTCCTGGCGCTGAATACCGCCGCCACCGTCACCACCAACCTGAAAATCGGCACCGGCATTGCCCTGCTGACCCAGCGGGACCCAATCGTCACCGCCAAGGTCGTTTCCACCATCGACCAGTTGTCGCAAGGCCGCTTCCTGTTCGGCGTCGGCAACGGCTGGAACCAGGATGAGATCGAAAACCACGGCACCGACTTCAAAACCCGCCATAAGCTGGCGCGGGAGCGGTTGGAGGCGATGCAGGC
Organism: Nitrosovibrio sp. Nv4; assembly: GCA_943330455.2. GTDB lineage: Bacteria > Pseudomonadota > Alphaproteobacteria > Acetobacterales > Acetobacteraceae > Rhodopila. The sequence goes on along the minus strand of CALQHT020000168.1, from coordinate 12,956 downwards.
CATCTGGACCCAGGATGAGCCCGAATATCACGGCGAATTCGTGAATTTCGACAAGATGAAGCAATGGCCGAAGCCGTTCCAGAAGCCTCATCCCCCGGTCATCGTCGGCGGTGCCTTCCCCTTTGCGGCGCGACGGGCCATCCGTTACGGCAATGGCTGGATTCCCCGCGCCGACCGCCTGGAAAAGGACGGAGTCGGCGTGCTGATCGGCAAGTTCCGCGACATGGCGCGCGAAGCCGGCCGCGACCCGGCGTCTCTGCCCATCACTATCTTCCGCGTGCCGGACGAGATCGACCGCCTGCGCTTTTGCGAGGAAATCGACATCGACCGCGTCGTCTTCACCCTCCCGGCGGAGAAGGAGGACAAGATCATGCCCATCCTCGACCGCTGGACCGAACTGAAACGTCAAATGGAAGCCTGAACCGATGCCCGGCCCGATCAAACTCGGCTACCTGTTGCCCACCCGTGAGCAGATCATGGAGGGGCGACCGGAAGCGAAACCGCTGCTGGAACTGGCGACCCGGGCGGAGGCCCTGGGCTTCGACTCGATCTGGGTTGGCGATTCGTTGCTGGCTCGCCCCCGGCACGATCCGCTGACCTTGCTGGCTGGGGTGGCCGGTCGGGTGCCTCGGGTCGAGATCGGCACCGCGGTTTTGTTGCCGGCGCTGCGCAACCCGGTCGTGCTGGCGCATCAGATCGCGACGTTGGACCAGGTCAGCGAGGGACGTTTGATCCTGGGCGTTGGCATTGCCGCCGACGCGCCGAGCATCCGGGCGGAATTCGCGGCTGCCGGGGTGCCGTTCGAAAAGCGGGTCGGTCGCATGATGGAAGGTCTGCGGCTAAGCCGAGCGCTTTGGACGGGAGAGGCGGTGGATTGGGATGGGCGTTGGCCGGTGAAGGGCGGGGTGCTGGCTCCGACGCCATACCGGCCCGAGGGGCCGCCCATCTGGATTGGCGGCAATCTGCAAGCCAGCCTGGATCGCGCGGGAAAATGGTTTGATGGTTGGTTCCCGATTGCGCCCAATGCGGCGACCTTTGCCACGCAATGGGCGGGCATCAAGGACACCGCGCGTGCGGCTGGCCGGGACGCGGATCGCTTGACCGGGGCGATGTACCTGACCGTTGCGCTGGATGATGATGCTGGCTCGGCCGAGGCGCGGCTGAACGATTTCCTGGAGCGGTATTACAGCCAGCCCGCAGCCGTCCTGCGGCGTCGGCAGGCTTGCTACGCTGGCCCCGCGGCCGGGCTGGCCGAGTGGTTGACCGGTTACGCGAATGCCGGTGCCACCCATCTGATGCTGCGTTTCGCTGGTGAGCATGAGCGGCAGATGGATGTTGTGGCGCGGATGCGATCTTCGATGGGGTGGTAGGCCCCGCCGCGACGGCGTGCACGTCCGAGCACGCCCCTTCGGCGGCGCCGACCCAGGTGCCCCACGCATTTTATTTCGTTTACGCACCGTATTATACTAACTGGCCGAAACAATGACCCATAGGCGTTACTTTACCGTCATTACCGGACTTGATCCGGCAACCCACCCCTCGCCGTTGAAGCGTGGGTTGCCTGGTCAAGCCCGGCGATGACGGTGAGGGCGGTTCATAGGTCATTGTTTCGGCCGGTTTGTATCAGCGGTATTCAGTTCGACCCACGCCAGCCGGTGGTGAAAAACGCGCGGTATCGGCGACTGGGGGCGGATGCCGTCATGACCCGCGCATGGTCCTACCTGAACAGCCGCGACAGGAATTTCGGCATGCGCGGCGTCAGGCGACGTTGCAGGTTGCTCTTGAACTTGTCGCCCGGCCGGCGGACGAACAGGGTCGAATGGCTGCCGGTCCGCTCCCCATCCGGGCGTCCGTTGCTATAATAGTAAAGCGCCAGGGATTTGCGCGACCGGTCCGCCGGGCAGGTCAGAGGGTCCGGATGACCGTGATAGGTATAGTCGGTGGTGGAGAAAATCACGATCCGGTTGAACACCGGAGCGATCTTCTTCACGCAGCTCGTCATGTCGCGGTTCCATAGCTCCAGATCGCCGCCATAGTCGGGCGTCCAGTCCTTGTTCAGATACAGCAGCAGATTGAGCCGCCGATCCAGGTGGGTGCGCTTGTTGCTGTTGAAATCGGCATGCACCGCCAGCATGCCGTCACGCTGGATCTGGTGCAGCCCGCCGCCGTCCCAGTGCGAATCCGGGATCAGCCCGTCGATCCCGGTCAGGCGTTCCAGAAAATCAAGGAACGGCGCGCTGTTCAGGCTGTACAGCAGCAGCCGGATCGGCACTGGCACCAGGCTTTCCTTGTCCAGCGCGAGCTTGGTCTCCCGGTCGGAGCGAAAACGTTGCCAGAACAATGCGTGCTGGTCAGGAAATACCGCCAGCACCTCATCCAGCATCGCGGGATCGAGCAGGTTGTCGATCACGACATGGGGAAACGGGTCCGCGGTCAAATAGGCGTCCCGGTGCACCTCGGCCAGGTCCGGGAGCGTCTCTGTCGGCACCAGGGCGGTTGCCTGACGCAGCCAGCCGAACCGGTCTTCCGTGGCCGCCAAGGGGGCTGCCAAGGGGGCTGCCAACGGGGCTGCCAACGGGGTCGCCGTGGGGGCGCCCGTGGGGGAAACTGTCACACTCATGGTCCGCGCCCTCGTGTCATGATCCACATCGTCCCCCCATTGGGTCCCCCCATTGGGTCCCCCCATTGGGTCCGTCCATCGGGTCCGCCCGATCCGTTCCCGTCACGGAAAGCTGTCTTTGGCAATGTAGTTGGTTTGCGATGGGAAAGCGAAGCCGGTGCCCGCCTGCTTGACGATCGCCATGACAGCCAGGTTCAGCTCTTCCTGCACCACCAGGAAATCGGGCATGCGGGTTACGTCGACATAGGCGAACACGTCCAGGTTGATGGCATAATCCCCAAACCCCGCCAGTCGGACGCGGAACCCGTCGTCCAGCACTTTCTGGTGGCGGGTCAGCAGCGCCATGATCGCGTCAGAGACCTGCCGCAACTGTTCGGCTGTCGTTTCGTACCGCAACCCGAGCCGCGGATTGTAAAGGAATTTGCGCCGGCGCGTCATGTTCTCGATCCGGACCTGCGCCAGTTCCGCGTTAGGCACCGACAGCAGCGCATCATCCAGTTTCCGGACCTTTGTGGTGCGCAGGCCGATCTCCTCGATCGTGCCCATTTCGGTGCCGAAGCGGCAGACATCGCCCACCCGCGCCGGCCCGTCGGCGAACAGGGTCAGGCCGCCGATCACGTTTTCCAATGTCGGGCGCACCGCCAGCGCAATGGCCAGGCCGCCGATCCCCAGGCCCGCGAGCAACGGGGCCACCGGGATGCCCACCAGGTCGGCGGCGGTGAAGAACAGATACAAACCCAGCCCGATGCTGAGCAATGTGGCAACGACCTTGATCAGGTGTCCGTCGATGCTGGTGCCGCGCAGGCCTCGCGCGCCGATGACGATGTCGGCCAGACGATGGATGGAGACCATGGCAAACCAGCCGACGGTCAGGGTCAGCACCAGTTGCAGCACCGTCAGGATGACGGCCAGGGCATCTCCCCAGATCTTCAGGCCGAAGACGATGAACAGCAACGATGCCCCGAAGACCGTGGTGGCGATCGCCGCGGCGGCCGGTTGTCCGTAGCGGCGGGTCGCCTCGCTCACCCGCGCGTCGCGTCGCATGCCCCAGAGGATGCAGCGCACCGCGACCGCGCCGCTCAGCAGCAAGGTCACGGCCAGACCGAGCCATTGCCAGGCCGCCTGCCCGAATAACGGGGTCCGCAGGCCAGGGGGCAAGATGGCGATCATGTGGCGTGACAGCAGCGGTCCGGGCGAATAGGCCACTTCGGATATTTCATGCCCGTCGACCTGTCCTGGCCCGGCGAGTTTCTCCGATGCCGCGTAGAGCTCCGCGGACAGCCCGACCGTTTCCGCCACGAACTGGAACTGGCCGGCCCATGGTCCGTCCTCGGTGCGCGCGATCACGATCGGGGTGCCGGGGATGCGCCATTGCTTGATGCCGTCCCGCGCCACCGCGGCGGCATCGGGTGCCTCCATCAGGCGTGGCACAATGCGGTCGAGCACCACGGATAGGCGGATGACGGTCAATGCGGCGGTGAGCGGGCGCTGCGCCGGCGGGATCTGACGGGCATCCAAAGTATCGGTCATTCGCCGCAGCGGTGCGCGCGGCAGCCAGCCGGGCCCCAGTTCCTCGAACAATCGCATGGCGTGTCTGCCATTCGTCATCAGGGTCAGCAGGGTTGCGCGTGGGCTCGACAGGTCGGGCATGGACAGGAGGTAGGGGACATCGTCCGTGGTATCGGCCGAGCAGGGCGAGGCGGAAAGGGCGATGCATGCGGTCAGGAGCAGGAACAGACAGGTTCTTAGGCGGCGCGCGAGGGTGACGCCTCCACTTGATGCGTGGCCAGCCCATTCCGTCATGGTCCGCGTAGGCAGGCCATTCGCGGTTTTTCTGAGACCAACACGGGAGGTTGTGGATGGCAGGTCTTCACGCGTCATGACGTGGAGAGATACGCTCTCGACACCAGATGGTGCGGTTCGTACTGCGAAATCTGTTGTCGGTGGCCGCTTTCCGTCGGCCTGGCGAGCACGTCCGCGGTTATTGGTGCGGAGGCGCGCACCGCGGCTCCCTCGTTCCCGCGTGACCTTCCAGTCTGCGTGGTGGAGCATCGATATCGTAACGGAATGCGCCTGCCGGTCCTGGGGATACCTCTTGGATAGGCCGCCGTGGGGCGTGGACCCGCGATTTTCCACCTCGACGGCAGGAAGGTCACGAAGAAGGGGCTGGCGGACCCGCGCCGGCGGTCGACGCTGTCCTGTCGCCGATTGAAACCGACTGTTCCTAACGGATAACGCGATAAGAGCCGACAAATATGTCACCATCTTGCGTGGCATGGGTGTGCTCCGGCAGCGAATCCTGATTGGGTCGGCATGGTAGCCGATGATGCCAAGCGGGGGGATACCAGGGGGGATGCCAGGGGGTGCGAACCAAAGTTGTGGGTTCGAGTACACGTCTCACCGTCATTGCCGGCCTTGACCCGGCAACCCACGCTTCAACGGCAGGGGGCGGGTTGCCGGATCAAGTCCGGCAATGACGGTGAGGTGAGTCTATCGGTCCATGGTTAGAGTTGTCGATATTACTCCACACAGTGTTGAATCGCACCCGATACCAGGGGTACGATTCAACATTGCGCGGCGTAATATCAACGATTCTAACGATGGCCCGATAGACTCGCCTCACCGTCATTGCCGGGCATGACGGGGCGGATGCCGCGGTCGGCCGGAACGAGAATTGCTGACGGAGGAGGCGCGTCGTTCAGATCGCGGCGGCGACAAGGATCGGCTGCTGCACCGGCGCCATGTGGCCGCAATCCGCCAGCACGATCCGGCGCGATCCAGCGACCAGGAAGTGCAACCGGGCGGTCATTCGTTGCGTGATCGGCGGAGAGGTGGCGCCTTGCAAGATCAACATCGCCGCACGCATCTCCGCGCGGATCTCCGCCAGACCCGCCGCCGCGATCGCACGGTGGGAGCCGGCGCTCACTTCCGCCGCGAGGTCTGGGGCCGCCGCGACCAGGCGGGCACGGGCAGAGGCGGGCAGCCGATTCCACGCGACCTCATTCCAAGCCTCCACAAAGCTCGCGACACCCTCCTCCGCTCGGCCTGCCGCCAGCAGGGTATCGAGTTTGCTCAGGATGCGGCGATCCCAGTCGCGGCAAGCCATGTCGTCGGGATCGTTGGGGTCCAGGCAGCCGACGACGATCGGCTCATACAGCACCAGCCGGTCGATCGGCGCGCCTTCCATGGCGGCCAGCACCGCGACCAACCCGCCCATGGAATGGCCGAACACCACGCGGCGCTGGCTCGGATGGATATCCAGGCAGGCGCGGGCGACGGCGACGTGGTGGTCGATCCGATCGCCGGTGGCCTCGATGTGGGTCTGGCCGTATCCGTGCAAGGCTGGGGCGACGACCCGGCGGTTGGGCGCCGCCAGCGCTTCGGCCAGGCCCGACAGGCTCTTCGGCCCGGCCGCGGCGGCGTGCAGCAGCAGCCACAGTTCCTCGCCCGAGCCCCATTCCAGCATCTCAACGGGGCCGGCCGCGGTGTGATAGACGGGCATCGGATGAAACCTTCCAGGAGCGCACCGGCATGACGGTCTTGATCATCGGCGGCGGCATCGCCGGCCTGGCCACGGCACTCAGCCTGCATCAGATCGGCGTCGCCTGCCGCGTGTTCGAATCGGTGGAGACTATCGAGCCGCTGGGTGTCGGCATCAACACCCTGCCGCACGCGGTGCGCGAACTGACGGAACTGGGCCTGCGCGAGACGCTGGCCGCGACCGCCATTCCGACCGCCGAACTGGCCTATTACTCCCGGCGCGGGCAGCGCATCTGGTCGGAACCGAGGGGATTGGACGCGGGCTACCACTGGCCGCAATTCTCCATCCATCGCGGCGCCCTGCAGATGATCCTGCTGGATGCGGCGCGCGAACGCCTGGGCGCGGACGCGATCCTCACCGGTCATCATCTGTCCGGCTGGGAGGAAACCGCCACCGGCATCCGCGCCCATTTCGTCAACCGCCGGACCGGCGCGCCCCTGGGGCCGGCCGAGGGAACCCTGCTGATCGCGGCGGACGGCATCCATTCCGCCGTCCGCGCGCGCCTTTACCCGGACGAGGGCCCGCCGATCTGGAACGGCGCCATCCTGTGGCGCGGCGTCACGCGGGCAAAACCGTTCCTGACCGGGCGCACCATGATCATGGCCGGGCACGAGTTCCAGAAATTCGTCGCCTACCCGATTTCTCGCTCGGCGCTGGACCAGGGAGAGGCGGAGATCAACTGGATCGCCGAACGCAAATTCCCGGTCGATCATGCGTGGCGGCGAGAAGACTGGAACCGCGGCGGCCAGTTGGAGGACTTTCTGCCGTCGTTCCAGGATTGGCGGTTCGACTGGCTGGACGTGCCGGCCGTGATCCAGGCGGCGGAACGTTGCTTCGAATATCCGATGGTGGACCGGGACCCGCTGGACCGCTGGACCTTCGGGCCGATCACCCTGCTGGGGGACGCGGCGCACGCGATGTATCCGATCGGGTCCAATGGCGCGTCGCAGGCGATCCTCGATGCGCGGGTTCTGGCGCGGGAGATCCTGGCGCATGGCGTGACCACCGCGGCGTTGGAGGCCTATGAGGCCGAACGGCGCCCCGCGACCGCCCGGATCGTGCTCGCGAACCGAGGCAATGGGCCCGAGCAGGTGATGCAACTGGTCGAGCAACGCGCCCCGAACGGGTTTGCCCGCATCGAGGACGTGCTGACGCAAGAAGAGCTGGAAGGCACCGCCGCCAACTACAAACGTCTGGCCGGCTTCGACAAGGACGCGCTGAACCAGCGGGCGCCGATCGTGGCGGCCTCGTCTGGCTGACGGTCCGTCGCTTTCAGGCCAGAGCGGCGGCGATGGTGCGTGTGTTCGTCCGCATCAGGTCGATATAGGTCGCGGCGGGTCCGTCGGCTGGGGTCAGGGTTTCCGCGTAGAGAGTGCCGCCGATCCTGACTTTGGTTTCTCGCGCGATCTGTTCCATCAGGCGGGGCGAGGCGCCGGATTCCAGAAACAGGGCACGAATACGCTCCCGCTGGATTTGCGCGATCAGGGCGGCTAACGCGCGCGGCGTCGGGTCCTGGTCGGTGGACAGGCCGATCGGGGCCAGGAAGTCCACGTCGTAGGCGTCGGCGTAATAGTTGAACGCTTCATGCGTGGTCACGATGCGGCGGTTGGCGCGCGGGATCGGCGCCAGAATCGCCCGGATTTCCGCATCCAGCGCGTCCAGCTTTGCCAGATAGGCGGCCGACCGTTCGGCGTAGGTGGCGGCGCCGTCCGGATCGGCCCCGGTCAGGCCGTCTCGGATATTGGCGACATATTGCCGGATATTGGCGACATCCAGCCAGGCATGCGGGTCATGGGCGCCGTGCGTATGTGCGTCCTTTTTCGCGTGCTTATGTCCGGCCACGAGTGCCTTTATCCCTTTCGTCGCCACCACGGCTTTGCCCTTGAACCCCGCCGCCTGCGCAATCCGTTCGGCCCATCCTTCCAGGCCCAGCCCGTTGATGACGAAGACCGCTGCCTCCGTCACGCCCCGCGCATCCGACGGCGAGGGCTGGAATCGGTGCAGGTCTTGCCCCAGAGGAATCAGCGACTGAACCTCGACGCGCGGCCCGCCGATTTCCCGCACCAGATCGGCCAGGATCGAGAAACTGGCCACGGCGCGGATTGTTGTCTGTGGTCGGGCCGGCTGGGTGCGCGGCTGCGCGGCGGCCTGGTGAATTGGGGCAAGCAGGCCGAGACCAAGGGCCAGGGTGTGACGACGACGGATCATGGCGGGGTTTCCTGGGTCGAGGGCGGGATGGGCCGGTTCCGGCGGGTCGGATCAGAATTCAAAGCCGAGCTTGAGGCGGACCAGTTGGCGGGAGAAATTGGTGAGGTCGAGGCGGCTTGGTTCGTCGTTGGCATGGCCGGCGACCTGGATGTTCCAGGCCGCGGCCAGCCACGCATTGTCGGATATGCGCCAGAACCCGGTGGGACCGATGTACAGGGCGCGTCCCGATTGGCGGCCGAGCAGGAGTTTTTCGAAGGCGGTGAGGTAGCGGATTTCGGCGCCAAGGAACAACGAGTCCGTCACCCGGGCGGTGACCGCGGCGGAGATGCCGCCGACGGAGGCTTCCTCGGTCTTGCCGCCGCTCCATGGGCGGAAGCTTTCCACGTCGTAGGTGAGGTTGATGGCGGCCCAGAGCCGGTCATGCACCAACGTCGTGTCGATGATCAGCTTGTTTTCCGAGGCGTAGCCGGTGCCGGCTTCGCCCGTGACCTCATCGGCCATGGTCATGGACGGTTCCAGGTGCAGGGTGATGCCGAAGCGATCCTGGTCCCGGTCCAGCCAGAGCCAGCGGAGCTCGCCTCCGATGCCGCGGAAGCGCATCGCGTAGGTGTCGGGCAGGGCGGGGTTGTTGGCGATGTTCCAGGCGCCGCCCAGGAGGCTGAAGGAGGCCGAGAGGTCGGACGTGGCCGCCCAGGAGAATTCCAGCTTGGTGTTGGCGGCGGTGTAGCGGCCTTCTCGGCGGCCGAAGGCGGCGACGGTTTCGATGGCGAAACCGAGGGTGCCGGCTTCGTCGATGTCGGAGCCGAGGGTGAAGCCGAACAGGTTTTCGGTTTCCACCGGATGGGCATTGGCGGCGGCTAGGGCCTGGTTGCGGTAGGGGCGGGTGGTGACGGTGCCTTGGTCGAAGGTTTGGGCTGCTAGGGCGGTGGGGATGAGGGCTATGGCGGTTAGCAGACCGCTCCGTGATGCGCGAGCCATGGTGTGTCCCTCTGTCCCTTCGGCGATAATGGAATGTTATAACGTATTATATGGGGTGGCAAGGCTGGGATTGGGGCTGTGTGTGGGGGAGGGGGCGGTTTGGGCCTTGGCGCTGGGTGGCCGCGGATGGGTGGGAGCACAGAATTGCTCTGGCGTGTCGGGGCGGTGGCCGATAATATCGTGGGACGTGCGGGTGTAGCTCAATGGTAGAGCACCAGCCTTCCAAGCTGGCTACGGGGGTTCGATTCCCCTCACCCGCTCCAGTTGTCTCGGGGCGGTTGGGATTGGCCGCTGTTTGTTTTGTGTCCCGGAGCGGTGTGTTTGTTCTGGCGGATGCGTTTTCGTGGTCGGGGGTCTGAGGCGTCACGCACGAGATTCAAAATGGTCGGCGGTGGGTTGACGGCTGCGATGTTTGAGGCGGGACATGGTCGCATATTAAAGGCGCCGGACCTCAGTAGCATCGCGTCCGTCCCACTTTTGGGTCAGTGCCGCGTAACGTATTATATGGTAAGTCGCGACGGGCATCCTGAGAACGGCCGCCATGCTACGGTACAGGCCGCTAAACAGAAGAAAAATCAGGCGTTTTAAGCCCATGTTAACGAGCGTCGGTCTAACTGGTAGGCTGGGGCAAAATTGGAATAACGAGGAAGGCGACGAGCGATGTCTGGCAATCACGAGTATCGACTGAGGATCGACGTGTTCAGCGTCGAATCCTTGCCGATGTCTCGGCTCGCCGAATACATGACCGAGCTCGCACGGCTCCTCGGTGATCAAGAGCGCGTACACTTTGCACGCCTAGAGGCCGGTAGCGCGGTGCTGGTTTCCCGCATCGAAGAACCAGCAGTGCCCAAGGTAGGGGAGCGGCTGCAAAAAATCCGCGACGGCAACGGGCCGAAGGACGCCATGCAAGCCTATAAGGCCCTCGACACACTGTTGGCGAAGGATAACGCGGTCGCCACGCTGACAGCGGAGAGCGGAGCCGAGATTATCACTTTCCCCGGACGGACGCGGCCCAAACCCATGCGCTATGGCCCATTCCGCGAAGATGGTTCCCTCGACGGGGTAGTGATCCGCCTTGGCGGACGCGATGAGTCGATTCCGGTTCTCCTTGAGGATGCCGAGGGCGCGGTTTTTCCTTGCCAGACGACCGTCGAGTTATCGAAGCAGCTTGCACCGCATTATCGCGGGGCAACAGTGCGGGTATATGGAAGCGGCAAATGGGTGCGCGAGGAAGACGGTAGCTGGACACTCCAGCAATTCGATATTTCCCGCTTCGAGGTTATCGACGACAGCCCACTTATGGATGTTGTGACAAAGCTCCGCGCCGTTGAAGGCAGCGAGTGGGGCAAGGATGCGTCGTTGGGTGATGTTCTCGGCTTGCGCCGGGAGGAAGGAACGTCGCATTAAATGGCCGTCGTTTTCGACTCCTCCTTTCTCATTCCGCTGCTTGATCCCAAGGTAAAGGGCGTGGGTGATATAGATGCAAGGCTCGATTTTCTTGTGCGGTCGCTCGACAAGACCCGGACAAAAATCATCGTCCCGACGCCTGCCCTTTGTGAGGTATTGATCGGTGCAAACGATGCCGCTCCGCAATACCTTGACATCATTAACCGCTCGTCCCGGTTCAAGATTGTTCCCTTTGGCACGCGGGCAGCGGTTGAGGCTGCCGCCGCACATCGCGAAGCACTACGGGCAGGTGATAAGAAGGAAGGCTTAGCCTCGTGGCTGAAAGTGAAATTCGACCGACAGATTGTGGCCATTGCCAAGGTTGAAGGAGCAGCAGTCATCTACTCGAACGATGACGACATACGGCGCTTCTCAGTACGCGATAGCCTCGAAGTCATAAGCCTCGAAAACCTGCCCCCTCCGCCCGATAAGCCGCAGGGTGACTTATTCCCCAAGACCCCCGAAGAGGAGGCCCCCTAACCCCCACGATGGGGCGACACAGTCATCCGTGACATAGACACTGCGGTCGTTATATATGGTAAATTGGGAGGCACGCTCACTCATCCCTCAATCACTGAAACCCCCGCGTGACGTAGTATTTGATTCCGTTGTTATCCGCGGAGTTGATCACAAAGCGAACGTTCCGAAAGGAGGCTTCGGTCGTTCCAGATTTTTCTAAAGTATATGTAAGGTCTTGTTGGAACGCGGGTCTAGCAAAATCCGCGAGATACTCACGGTAGGTTACACGGACTACTCCCCGATCGAAGCCTTGGTAGAGAAGCTCGTATTTGAAACCCGATCCGGTCGCCTGCTCTCGCACTGAATAGGGCACGTCCACGTCAAGCTTCATATCAGCGAGCGTGTTGACGACATACGCGGTGGAAAACCGCCCAGTATTTCCGATATCAAAGAAACACACTGAGCGGTTATCCGTACCTAAATATGCTAGGAAAGTCGCGTTGGCTGAACAATAAGCTTGCTGCCCTGCAACCATGGCAGGAAACAGTGGCTGCCCGACTGATAGGACAATGCGCCCTCCAATGCCGACCGGCCGGCTATAGGGCGACTGCACAAACGCTCTCGTCACGGCATCGTAGTCGAACTGCGAAAATATTGTTGCCCCGACTGGCACAAACGTAGGGGAACCAAACTCAATGTTCTGCCCTGTTTTTCTGGTGGGATGTGCATCTGAACCCACTTGGACGGGAGCGCAGCGCGTCAACGCTACGAGGAATGTCATAATAAGACCTGCCACCTTGACGCGTTTCATCTCCAAATTCATAACACTCTAAGTGCTGACGATGCCACGCCGCCCATTGTTGGTATAGATCGGGGTTTCACCGATAACTACGTTACGAGTTTTCTTTAAATGGCGGTTTCTACCTGTGCTATCAGCCTCGAAATCGTGCTGTGGCTCACGTTATACGATCTGGCAATGTCGCGCATCGGCTCGCCGTTGTCGCGTCGCCTGATGGCTTCCTTCTGTTGATGCGGTGTCAGCTTGGGCGGTCGCCCCATCTTCACACCGCGCGCCACGGCACGGGCACGGCCTTCGCCTGTCCTCGCGCGGATCAACTCCCGTTCGAACTCGGCCAACCCGCCGAGCACGGTCAACATCAGCCGCCCGTGTGCGGTCGTGGTGTCCGCCCATTTGTCGCCGAGGGATCGGAAACCCGCCTTGCGGTCGGTGATCGCGGCAAGGGTGTTCAGCAGGTCACGGGTTGATCTAGCTAGACGGTCTAGCCTTGTCACCATGAGCACGTCGCCGTCCTCAAGCGCGGCCAGCACCTTGCGAAGCTGGGCGCGGTCGGTCTGTGCGCCGCTCGCCGTCTCGCGGAACACCTTCTTGCATCCGGCGCGGGTGAGCTGGGCAACCTGTGCTGTCACGCTCTGACCGTCCGTTGACACTCGTGCATAGCCGTATTTCATGGCTTCGTTATGCACCTAATTTATGCAGCAGAAAATCCCTTTGTTTTCAAAGCTCAAATCTTGCTTCGTAATTCTCGATATCCGCAACCGAGCCTGTCCACAAAAGAAAAATCTCAAATCCCTTGTCTGATGAGCCACTTGCAAAAGCCAACTGACAGGGTGAATTTCGCCGTAAATTCGCGATAATTCGGCGAGACGCCCGCGCCCGGTCTTTGGTATCATGCGTTTGCGAAT
>CALQHT020000167.1 GCA_943330455.2 Nitrosovibrio sp. Nv4 | reverse complement strand
CGACCGCCGACCTACGGCCTTCGTTCGAGGCGGCACCCGCCCCGGCATAGGTTTCTGTGTCGAGCATGGGCATGAGAAAGACGATCCTCCAGCACCTCAGGGTCTAAACTCCCGGGGGGTAGATGTCTCATCATCATTGGCACGGAGGGTAGGATCGACAACGACAAGGCGGTCGAGGCACTGGACAAGTTGCTTTATGTCTGGCGCGGCGATCAGCGCGACCTTGCGTTGAGGCTGCGTATCGCGGAATTGCGTCGACAGACCGGTGGATGGCGCGAGGCCCTGAAATTGTTGCGTGACGCCAAGGCGGACTTCCCGCCCCACGCCGAACAGATCCAGACCCGCATGCGGGATATGTTCGGTACCCTGATCCACGACGACGGCGCGGCATCCATAAAGCCGCTCGATTTCGTTGCCCTGGTCGAGGAAAACGCCGATCTGCTGCCACCCGGCACAGAGGACGCGGCACTGGAAAATCGACTGGCCGAACGCCTGCTGGCACTCGACCTGCCCAAACGCGCCGACCAGGTGTTGACCAAACTGATGAAAGCAGCCCCGACGCCACAGGGGCGCGCGGGATTGGGCACGCGGCTGGCGGAATTGCGCTTGCGGGAAGACGACCCGGCCGGCGCCGTGGCGGCCTTGTCCGCGTCCAGCATGCCCAACCCGGATGCCGACCTCTTGGAAACGCGCGCGCTGATCGGCGCCGACGCGACGTCCCGGCTGGGCGACACACCAACGGCCATGGAAATGCTGTCCGGACTGCGATCACCCGCGGCATTTGCTGCAAAGGCCGGCATTTTGGAGCGCGCGCAGGACTGGCCCGCCGCCAAACAGGCGCTGACCGACCTGGTAGGCCTGACCATCCCGCCCACCGGCGATCTGGACGATCAGCAGAAACGAGTCTTGCTGCGGCTGGCGACCGCGGCGGCGCGTGGCGGCGACGACGCATCCCTGGCAACACTTGGCACGCGCGAGGATGGTCGCATGGGGACCGGCCCTGTCGCGGACATGTTCCGCTTGTTGACCGCGGACCCGGTGCGAGGCATTGGCGATCTGAAGCGAGCCAAGCAAGAAATCGGGCTTGTACGCGCTTTACCGGCCGGCTTAAAGGCGCTCCAGGCGCAAACGACCACGCAGTAGCGACTGCTTTCCGGGCGGGTACGAATTTCATAGCTGGTAATCACGAAATTCTCTTGCGTCGCGGGTCCGGTTTGATCATGTTCCGCCGCCTTGGCCCCAGGGGACGATCCACGGGCAGGCTTCGCCTGTCGTGCGCAAAGTCCAACAGGCCGTCTACTGGTAGGAAGGGGTACGCGATGAACGCACTCAGCCCACTGGGGATGGTCTCGGAACTCCCGAGCAGCAACCAGACGCAGTCCGATGCCGAAGTGCAGAAGGACTATTTTGTTGAGAAGGACGGCGTCAAATTCGCCGGCACGCATCTTTTGGTGGACCTCTGGGGCGCCACCAATCTGTGCGATCCCGATCACATCGACCGCGCCTTGCGCAACGCCGCGGAAGCGGCGGGCGCCACGATCCTGCATAGCCATTTCCACCATTTCTCTCCGAATGGTGGCGTGAGCGGTGTGCTGGTATTGGCGGAGAGTCATATCTCCATCCATACGTGGCCGGAACGGGACTTCGCCGCGATCGATATTTTCATGTGCGGTGCCTGCAATCCGTATGACGGTTTGCCCGCGCTGAAGGCGGCGTTCGCGCCGACCTCGATCAATCTGGGTGAGCAGCGGCGCGGCCTGATCGCGTAACCCGCACCAACTGTCTCGGCAATTCACGGCCCGGACCGATCGTCCGGGCCGTTTGTTCGCATGGAGGGCGCTGATGGCGACCGATAGCTGGATTAACGAATCGCTCTACCCGGACTGGGGCCAGCGTTTCCTGGTGAAACGGGAACTGGCACGGGTGAAAAGTGACTTCCAGGACATTGTCCTGTTCGAAAGCTTCTCGCACGGCACGGTGATGGTGCTGGACGGTGTCATCCAGATCACCGAGGCTGATGAGTTCGTCTACCAGGAAATGTTGGCCCATGTGCCCTTGCTGGCCCACGGATCAGCCGCGAACGTGCTGATCATCGGCGCCGGTGACGGCGGCGTCCTGCGCCGCGTGCTGCAACATCAATCTGTCCAGCACGCCGTCATGGTGGAAATCGACGGAGAGGTCATCCGCCTGTCGAAACAGTTCCTGCCCGGGATCGGCGGCGATGCGTGGACCGATAAGCGGGCCGAGGTGATCGTGGGCGACGGGATCGACTATGTGAAGCGCGCGCCGGATGCCTCGTTCGACGCGATCATTGTCGATTCCACCGATCCGATCGGCGTCGGAGAGGTGCTGTTCACCGACGAATTCTATGAGAACTGCGCACGCATCCTGACGCCGCGCGGGCTTGTGGTGAACCAGTGCGGCGTGCCGTTCATGCAGGCCGACGAACTGAGGGATACAAGCGCTCGCCGTCAACGTTACTTCTCCCATGTCTCCGCCTATGTCGCCGCGGTGCCGACTTATGTGGGCGGCTTCATGACCCTGGGTTGGTCGGCGAAAGATGCTGGGCTGACGCAAGTCTCGGTCGAGACGATCCGCGCCCGCGCGGCAGCCTCCGGCATTCTGGGCAACACAAAATACTGGACGCCGGAGATCCATGTGGGCGCGTTCAATCTACCACCCTACATCGCCTGTCATCTGCCCGGATAAACGGGCGGGCGTTGCCGGGGCGGAGCGGTCTGCGTAGGGTTGCGGCTCCTCCGGGAGACCTGACATGACCGAGAACATCACCATCACGCGAACCGACAGTGTGCTGGAAATCGCCTTCAATCGGTCCGAGAAAAAGAACGCGCTGACACGAGCCATGTACACCGCCGTGGTCGACGCGTTCACCGCTGCGGACAGCGACCCAGGGGTGCGTGTCATCGTGCTGACGGGTACCGGGGATACATTCACCTCCGGCAACGACATCAAGGATTTCCAGCAACGCGCCGCCAGCAACGGACGCAGCGCGGCGTCACCGTTCCTGACCGCGTTGAAAGACCTGAAGAAACCTTTGATCGGCGCGGTGAACGGGGCCGCCATCGGCGTTGGCACGACCATGCTCGCCCATTGCGACCTCATCGTCGCCGCCCGTTCGGCTAGGTTCGTCATGCCGTTTACCAGCCTCGGCCTGGTGCCGGAAGCGGGCAGTTCCCTATTGTTTCCACGCCTGGTCGGGCACCAGCGGGCCAACGCCCTGCTGTTGTTGGGGGAGCCATTGGACGCGGCAACCGCGCTCGATTGGGGTTTCGTCAATCAGGTTGTCGACGACCAGGACCTGATGCCTACCGCCCACGCACTGGCGCGCCGGCTGGCTGCGTTGCCGCCGCAATCGGTGCAGTTGACCAAGAAGCTGATCCGCCATGGCAGCCAGGACCTGACCGACCGCATCGCCGAAGAGTTGGTCATTTTTCGCGACCGGGTCGGGTCCGCCGAAGCGGCCGAAGCGTTCCAGGCATTCGTCGAAAAGCGCAAGCCGGATTTCTCCCGCTTCGAATAGCGTGACGGCCATGTCCGCTTCCTAGCTCCTGGCGAACCCGTTATGGTCCGCCGCCTCGCTCGCCACCAGATCCGCGACCGGGCCACCAATGGAGGAACCGCATGATACGCCGCCGCCGCCTGCTTCAGGCATCTGCCGCCGTTCTCGCCGCGCCCGCGATCGTGGAACGGGCCAACGCGCAATCCGCATTCGACTGGAAACAGTTCAAGGGCCAGACCATCGAGGTCAATTTCCAGCTCTCTCCGCGGGGCGATCTGGCAAAACGGTTGAACAAGGATTTTGAGGAACTGACCGGCATCAAGGTAGGGTTCGAGCAGATCCCCGAGCAACAGCAGCGCCCCAAGGTCGCGATGGAAATGGCCAGCGGGCGGCCCAGCTTCGACGTCGTCAACGTCGGGATGCATGTGCAGAAGCGACTGGTCGAGAAGGCCAAGTGGATGGAGGATCTGCGTCCGTTCATCAGCGACAAAAGCATGACGCATGCCGATTTCGATCTGGCGGATTTCAGTGCGCCGTCGATGAAGGTGGCAACCGGCGACGACGGCAAGATCAACGCCCTGCCGCTTAATCAGGACCTGTTCATCCTGTTCTACAACAAGGAGCTTTTGGCCGCGAAGGGCTACTCGGCGCCGCCGAAGACCTTCGACGAGATGATGACCATGGCGCAGGCCCTGACGGACCCGTCGAAGCAGACCTACGGGTTTGTGGGACGCGGCCTGAAGAACGCCAATGTCGTCCTCTATGACAACATTCTGTTGGGTTGGGATCAGGAAACGGTCACGCCGGACGGCAAGAAGCTGCTGACGGACACACCCGCCGCGATCGAAGCAGGCCAGTGGTACCAGAAGATCATGCGGGAATGTGGGCCGCCCGGAAACATCGGCTTCAACTGGAACGAATGCCAGACCACGTTCATGCAAGGCCGAGCGGCGATGTGGTGGGATGGAATTGGGTTCTCGGCGCCGTTGTTGGATAAGACGAAGTCTCGGATCGTGGACAAGGTCGGATTTGCGCCGGTTCCGGCAGGACCGAAGGCGCATAACTGCGCGACGTTCATCGATGGCATGGGAATCCCGGCGACCGCCAAGAACAAGAAGGCGGCCTGGATCTACCTGCAATGGATCACCAGCAAGCCGGTGCAGTATGAGCAGCTTCGTTCCGGCGCGGGCACGCCGCCTCGGCTTTCGGCGTATGGCCGCGACGATATCGTCAAGAACAGCGCTTTTCCGCAGGAGTGGTTCGACACGACGACAGCCAGCCTAAAGATGGCGCGCCCCGGCTTGCCGGTGATTGTGCCTGTGACCGAATTCCGGGACACGATCGGCGTCGGGTTGACCAACATCGTCGGCGGGGCCGATGTGGCGACGGAGTTGAAGAAGGCGACCGCGGCATTTCAGCCGGTGCTGGACAAGTCGAACGAGGCCTGAGCCTCGAACTTAGGTAAGGGGGGCGGAGACCATTTGTCCCGCTCCCTGTCCGGCCAACGTCGCGGATCAGGCCTGGGGGGCGTTTCGGTACACCAAGGCCCGCACGTTCGCTTCCACCGCGGCCAAGTCGTTGGGTAGCACGACGAATTTCTCTTCCCGCTCAAACAGGTCCGCCAGACTTGGCGGCAGCGCCGGACGTTGGCCGGTCGCGCGTTCCATCGCGTCCGGGAACTTGGCGGGATGCGCGGTTGCCATCGCGATCACCGGTATGCCGTGACCCGGCGCCAAAGCTCGTGCCGCCGCGATACCGATCGCGGTATGAGGGTCCGCCAGATAGCCGGACGCGGCATGGATGCGGCGGATTTCGGCCTCGGTGCCAGCGTCGTCCAGCCGAAACCCGTGAAACACCTGCCTCGCACGATGCCATGCATCCTGAGTGACCGGCATCCGGCCCGAGTCCCGGAACGTCCGCATGGTCGCGGCGGTCGCAACCGGGTCGCGCTCCAGCAGTTCAAACAAGAGCCGCTCGAAATTCGAGCTGACCTGGATGTCCATGCTGGGCGACAGGGATGGTTCCACACCGGCGATCGACATGTCGTTGGCGGCGAGGAATCGCGCCAGGATGTCGTTGCGGTTGGACCCGACGATCAGGCGGGCAATGGGCAGGCCCATCCGGCGTGCCGCCCAGGCAGCGAGCACGTTGCCGAAATTGCCGGTGGGAACACTGAACGCGACTTCACGTTCCGGGGCGCCCAAGGCGAGGGCCGCCGCGACGTAATAGGGTATCTGGGCGGCAATGCGGGCCCAGTTGATCGAGTTGACTGCCGACATATGCATTTCCTGACGGAACGGCACATCGGCGAACAGGGATTTCACCAGGTCCTGGCAATCGTCGAATGTGCCCTGGATCGCGACATTGCCGACATTGGGCGCCATGACCGTGGTCATCTGGCGGCGTTGCACCAGGCTGGTGCGCTCATGCGGATGCAGGATGACGATGTCCACGCGGTCGCGATTGGCACAGGCCTCGATCGCCGCGGAGCCGGTATCGCCGGAGGTCGCACCGACAATGGTGACGCGGGCATTGCGCTCGGTCAGGACGTGATCGAACAGGCGCCCCAGCACCTGCATCGCCATGTCCTTGAAGGCGAGCGTCGGTCCATGGAACAGTTCCTGCACGAACAGGCCGGTTTCAAGCTGCACGAGCGGAACGACGGCCGGATGGCGGAAATCCGCATAGGCGTCACGGCAGATCGTTGACAGGGTTGCGGCGGGGATCGATTGGCCGACGAACGGCTGCATGATCCGGGCGGCGAGCGCCGGGTAGGACAGTGCCCGCATCGCCCGCCAGTCCGCGTGCGAAAAATGCGGCCAGGATTCGGGCATGAACAACCCGCCGTCCTCGGCCAGACCGGACAGCAGGACACCTGCGAAATCACGAGGCGCGGCATGGCCGCGGGTGGAAATGTAGCGCATGGCGTGCATCCTAAAGCGGTTTCACCATGCCCGAAACCGACAAACCGCTCTAGGACTTTGTTATATTGGGTGATTCACACGCGGTCCGGTGCCGTCTGGCCTAACCCCGACGCGTGAATGTCCAATACAATGGCGACCGCCCTTCCCGGAGCGCCTTCGCTTCATAGCGGGTCGCCGGCCAATCCGGTGGGCGCTCACCAACCGGTTCGGGTGCGTCGAACAGGGTTTGCGCGCCCATCACCTCCCGAACCCAGGTCTGATAGACGGGATGATCGCTGGCCACGCGCCAGGCAGCGCCGGGTTTCAGGACTCGCGCCAGCAGCGGCAGTTGTCCGGGATGGACGAAGCGGCGCTTGGCATGGCGCGCCTTCGGCCATGGGTCAGGGAACATCAGGAACAGTCGGTCCAGGCTGGCATTCGGCAGTTGCCGCAGCAGGATACGGGCGTCATCTGTCCACAGGCGCAGGTTGGCCGGCAACGCCGCGGTTGCCTCTCCGCCGAGGGGGACCAGGTCGGCCAGCATCGAGCAGATGCCGTTCTCGAACACTTCACAGGCGATCAGGGCGGCTTCGGGATGGGCCGACGCCTGTGCCCTTGCGTGCTCCCCGCCGCCGAAGCCGACCTCCAGCCACAGCACCGGCGTCGGGAATGGAAACGCCGCCAACGGATTGGCGGCGTTTGCGTCCCGGAACAACAACCGGGGCAAAGTCACGTCGAGCAGGACTTCCTGGCGCGGCCGCAGCTTGTGTCCGCGGCTGCGCCCGTAAAGCCGATCCGGTGGCGGCTTTACGGCGGTACTGTCCGTCAGCGGTTGAACGCGGACTTCAGGGCCGGGACCAGATCGGTCTTTTCCCAGGTGAAGGTGCCCTTCTCCAGGTCCGGCTCCCGGCCGAAATGGCCATAGGCGGAGGTGGGCACATAGATCGGGCGGTTCAGGTGCAGATGCTCCCGTATGCCGCGTGGCTTCAGATCGACGAGTTCGCGCAAGGTGGCTTCCAGGCGGGTCTCATCGACGTCCTTGCCGGTACCATGCAGGTCCACATAGACCGACAGCGGATGCGACACGCCGATCGCGTAGCTGATCTGCAAGGTGCACTTGTCGGCCAGCCCGGACGCAACGACGTTCTTCGCCAGATAGCGGCACACATAGGCAGCCGAACGGTCGACCTTGGTCGGATCCTTTCCGCTGAAAGCACCGCCGCCATGCGGGGAGGCACCACCATAGGTGTCGACGATGATCTTCCGGCCGGTCAGGCCGCAATCGCCATCCGGTCCACCGATCACGAAATTCCCCGTCGGATTGACATAGAATTCCTGTTCGGTCGGCATCCAGCCCTTGGGCAGGGTGCTTTCTACTAGCGGCCAGAGCATGCGCTTGATCTGAGCCTGCTCCAGGCCTGCCATATGCTGGGTGGACACGACCACCGAGGTCGCGCCGACAGGCTTGCCATCCACATAGCGCAGGGTGACCTGGCTCTTGGCGTCCGGCAACAATCCGGCAACCGAGTTGTCCCCGGCGATCCGGCGATCGCGCATCGTGCGGAGGATTTCATGCGCGTAATAGAGCGGCGCGGGCATCAGGGTGGCGGTCTCACGGCAGGCATAGCCGAACATGATGCCCTGATCGCCGGCGCCTTCGTCCTTGTTGCCGGCGCTGTCGACGCCTTGCGCGATATCGGACGACTGCGAGTGCAGATATACCTGCACGTCTGCGGTCCTCCAGTGGAAACCGTCCTGCTCATAACCAATGTCTCGGATCGCCATGCGCGCGAGATGGGTCAGCAGTTCGGGCGTGATGGTGTCGGGACCACGGGTTTCACCGGCCAGCACAACACGGTTGGTCGTTACCAGTGTTTCGCAGGCAACCCGGGAATAGGGGTCGGCCGCCAGAAATGCGTCCAGAACCGTGTCGCTCAGCCGGTCGGCCACTTTATCGGGGTGTCCTTCCGAGACGGATTCGGAAGTGAACAGATATTCGCCCGTGTCGCGCATGGGTGCTCTCTCGCGTCGCGGAGGGTTACGGCTGGCATATGCCCGCGCCCGGCCGGATGGCGGGTCGGCGGTGTGTGGCCGAAACCCCCCCGGGGGTCAAGTCAAACCGCAACGGGTCAGGTCATGCCCAGTACGTCCATCATCGAGTAGAGTCCCGATTTGCGTCCCGACACCCACATCGCCGCACGGACCGCCCCGGTTGCGAAGGTCCGGCGGTCGAACGCCCGATGGGTCAGGGCGATATGCTCGCTGCCAGATGCGAAAATCAATGTGTGCTCGCCCACGACCTGACCACCGCGCAACGCGGCAAATCCAATGGCACCGGTTTTGCGCGCGCCGGTGTGACCGTGGCGCCCGCTCTCGATCACATCGTCCAGCTTCACGCCGCGCCCCTTGGCGACGGCACGTCCCATTCCGATGGCGGTGCCGGACGGGGCGTCTACCTTCTGGCGATGATGCATTTCCATGATCTCTGCGTCGTAGGCGTCTGCCGGCAAGGCGGCGCCCATGCGTTCGGCCAGGGCCAACACCAGGTTCACCCCGGCCGAGAAATTCGACGCATAGACGACCGGGATGCGTTCGGCGGCCACGGCGACCGCGGCTTCGTCATCGGCGGACAGACCGGATGTGCCCAGGACCCAGGCCTTGCCAGCCTTCGCCAGCACTCCGCCGTTGCCGCGTGCCGCCGAAGCATGCGTGAAGTCCACCACGACGTCCGAAGCCGCGGCGAGGTCGGCGAGCTCCGCGAACATCGTCACATCGGGCGGAGCCGCCGCACTGCCACCCGGTCGGCCGATGCCGCCGGCAAGATCGGCCCCCGCGGCGCGGGTTTCCTCCGCGATCAGGCGACCCATGCGTCCGTTGACGCCAATGATTCCGATCCGAATGGCCATGCGGCGACCTCCCTTTGTCTTATGGTCGATCCTGCGGTTTGTCCGCCCGTGCGTCCAGGGGTTAGCCGGAAGCCGCGGTTTCCCGCGGCCGTTTCAGCGATCTTCGGGTTTGATGTGGCGGACCGTTTGGACGAAGGCGGCGACCTCCGTGCGGTCCTTCTTCAGGTGGACCCGATCCTGCGATGCCGGATGCCGGCCCAGGAACACACCCGGACGACGAGCGGTCGCCGGGCGGATCGGACGGGGGACGAAGCCACCGCCGCAGTTCGGGCACACGTTGAACAAAACGGTTTCGACGCAGTCGGCGCAGAAGGTGCACTCGTAGCTGCAAATCCGGGCTTCCGTCGCATGCGCCGGCAGGTCCTTGTCGCAATACTCGCAGTTCGGTCGCAGACTCAGCATCAATCCCTCCTTCTCCCATGGGGGACCATGGCACGACACAGTAGATCGGTTAAGCTGGCCGCAAAGCCCCGGAGGACACGGTCGATGAAATGGCGCATTGGCGATGTGACGATCACCAAGCTGGTGGAACTGGAAATGACCGGCGGCAGCCGCTTCTTGCTGCCCCAGGCAACGCCGGAGGTCATCAAGCCAATCGCCTGGCTGCAACCGCATTTCGCCGACGAGAACGGCCGGCTGCGCATGAGCATCCATAGCTTCATCGTCGAAACACCGACCCGGCGCATCATCGTCGATACCTGCCTGGGCAACGACAAGCAGAACCGGCGCATTCCGCATTGGAACGACCGCACCGGGCCGTTCCTGGAGGATCTGAAAAACGCCGGTTTCCCCGCCGATTCCATCGACACCGTGCTCTGCACGCATTTGCATGTGGATCATGTCGGCTGGAACACTATGCTGGTGGACGGCAAATGGGTGCCAACCTTCCCCAAGGCGCAATACCTGATGGGCCGCACGGAATACGAGCACTGGACCTCCGCCACCAACGTCCGCGAGGACATGAAGTTCGTGGTCGCGGACTCGGTGACCCCGATCGTGGAGGCCGGGCGCGCAACCTTGGTGGAGACCGACCACAAATTGTGCGACGAAATCAGCCTGATCCCAACCGTCGGCCATACGCCCGGCCATGTCAGCGTGCTCATCGACTCGCGCGGCGAACAGGGGCTGATCACCGGCGATTTCATGCACCATCCCTGTCAGATCGCGCACCCGGAATGGGACACCACCGCCGACACCGACAAGGAACAGGGCATCCGCACCCGCCGCATCATGTTCGAGCGGCTGGCGGATACGCCGGTGCTGGTCATCGGCACCCATTTCGCCGGAGCAACCGCGGGACGGATTGTGCGCGATGGCGCGAGCTACCGGTTGTCAGTTTAATCTACTCAGTAGTAGAATCCTCCGGAAGCAACCCGAACACGCCTTCCCTCAGCAGAATCGGACCTCACCATGGCATATCTCCGCAGCGGCATCTTTCTGGCGCCCTTCCACTATCTGAAAGAGAACCCGATCCTGGCGTTGGAGCGTGACATGGAGCTGGTCCAGCATGTGGACCGGCTGAACTACCATGAGGCCTGGATCGGCGAGCACCATTCCGGCGGGTTTGAGATCATCGGCTCCCCGGAAGTGTTCATCGCTGGTGTGGCGGAGCGCACACGGAATATCAGATTGGGGACGGGCGTTGTGTCGCTGCCCTACCACAACCCGTTCATTCTGGCCGATCGCATGGTGCAACTGGACTACCAGACCCGCGGGCGAACGATGCTGGGTGTCGGGCCGGGGTCGTTGGTGCATGACGCGAAGAAGATCGGGATCGACCCGTCCGACCAGCGGCGGATGATGAACGAATCGCTCGACGTGATCGTGGACCTGATGAAGGGCGAGACGATCACCCGCAAGTCCGACTGGTTCACCCTGGATGATGCTCGTCTGCAACTGCCGCCCTATACCCGTCCCATGATGGAGATGGCGGTGGCGGCGTCTCGGTCCCCGGCGGGGGCGCTGGCGGCGGGGCGGCATGGCATCGGCATGCTCTCGATCGGCGGCACCAGCGACGATGCGATGAAGCACCACGCCAACAATTGGGGCCTTTACTCAGAGCAAGCCAAGCTCCACGGCCACACCCCGGACCGCAAGAACTGGCGTCTGGTGACCTTGATGCACATCGCGGAGACCCGGGAAAAGGCGCGGGAGAACGTCAAGCACGGGTTGGACGCGTTCTGCGACTATTTCCGCGACGTCGCGACCTTCCCCATCGTGCCGGCCGACATCACCGACCGCTACAACTACATGATCGAGAGCGGCATGGCCTGCATCGGCACGCCGGACGATGCGATCGCCTTCATCAACCGGCTGCTGAAGGGCTCCGGTGGGTTCGGCGTGATCATGGAGCTGGCGCAGAACTGGGCCGATTGGGCGGAGACAAAGCAGCATTTCGAGCTGATGGCCCGCTACGTTCACCCGCATTTTCAATCTTCTCGCGAATGGCGCACGGAATCCTATGGCTACGCGCGGGACCACCATGCGGCGTTCACCGCGCAGTCCTCGGCCGCCGTGCAGGCGGAGATCGATCGGCTCGCGGCGAAACGCGCCGCCGAGTAGGGGACCGGCCGGCACGGACAATCCGGCGGATAGCTCCGGCGGATCCTGTCCGATCCAACCCTGGACACCGCAACCAGGCTGCCTGTCCCGTTCGGCCCGCCTGTCATGCGCTCGGCGGAAAGATCGACTATCCGGTCAGTGCCTCCCCCGTCATGCGGGCGCAGGCCGGCATCTCCACGACCTTCCCAGGCCGCAAAGCCACGGAAGGCGTGGATGACGGCCCGGAGTTGCAGTGCCGGTGAGTCAATCTTTCGGCCCGTTGGGATAAGTTGACAGCAGGTAGTCGATCAGCGGGTTGTCCCGATCCGGCGATAGCAGTTGTGTGAAATGGTGGGACCGCCGGCCACGGGTGGACTGGCGCCAGGCCCCCGGGTCGAACGCTGGCGATGGCGGCACATCGTCGCGCATCCCCGCGAACAGAAAATGACTGAATGGATCTCGACGCGGATGCACGACGGTCCCGCAGTGCTCGATATAGTAGGCTGGGTCGAACAGCGGATGTGGTGAGACGGTCTGGCTTCGCCGGTGCTCCAGATAATGGGCCAGGCAGGCGGTGGTTGGGGCCACTCCATAACGGTCTCGGTACCAGGTGGGATCGAAATAGACGACCGGGCGCCTCCCTTGCGACTCGCCCACGACCAGGTAATGCACCAGCGGATTGACCTGCAGCCGACCCACCTCCGGGTTGGTCTGCGCATACCAGGTGGTCTTGAAATAGACGTTGGGGTCCCGCCCCTCCCGCCAGCCATAGCGGCAGAAATGGTCCACCGCATCCACGCCGGCGTCGAGCACGTCACCACTGTGGAGAACGTAGTAGTTCTCGTCGAACACACCTGAATGCCGAATCAGATCCAGATCCGGGATCGGCAACGGGTCCAACCGGGGATGTGTCTCGCTGTAGAACGAAAACACATCGCGCCCGTCGGGCAGCGCGGTGTCGGGAACTGTCCTGTGCAGCGACCACAGACGAGCACAAGGAGCGACTCCGCCAGCCGCCCGATTGGAGAGAAAATGCGCCAGCGGCGAGGTATCGGGCCCGAGCGCATAGGCCTCCCGATACCAGGACGGGTCGAAATCCGGGGTCGGCGCCAGGCCTGCCGGCTCCCCGACGATCATGTAGTGGGTCAGGACATCGACCTCGTCCGGGATGTCATAGGTCGCGCGATACCAGGCCGGCCGCAGATAGGCGTTCGGAGCTCGTCCTTCGGCCCGTCCAAAAAGGGCGTAATGGACGATCGGGGCGACCCCAACGCCACGCACATCCTGGTTTGCGCTCAGATACCAAGCCGGGTCGAACAGGCCCGACGCTTCGATGGACTCGACCGTGAGAAGGGTCGGGTGGCGAATGCGGTATTCCGAACTCGCCAGGATGCGCTCGCGCAGCTCCGCCGACCTCAGGCCGCTGTTAAAGTTCGCGGACATGTCCCGCAGCTCCGTCCCGTTGGGCACACGGTCCAGTAAGGTGACATACAAATCGACGGTCAGGGCGACGAGCGCGGCCTGGCGAACCACGTCCAACGGATCGATGTCCGGTGCCCGACCTTGCGGCAATTCGTTCTGTTGATCGACTGGCATACCCATCCTGGCAAACCCACCTCGCCCTGGCCGTACGGCGCGCACCCGGCCTACTCGCCTCCGGTCCGTCCGGTTATCTCATGATTTACCTTTTCAATCCCCGGTGGTAAAATCAATGGCTCTTATAGCGGTATTTGTTGAAATCGGCTAGGATGCCACCGGCGGGGGGGCAGCATGGAAGCGACTGCATTCGAAGCGTGGCTTGACGGGATCGCTGGTCTTACCGAATCTCAGCGGCAGCAGGCATTACAGGTGCTGGTCTT
>CALQHT020000166.1 GCA_943330455.2 Nitrosovibrio sp. Nv4 | reverse complement strand
GCCAAGAGGCCATCCTTGACAGCCGCCATCCCCGGCGTCCTTGGATCGTCAGGCCGGGACGGAGAAACGGCGCCCAACCGAACAGAGAAACACTTGAGGAAGACCGGATTGGGTCGTTACCACCCACTCCAAACAGCGAGGAGGCATTGCGGATATTACCCAGGAACACATCGCCACTATTATCCTTGGATCCCGGGTAATAGGCGTAGGAGGTTGCGGGGTTCGCGGACCCGGCGATGCGGATCGTGCCATGCAGAGAAGTGGTCTCAGTAATCTTAGTAAACACCAGCCCCGTATACTGCGCAATCAGCCCAAACGCGTACCTTACCACCTCCTCCTGCTCGGCGCTCAGCGCCTGAAACCCCTTGAGCGCCGCGGCGTCGGAGTAATGGGCGCCGTACGTTGTTGTACTGGTTGGAAAACTATAGGTGATGGTCCTGGTATCCCAGGCGCTGCCCGACATCAGTCCGTTGATGTCCTGATCGACGAAATTGCCGGTGGTGCCGACCGAGGCGGTCTTGCCGACATCGCGCGCGGCCGTCCCCGGGCCGAAGGCCGCCAATACTGGCGCAGAACCAGGTCCGGCAGCCGTACCTGCTTCGAGGAGAAGCGTCACTCCGTCATCCAAGGTCGGCCAGGCAGTGTCGCCCTCCGGGGTATTCTGCCCGAAGCCGATCCGCCGCCCCCCACCATCCAGTCCCAACCGCGTAGCCATCGACGCATCTCCCGCCGTCTGCGTTGTCCGTACGACACCGCATCGGCGGCATCGATGATCCTCACGTCAAGACCGCGGCGCCCGGGGCATAACGCGGACTGACGCGCGGCCGAGATCGCGGCCTGGACGATGGTATAACCCAAGCTCCGACGATTGCCTGCCCCCTGCCCGCCCTTTGTTCGATCGGCCCTCGGATGTCGCGCACTATCGTCCGATAATGGAACGCCATACCATCCGATCCGCCGGTCGCGTGATGCTGGAACGCCGACCGCAAGGCAGGAGACGGTTCTCCGATGGGGGTTGCGCGTGGCTTGGTTTCCTTGGACCTGGGGGATTCCCCAAGGGGCGACGGCCCATGTCACCGTTACTGCATCGGACCGACGTAGGAGACTCCCATGATCCGTGAGGAATTGATCTTTGTCGCTACATGCGACATCGCCGGGCAGGTTCGGGGCAAGGGTTTCCCGGTCGGGGAGCTGCCAGGTCGCCAGGACAGCGGGGTTGGCTGGACGCACAGCAACCTGATGCAAACCGCGTTCGGGCCGATCCTGGACACGCCGTTCGGCACCGGCGGCGACCTGATGATCGTCCCCGACCCGACAGCGCGCGTCCGGGTCGATTTCGACGACGGATCGGCCCCCGAACATTTCATTCTGGGCGATATCCGCAACACCGACTCCTCGCCGTGGGAATGCTGCCCGCGGGATTTTCTCCGGCGCGCCATCGCCGCTGTCGATGCGGCTTCGGGCCTGCATGTATTGGCGGCGTTCGAGCAGGAATTCGTCTATACGGGCGTCCAGGATCGGCCGAGCCATGCCTACAGCCTGGGCGCTTTCCGCCAGCAAGGCCCATTCGGGGAAGCCTTCGTGGCCGCACTCCGCGAAGCCGGTCTGTCGCCGGACACGTTCCTGGCCGAGTATGGCAACCGTCAATACGAGATCACCATCCGCCCATCCGCCGCCCTGACCGCCGCCGACCAGGGGGTGATCACCCGCGAACTCGCCCGCGCCACCGCGCATCGCCTGGGGCACCGTGCCGTCTTTTCCCCGATGCCCGTGCCCGGTGGCGTCGGCAACGGCGTGCATATCCATTTCAGCCTGTGGGATGCGGCCGGCATGCCCCGCACCCACGATGTCGCCGATCCGATGGGACTGAGCCAAGCCGCCAGACATTTCTGCGCCGGCGTGCTGCATCACTTGCCGTCGATCTGCGCCATCACCGCGCCGTCGCCGGTGTCCTATCTGCGGCTGACACCCAACCGTTGGGCGCCAACCGCGGTCGATCTGGTTCGCCAGGACCGTGGCGCGGCGTTGCGTATCTGCCCGGTCTTCGCCACATCCGATCCGGAGCAGGTCGCGCGCCGGTTCAATGTGGAATTCCGGGTCGCCGACGCCGCCGCCAGCCCCTACATGGCGTTGGGCGCCATTCTGTTCGCGGGCGCGGACGGCATCCGACGCGGTCTGGCCCTGCCGGGACCGGGCCAACCCGCCGCGTCCCTGCCGGGATCGCTGGGTTCGGCGCTGGATCTGATGCAGGCCAGCGAGGCCGTGCAGTCCTGGTTCGGTCCGACATTCCTGGACGCCTATCTGCGCCACAAGCGATCGGAAATTGGTTACGTTGCCGGCCTGTCGGATGCCGATCTCTGCGCCCGCTACGCCGAGGTGTATTGACGTCTGTGGTAGGGCGCCCCCCGCCTTCCCTTTCCCGGACCGCTTGCCGCTGCCCCTTTTCGGTTCGGCTCGCGGCGCCCTGTGATGGACGCCCCCGCATTTTCGGCGCCTCGGAGCACCATGGTGCCGACGCGGATGCGACGCTGGCGTTCGGACCGCGGACACTTGCATCCCCTGGTCCGAACCGCCAATGAACGGTCACAACCCCGCGTTGACCAATGCCGCCCCGGCGGCGAGCGCCCGCAATTTCCCCTCCGCGGCGCGCCGTGACAGCGGCATCATGCCGCAATCGGTACAGGCGAACAGATGGCCAGGTGCGACATGGTGCAATGCGGCGCGCAACCGTCCGGCAACGGTCTCGGCTGTCTCGATCGTTTCATTGCCGGTGTCCACCACGCCCAGCAGCACATCCTTGCCGCGCAACGCGCCGATCACCGAGACATCGACACCGCTCGCGGCGGTTTCGATGGAAACCTGATCGATCGACGACGTCGCCAACAACGGCAATGTGTGTTCGTAATGGCTCCAGTCCTTGTTGCCCGACTTCCATCGTTTGACGTCGGGTGTGCCGTAGCCGTAGCAGATATGCACCGCCTTCGTGACGGTAACCCCCTGGGCGGCGCGTTCCAGCGCGGCAATGCCCCAGTCCTTTACTTTGTCGACATAGACGTTGAAACAGGGCTCGTCGAACTGGATCGTCGAGGCCCCGGCTTCCACCAGCGCCAGCGCCTCCAGATTCAGCAACTCGGCGAAACGGTATGCCAGTTGCTCCTCGCTGCGCCCGCCGATCGTATCGATCAGACTGTCGACGATGGTCATCGGGCCCGGCAAGGTGACCTTGATCGGTTTGGTGGTCAGGGCGCGGGTCGCACGCAACGCGTCGGTAAAGATCGGCCCCCGCCACTCCGGCCCACCCACCAGGCGAGCAGCGGAGATTTCCTTGTGATAACGCTGCGCACGCTGCGGCCGCTTGCCCAGATTGACCGTGTCGATGCCATCCAGCCCCTCCAGGAACCCCCATATATAGTGCCGGCGCCGCTGTTCGCCGTCGGTGACGACGTCGATCCCGGCTTTCTCCTGCGCGTCGATCCACAGCCGCACGGCGTCTTCCTGCCCTTCCGCGAGCGATTCCCCCTGAAGCTGCCAGGCGGCGAACATTTCGGTGGGGCCGCATAACCATGTTGGTTTCGGCAGGCTGCCGACGATGGTGGCTCGCACACCGTGTTGCGATGTTTCGGACATGAGGCTCCCTCCCGCGCTTGTTTGACTGCTGGCTCACTGAGCGCCGTCCAGTCGCGCCAATCATGCGGCCGGGGATGCCGCCGCACAACAGCGGGCGCCGCGCATGGTGAGCGGTTGCTCTCCGCTTGGATGGCGCGGAGGATAGGGCAAACGTCAGTCACCTGGAGGTATCGGACCATGGAAACATCGGCCAAGATCGCGGTCATCACGGGCGCCGGCAGCGGCATCGGACGGGCCACCGCGCTGGCGCTGTACGCGGACGGGTTTTCGGTGGTGCTTGCCGGGCGTCGTTGCAACATGCTGGAAGAGACGGCTGATTTGGCGAAAGCAGCCGAACCGAGGATGGTGGTGCCGACGGCGCCCGGAATGCTTGTCGTGCCGACCGACGTTTCGGACCCGGCCTCGATCGCTGCGTTGTTCGACACGGTCAAGGCGACCTACGGAAGGATCGACCTGCTGTTCAACAACGCCGGGATCAGCACGCGCAATATCCCGATCGAGGATCTGACCCTGGAGCAATGGTCCAACGTGGTGGCGGTGAACCTGACCGGTTCCTTCCTCTGCGCGCAGCATGCGTTCCGGATGATGAAGTCCCAGACGCCGCGCGGGGGACGGATCATCAACAACGGCTCGGTTTCGGCGCATGTGCCGCGGCGCAACTCGACGCCTTATGCCGCGACGAAGCATGCGCTGACGGGGCTGACCCGGTCGTTGTCGCTGGACGGGCGCGAATACGACATCGCATGCGGCCAGATCGACATCGGCAACGCGGCGACCACCCGTAACGAGGACACCGCCCGCGGCCGCTTGCAGGCCAGCGGCAAGGTGGAGGCGGAGGCGCGCATCGATGTGAACGATGTCGCCCGCGGGGTTGCCTATATGGCCAGCCTGTCGCTGGAGGCGAACGTGCAGTTCATGACCGTGATGGCAACGAAAATGCCGTATATCGGGCGGGGGTGATGGTGGCGGGCGTTGGGCGGGCGGGCCAGACGCGTGGGACCGGTTTCGTCCTGGCAGGCATCGCCTTCCCGCCCTGACCCGGCTATGCTAGGCGGAGTTTCTGTCTGTCCCGTCGGTCGCATGATGTTGCCACGGACTGTTACGGCGGTTCGTAATCGGCGATAACGGTAAGGTTCTGTTTGTTGAAGGTCCGCGTCGCATGCGTAATCCAGTCATCCACACCGCGTTTGTCCTTGCCCTGATGGCCTCGCCACTCGCGGTTGTTCCGGCACACGGGCAGCTTCTGGACCAGTTGAAGGGCGCGACCGGAGGCGGGGCGCTGGGCGGGATGGCGGGCCTTGGTGTGCCATCCGTCGGGCAGGCGCCGCCTTCTAACATCTCCGGACTTCTGGCCTATTGCATCAAGAACAAATACCTGGGCGGCAACAGCGGTGCGGGTGGTGTTTCGAGTTCTCTGATGAAGAATTTGACCGGGTCGAACAAGCCTCCGGCTGATAATGGATACAAGGCGGGCGCCAACGGGTTGCTCGATCTGGGCGGCGGCAAGAATTACGACCTGGGTGGCGGCAGCGGCGCTGGCGGCGGTCTGCAACAGCAGGCCACCAACAAGGTGTGTGACCTGGTGCTAAGCCGAGCGAAGTCGATGCTTTAGGGGAATGGAAAGGAATGCGGCGTAGTCGTAACGGAGGGGGCATGAAGGAACTGACGGATCGTGAACTTCTGGACGCGATCGACAACGCCATGAAGGTCGTGGTGGAACGCTTTTAGGCGCAGCGGGGGGACCCGAAGTCACTCGTACGGAGCCGAGACCTGCCACCCCGGATTCAGAGCCGGCGCCCTCATCCCGTGCCCCTTGATACCGACCGCGGAACCAATGACCCATCGGCCGAGCAGTTCCCGCCCCGGGTCAGGCTCCGGACGGGGATCCACGATTTCCGTTGTCGCAGCCTGGGAGACTGATGGATGGCGGGGAGGCGTCGACCGGCGAGTCAATCTTTCCACCGGTTGGGTTAGGGGACCCGAGCGCTTCCCAGCGCCAGCCCCTCAAACATCCCGCATCGAAAACAATTCCAACCCCGCCTCCGACCCCACCATTAGCGGCGCCAGCGCCGCTCGGCGGGGATCATCCCGATACGCCTCAAACGCGGCGGATGACGGAAACCACACCAGATGCACCTCCGTCCCGCCATCATCGCTCCGCGGCCGCCGTTGCAGCACCCCGCCGTGCTCGGCCAGCAAGGACAGGACCTGGTCCTCATACGCGTTGAACGACGCGATCCCCTGCGGCGGGATCTGTGCGATCAGGACAAACAGCAGTCCCTCGCTCACCCCGCCCCCAACGCCCCGCGCAGATCCTGCACCACCTTGTCGGCGGACCGTTTGCGCCAGCGGACGCGCTGGCCGATCGGGGTGTTCTCCACTTCCGGAAACACTTTCAGCGCAACGAACACCGGCCCCGGCGCCCGCAGGATTCCCGGCAGTTCCCGGCTGAAATCGTCCAATTCGGCGAAATTGAACGCCCGCGGATAGCCGGACGACCGCGCGATCCCGGCATAGTCGATATTCTTCGAATTCGGCACCGGTTGGCCGCCGGTCGTCGCATAGACCTCGTTATCCAGGATGAAGTGGTAAAAATTGGCCGGCGCCTGTTCGGCGATCGTGGGCAACTGACCCAGCGACATCAGGATATCGCCCTCGGAATCGAACAGGACGACGCGCTTGTTCGGCTGCGCCAGAGCCAGCCCCAGCCCGAACCCGGCATGACCGCCCATCGCGGGATCGCCCAACGGAATGTCCGTCACGCCATCGCTGATTTCGGTCCAATGGCGGCCACCGCGGCCGGAAATCACGATCGCGTCGCCTCGATGTTGGGCAAACACCTTCAACAGATCGGCTGTGTGCATCATGGAAGGAGCCTCCTACCGGTTGAAGCCGTGATATTCGTCGCCGACCAGAACGACGACGGGTTTGCGGGTGCGCTCCGCTTCCTGGAACGCGGTGGTGATGCGGTCGGAATCACCGTCGTTCTCGACCAGATAGAAGCTGATGTTGAACGCCATCAGGAACCGCTCGGTATAGGTCGCGGCGGTGTCGGTGTTGACGCCGTGGCGGGTGTAGCCACGATAGCCGACCATCAGCACGATCGGAACATTCAGCCCCATCAGCCAGCCACGGATGGAATCGCCCGATTCCAGCATCCCGGTGTTCTGGATCAGCATCATCGGCTTGCGCCCGCCGGCATACAGACCCGCGGCGATGGAGCAGCCATGCCCTTCTCGCGTCACGCCGACCAGGCGCAGATCGGGGTCCGCCTTCATCAGCAGGAACAGCCAGTTGGTCTCGCTGTCCGGCAACCACACGATATCGGTGACGCCGTTCTGCTTCATCTGGCGCATCACGGTTTCAGGACTGAGCGAAGCTGCCTCGGCCATGGATCGTCTCCCCACCCATTATCGCCGGCCCCGTTTGTCGGCCGGCCTCTCCCTGGCTAACATGGCGGCGGCAAAAGGGGAAACCGCCCGTTTTCCCAGGGGAGACACACCAATGAGCCTGACCTTCAAAGCCGGCGACATGACGGTTCACCGGATCATCGAGATGGAGTGCGGCTTCACCCCCGCGCTGGAATTCCTCCCGACGTTGACCAAGGAGCAGTTGGACGAAAACCGCTCCTGGATGGCACCAGCGGCGCTGGATGCCAACGACAACATCGTGCTGTGCTTTCAGTCCTATGTCGTGCAGACCGGCAAGCACAACATCCTGATCGACAGTTGCGTTGGCAACGACAAGGACCGTGCGGCGCGTCCGCTGTGGCACAAGAAGAAGGACGACGCCTTCATGTCGGGCCTGAAGCGCGCCGGGATGACGCCGAACGACATCGACTTCGTGATGTGCACCCATCTGCACGTCGATCATGTCGGCTGGAACACCAAGATGGAAAACGGCCGCTGGGTGCCGACGTTCCCGAAGGCGCGCTATCTCTTCGCGAAAACCGAGCTGGAATACTGGCTGGCCGAGAACGCCAAGGCCGAAATCGCGCCGATCGCCGACAGCGTGATCCCGATCGTGGAGGCCAAGGCGTGCGACATCGTCACCTCCGACTATGCGCTGAACGACCTGGTGTCGCTGATCCCGACTCCGGGGCATACGATCGACCATTACGCGGTGCAGATCGGCAAGGGCGGCAAGGACGCGGTGTTCACCGGCGATCTGATCCACACGCCGTTGCAGGCGCGCTATCCGGAACTGACGATGCGGGTGGACTACGATGGTGCCCAGGGCGCGGCCACGCGGCGGAAGTTCCTGGAAACCTACTGCGACACCAACACGGTGTGCTGCTTCGCGCATTTCCCCTCGCCGTCCAAGGGCCTGGTGAAGCGCTGGGGCAACGGCTTCCGTTGCGAGTATATCGAGGGCTGATCGGCAGAAACCAGCCGGCGCCACGATCTGGCGCCGGCCGGTTTGGCATGGATCGTTACGCTACAAGCCGCGTGGGCGCCATAGCGGCTCAGGCGGCTTGGGCCGTGGCCGGTTCCGGGACCGCCCCATAGGCGGTTCGTTTGTTCCAGGCGTCGACATACTGCTCGATGGACAAGGTCCAGCCGTTTTCCATGTTCTCATCGAGGTATTCGAACAGGATACCGTCCGGCGCCGTCATGGACAGGATGATGGTGCCGCCGTCCTCTCCGCCGCATTCGACATGCGGCAGCGCATCGGGGGCGGCGAGCGCATAGTCGCCCTTCTTGCGTGAGATGGCTTTGGTGGTGCCATCCGGCTGCTGTTCCAGAAGATGCTGCTCGCCTTCCAACACCAGGGTCAGGGTCGAGGCAACGTGGCGGTGGCGCCGGCAATGGCCTCGGCCCTTGGCGTAACGTAGGATCATGTCCAGACGCCCGGTCGCCAGGTCGTAGCCGAGCAGGGAGTATTCGAAGTCGATTTTGAATTCTTTGCAGTCGGGGTCGGTGACGCGACGCCATTCGACGGCGTTGGGGTCGAAACTGTCGGAAATTCTTGGCATGGGGATCCTCACGGTTGGACTGTTGCGTTCGAAACTACCAAGCCGGTCGCGGCCTCGACAGGACGCGCGAAGCGGCCGGGCATCCGCCACGGATGACAAAGTAAAGGCACTGTCGTGTCACCCAAGGGCGCGGTTGTGGTGGACGACGACGCCTAGTGCAACCCGGCCGCCCCTGCCACCGGCAGTCCCACCGGGCCAACCCGCCGAGCGGCCAGCAACCGGCGCGCATCCGCTTCCCGCCCGGCGGCCAGATAGGCCTTCAGCAGCGTGAATTCGAACAAATCCGTCTGCGCCAGACTTCCCGCCGCCCGGTCCCGCTCGCTCAGCACCGCCTCGATGGCATTGATGCAAGCGGCATAATCCCCTTGCCGGAACGCCGCGAAGGCCCGCGCCACGGTGGGCACGACCGAACCGGAGGGGTAACGGCCCTCGGCGGCGAGTTCTTCCATCCGTTGCACACGCGCCGCCAGCGAGTCCGCATCGCCGCACGCGGCTTCCGCCAGCGCGATGTGCCAATCGGCGAACGCCATGCCGGGCTTGGGGAAATGCAGGTGCGCGAAATCCCGCATGATCCGCCAATCGTCCGGTGCGGCGGGGAAACCGGCCAGTTCCGCGCGCCACAGGAACGCCGTGCTATCCATCAGCGTGAAGAACGGCGGCATGACGCTCGCCGCGGGGGCGACGATCTGGCGGAAAACCCCGTAGGCCGCGTCGGGATCGCCCGCCTGCAGGGCGCATAGCGCCAGATGCCAACTGATATGCCCGTGCATCAGCCCATTGCGGGGATAATCCGGCAGCCACGCGTCGATGAAGGTCCGCGCCGCCGCCTGATGCCCGTCCTCGTAACAGATATGCGCCAAGGTGTGCGCTCCGATCGCATTGGCCGGATGTTCCGCCATCGAACGCTCAATCATCGCCCGGGCGCGCGCGTGCTGCCCGGTTTCGGCCAGGGCGAAGGCGTGGTTGGGGGCGAACCACCAATCGTCGCCATAATGCGGCGCCAGCCCCTCCGCCAACGCCAACTGTTCCTGCTTCAACGTCGTTCGGCCCGACGTGCCGAGCAGCCCCAAAGGGCTGGACGATGTGCTGTACACCAGCGCGTCCAGCGGCCATTCCCGCAGATGCACATACAAGGCATCCAGCGCGGCGGCGGACTGGCCATTCAGGATCATGGCGAAGAGGGCGACATGGCTGGCCTCCCGCGCCGTCAGCCCCGCGGTCAACGCCTGCGCCGCGGCGATCGAGGCGCGCGCGCTCGGCATGTCCGCCTGCATCGCCGCCGCCCGAGCCTTGGCGACATGGGCGAGCGCGAAATTGGGATCGGCGGCAATGGCCCGGTCGAAGGCATCCAATGCGCCGGGATACATCGTCAGCAGCAGTTCGGAGCCCGCGCGATAGGCATCCAACGCAGCCGAGGACGCGGTGGACACCGCCAAGCCATAACGATCGGTCATCATCGTCGTCTCTTCCCCGTTCGACGTTCAGATCGTGCATGCCCCGGTTGCGCGAAGTCAACACGTCAGGCAGGGCGGCTGGGTCACTGCCGCATGCAGCCAATTCCCGCCTGTGCCACCTTAATTTGGCTCGTCAACGTCATGATTGTTGCGATGGGTGGTTGGCGATCTTCGACGGTTCGCGCTGTCCTGGCCGTTACGGTGCGACAGGAGCAAGGATCGATGAAACGGCCCCGCCGGCCGCGAAAGCCGGTTCTCTCGGCTACCCCGGGTCGCAGTCTTCGGCATTCACACATCGCGGCAGGATAGAAAATTCTCCCTATCCCCTTGCGGGAGGGGGTTAGGGGGAGGGGTAATTTCGCATGGATATTGCGTGAAACACCTCCCCCTAACCCCCTCCCGCAAGGGGATGGGGAGAATTTTCTCCCGCCAGTACCCCATTTCGAGATGTGTGAATGCCGGAGATGTGGCAGTACGGGTGGCAGCGAGAGGTGGCCGCCATGGAGAACGCCGGACGCGTTCTGCCCGCCCCTGCGCCGGTCACACGATTTCCGCCCACACTGCCGGTCCAACGTGGCACACCGGTGACGCAGCCCCTGATTGGGCCATGCCGCAGGAGCCCGCGTGACTCAGGTCTGGATCAACCGCATCGGAACCGCCGTCCCGCCGCACGACATCCATGCCGAGTTCGTCGATTTCGCCCTCTCCGCCCTGACCCAGGACCCGCATCGCCAGGCCCTGTTCGCCCGCATGGCCGCGATGGCGGGGATCGAGCACCGCTATGCGATCTTCGAGCCCGGCCCCAAGCCGCGCGACACCATCCTGGACGCGGGCGGGTTTTACCGACGAGGCGCCTTCCCTTCGACCGGCCAGCGCATGGCATTGTTTCCGCCGCATGCCCTGGCACTTTCCATGCGCGCGATCGACGCCCTGGACATCGAGGCCGAACGCGACCGCATCACCCATCTGATCGTCGCCAGTTGCACGGGTTTCTCGGCCCCCGGCCTGGACCACGACATCATGCGCGCCGCCCGCCTGCCTGACGGCGTGGAGCGTACCATGGTCGGCTTCATGGGCTGCTTCGCCGCGGTCAACGCCCTGAAGCTGGCGCGCCACATCGTCCGGTCCGAGCCGGATTCCCTGGTCCTGGTGGTCAACCTGGAACTCAGCAGCCTGCATTTGCAGGAGCGGTTCGAGGACCTGCCGCGCATGCTCAGCTTCCTGCTGTTCGGTGACGGCGCCGCCGCGTGCCTGGTCTCGGCCACCCCAACCGGTCTGGCGCTTGGGAAGTTTCGCGCGACGGTCATTCCCCGGACCGCGGACCTGATCACCTGGCACATCGACGATACCGGGTTCGTGATGCATCTGTCCGGTCAGGTCCCCGGACGCATCCGGCGCTGGTTGCCGGACCATGGTCCCGGGCTGTTGGGAGAGCGGCCATCGCGCGGGATCACACCCGGGGAGGGCACGCCTTGGAATATTCCGCCCGGGGAGATCTCACCTGGGGAGATCCCGCTTTGGGCGGTGCATGCCGGGGGCCGTTCCATCCTCGACGCCGTCCAGCAGGGGCTGGACCTGCCGGCGGACGCGCTGGCTCATTCCCGCGCCGTGCTGCGTGACTACGGCAACATGTCGTCGGCAACGCTAATGTTCGTGCTGGATCGAATCATGCGCTGCGAGACGGCGCGGGGGGACGGGGTCGCCATGGCATTCGGGCCGGGATTGAGCGTGGAGACGTTCCGCTTCCAGCATCCCGCCCCATGAACCTCGCCACCCGCGTCCTTGCCCCCGAGCGCATGGACACCGATTGCCGGGATGAAGCGGACTACCGCGCCTGCCTTCACGATCTGGCCCGCGTGAACACGGTGACCTTTACCCATCGCCCGATCCTGGCCTGGTTGCGGCGCCAGACCGACAATCTCGGCACCTTCTCCCTGCTCGATGTCGCATGCGGCGGCGGCGATGCCCTGCGCCGCATTCACCGTCAGGCGACCACCTGGGGCAGCCGACCGATCCTGACCGGCCTGGATCTCCACCCCTGGAGCATACGGGCCGCCAAGGACGCCACCCCGGACACACAAAAGATCCGCTACCTCACCGAGGACGTGTTCGGCTTCACCCCGGACAAGCCGTTCGATTTCATCGTCAGTTCCCAGTTCACCCACCACCTCACCGACGACGAGATCGTCCTTTTCATCCGCTGGATGGACGCCAACGCCACCCGAGGCTGGTTCATCGCCGATCTCCGCCGGCATCTGTTTCCCTATTACGGCTTCCCGCTGCTGGCACGCATCGCAAGCTGGCACCGTTTCGTTCGCCACGACGGGCGGATTTCCATCGGCCGAGCCTTTGTTCCGGCAGATTGGTGCCGGCTGCTGGACCAGGCCGGAGTGCCGCCGAACGCCGCGACGGTCCAGGCGCATTTTCCATTCCGTCTGACAGTCTCCCGCCTCATCGCCTCCCAGTGATGTCCTCCGCGTTGATCATCGGTGGCGGTCCCGCCGGCGCCACGGCCGCGATTCTGCTCGCCCGCGCCGGCCAGACGGTTACTCTGATCGAGCGCGCGCCGGGCCCTATCGACAAGGTCTGCGGCGATTTCCTCAGCGGCGAGGCCGTTACCCTCGCCCGGTCCCTGGGTGTGGAACCGCTGTCCCTCGGCGCCCAACCGGTCACCCATCTGCGCCTGATCTCCGGGACCCGCATCGCCGAGACCGCCCTGCCCTTCCCCGCGTTCTCCCTCTCCCGCCGCCGCTTCGACGAGGCCCTGCTGCGCACCGCCGAAGCCGCCGGCGCCAAGGTGCTGCGCGGTCATGCGGTCACCGGTCTCGACCTGGACACCACCCGCATCGGCGTCCGCACCCAGGGATTGGGCATAATCAGCGCCGATCGCGTCTTCCTGGCCACCGGCAAGCACGATCTCCGCGGGGCACCCCGGATCGCCCAATCGGACCCGAGGCTACGACCCATCGGTCTGAAAATGTATTACCGCCTCACCCCCTCCGCAGCCGCCGCCCTGGCGGGCCATGTCGAGTTGATCCTGTTCCCGAGCGGTTATGCCGGACTGCAAACCGTGGAAGACGGCCATGCGGTCCTGTGCCTGCTGACCGCGCCAACCCGCGACCTGGCCGGCCCGACCGGATGGACCCATCTGCTTGACCGCCTGACCGCCGCCTGCCCGCATCTCCGCCACCGGCTGGACGGCGCGCAGCCGTTGCTGGACCGCCCACTCGCCATCGCCGGCGTGCCCTATGGGTATCTGCACCAACCCCACGGCGCGGAGCCAAAGACCCTGTTTCGTATCGGCGACCAGGCGGCAGTGATCCCGTCCCTGACCGGGGACGGAGTCGCGATCGCCATGCACAGCGCCGCCATGGCCGTCGGGGCCAGCCTCCGGGGCGAGGACGCGACGCAGTTCGCGGCCAACCTGCACCGGGCGCTGGCCCGGCAGATGCGGATCGCCGGTGTGGTCCACAAGGCCGGGACCAAACCAGGGCTGCAGCACCTGGTCGTCTGGGCGGCGCGGACCTGGCCTGGGGTGATGCGGTGGGTTGCCGCGGTGACGCGAGTGTCGGGGGGAGGATAGAAAGGCGGGGCTTCCGCCCGGGACCCCGACCAGGGCTCTGCCCTGGACCCGCCAAAGGCGCGGCCTTTGGAATGCGATTCTTTTGGTGTGTTTGAGGATACGGCCCTACACGGACCTGTCACCGTCCGTGTAG
>CALQHT020000165.1 GCA_943330455.2 Nitrosovibrio sp. Nv4 | reverse complement strand
GGGGGGCGGGGTTGTCTCCCACGGATCGTGCTGGATTACCCCTCCCCCCAACCCCCTCCCGCAAGGGGAGGGGAAGAATTTTCTCCGCCGTCGAGATGTGTAAGTGCGGTCTGCTATCCGCCCGGCGCCTACCGCAGCGGCAGCGCGTACATCAGCCCGCCCTTGGTCCAAAGGTCGTTCAAGCCTCGGTCCAGCCCAACCGGGCTGCCTTTGCCCAGATTGCGGTCGAACGACTCGCCGTAATTGCCCACTGCTCGCAACCCCCGCTCGGCCCACGCTTCATCCAGGCCCAAGGCCTTACCGAGGCCCGGTTCGACGCCGAGGAGACGCCGCACATCGGGATCGGTGCCGGTCTTTTTCTCGTCGAGATTGGCCTGAGTCACGCCCAGTTCCTCGGCGGCGATCCAAGCCATCAGCACGTATTTCGCGATCGTCGCCCATTGCTCGTCGCCCCGGCGGACCATGGGACCGAGCGGCTCCTTCGACACACGCTCCGGCAGGATGACATGCGCGGAGGGGTCGCCCATGGCGGACACCCGAAGAGCCGCAAGCTGGCTCGCATCCGTCGTCATCGAGTCGCACCGCCCGCTCTGATAGGCCTGCACCATCGTGTCCATCGAATCGAGGATGACCGGCTGCAGCTTCAGATTGTTCCGGCGCGCGAAGTCGCCGAGATTGAGTTCGGTCGTCGAGCCGGGCAGCACGCAGACCGTGGCACCGTCAAGCTGCTTGGCGCTGGTCAGGTTCGCCTTCTTCGGCACCATGAACCCCTGTCCGTCGTAGAAATCGACCCCAACTCCCAGCAGGCCGAGCGAGGTTTCGCGGGAGAGGGTGATGGTGACGTTGCGGGCGAGGACGTCGATCTCGCCTGACTGCAACAGTACGAACCGGGTCGAATAGGTCGTCGGCACGAACTTCACCTTCGTCGCATCCCCCAGCACCGCCGCCGCCACCGCTCGGCAGTAATCCACATCCAGCCCGTGATAGGTCCCCTGGGTGTCCGGCGCCGAGAACCCCGCGACCCCGGTATTGACCCCACAGGCCAACTGTCCGCGCGCTTTCACCTGATCCAACGTCCCGGCGAGGGCGCAGAATGGAACCGCGAGCGCGGTTAGGGCGAGCAGAGGAGTGATAGAGCGGCGCATGGTGGGCCTCCTGAATGGTGGGGGAACTTGGCTGTTTGAGCGTCGCCTGGCAACGCGGCGGATCGTGGCAGTGTTAGATGCCCGACGTGTCAGAGGCCCGAAGCTTGGCATGTGCCGAGCGGCGGGGGCATCGTCTTGACGCAGGTCGTTCCCAACCAACGTGCTATATGTCCGCGGCTCAGAAGGAGATGACACAATGACCGACGCCAAACTCGCCCCAAATCTTCCAGGATGGATGGTGGAGCATACCAACCGCTACGTCAGCAGCGGCGGGACCGATGGGCACATGTATAAGGTTACCCCGCCCGGATACTCGGAAATGATCGTGCCGTCGTTGCTGTTGATCGCGACGGGCCGGAAGTCCGGGGAGAAGTTCATCTTCCCGCTGTTCTACGGGATGACAGGCGATAGCTACATCATCGTCGCGTCGAAAGGGGGCGCGCCCGACCATCCCAGCTGGTACAAGAATCTGCTCGCCCATCCCGAAGTCGAGGTCCAGGTCGGGACGAAGACAGTCAAGGCGCGCGCCAGGACGACGACCGGCGCGGAGCGTGCGAGTCTCTGGCAGGAATCCCTGAAATTCTGGCCGCCTTATGCCGATTACGAGAAGAAGACCCCCCGGGAAATCCCAGTCGTCGTGCTGGATCCTATCGCTTAAGGCGTCATGGCCCGGGTGACCAGGCCAAGGGCGTCGCATGAAACCGAATGGGACCGATGCCTCGGCCCATTCGGAGCCCTGCCGGTAACCAGCCGGCCCGCTCGGCGCGTAAGGGACCGCGGGGTCGGACGGAACGGGTCACATCGTCCGGCCTTTGCGGCTGTGCCTCGTCAGGCGGCCCGGGCCTGGAGCTTCTGGCGCATCAGGTCGCCTGCCCGCACGGCGGGATAGCGGATCGGGTTCGACGCGCCGACGCAACTTGGCAGGCAGGCGATCTCCGTGTCGTAGTTGGGGTGCAGGAAGTATCCGATCGAAAGCCGCCGGCTGGCGGCGCGCAATTCGGCCGGTGGATTGACGACACGATGCAGGTTGGAGACCCATCGGTCGTTCGTCCAGCGCTGCATCATGTCACCGATATTGACGATGAATTGGCCTTTGTCCGCCGTGACATCGAGCCAGGCCCCGTCACGTTGCTT
The DNA here is from genome assembly GCA_943330455.2 of Nitrosovibrio sp. Nv4. Taxonomy (GTDB): domain Bacteria; phylum Pseudomonadota; class Alphaproteobacteria; order Acetobacterales; family Acetobacteraceae; genus Rhodopila. The sequence goes on along the minus strand of CALQHT020000165.1, from coordinate 11,534 downwards.
TACTTGCAAACCGCCGGGAGCGTCATTCAGAGCCAGGATCGTCAGACTGCCGAAATCGGTGTGTTCACCGCAGCGGACCTGTCCCGGCTTGGGGTCGCCGGTCGGTGGCGGATAGTGGTTGGCGGGCAGGGTCGAGAAATGGCGGTCGATCTTGTCGTCGAAGAACGTCTCGTCGGTATCGAGCGCCCGTGCGAACACATGCATCAAGGTTTGGCCCAGGGCTTCCAGGGTCACGTAGTAACGGCTCATCACAGTCCGATACGATCCCGGGTTGTCCGGCCAGACATTGCCGGCATAAAGGCCCGCGGCGTCGGGAAGATGGGCGAACCGTGCCGACCGATCCACCATCGGACCGAGATAGAACTGTTCCCGCAGGTCGGGTGGATTGTCGTAGCCAAGTGTTTTTGCGAGGTTCTTGGTCTCTATGGCGTGATAGCCGCGGGGTGAGGCGCTGTCGGCGGGGCGCCAGCGGTCCTTTTCCGCTTGTGGCAGGTTGTAGAACGCGCCGACCGTTGCAAAGGCGTCGTCGATCAGGTCTTGCGGCACGCCATGGCCGGTGATGACCAGGAAGCCGATCGTTTCGCAAGCATCGGCCACCTGGCGGGCGACCTGGTCCTTGCCGTCGGCGGTGCCATCGAACCAGGGGGTGAGGTCGATTGCCGGAACAAGCTGGGTCATTCTTGCTCTCCATGGCTGCGCGCGGCGTCTCGGAGATCGTTACAAAGCCGAGCGATGTTGGTTTCGTGGTGGAGTTGGGCGAAACGGTCCCAGACTTGGGTTGTTTTTGGCCCCCAAGCGTCCTGCGTCAATTCGACGAACTTGTCGCGCAGCACATGCGGCGCGAAGGGCAGATCGCTCTCGCCCAGGATCACGTCGGCGGCATGGGTTTCGACCGTGCCATCGGTCAGGCGCACCGTGAAGCGGGTTGGCTGTTGGGCGGGATAGGCGGCGGTCAATGCCTTGTCCTCGGTCACGAAGATGCGGCGCGCCAGGTCGTGCACGACAGGATCGGCGAAGGCGGCGGAGCCGTCATCGGTCAGTGGGGCGGGGCCACGGGCGATCAGGCTTGCGACCGCGACCGGAATGGAAAACCTTGTGCCGAAAGCTGATCGAATGGTTTGCTGACCCATAGTGGCGGCCATGAAGTAGGTCTGGATGTCGATACGGTCGATCGTTGCGGGGGTCAGGCGCGGCCCCAGCTTCGCCATCAGCGCCTCGGTCGCGTCGAGCGTGCCATGGACGTAGCGGCCATAGGCGAACCGCTTGAAGTAGTTTTTCCTGATCCACCATGTCTGGCCGAGACCGTCCAGCGCCTTGGCCGGATCGAATGCATCGCCGTAGATACGGCCGAACACCGATGCCAACGCATCGTGCTCCCCCGTGAACCCCGCATTGCGCAGGTCCATCGCCTGAAACCCGGCGCGGCCGCTGTGGCCTGTATAGACATTTCGTACTGTGGCGCCGTCGCCCAGGGTCTGGCGGCTGGATGCCACACCGAGGGTCGCGGCGATCGAGGCTGCCTCCGCGATTGCCTCTGGTCCATCGCCGCGCAGTTTTGCCAGTGCAAAGGCCGCCGCCATGGGCCCGTAGGTGCCGTGGGGATGCACGGCGAGGCGGATGTCTGACGCCCGCCAGATCCGGGCGCTGGCCTCATAGGCCAGAATCACGGCTTCAAGCAGGGCGGCTCCCGACAATCCGGCTGCCTCGGCTTCGGCGAATGCGGCCGGGACGATCTGGATCATCGCATGGGTGCGTGTGTGCAGATTGCCTTCATCCAGATCGTGCCAGGTGCCGGCGGTGCCGTTGACCCAGGCCGCGCCGTCACGCGGCAATTGCACCGCCGTGCCCAGAACGGTTGCGACGGCCTCGCCGCCGCGTGCCTGTTCCAGTGCCAGCAGTCGACGCATAGGTAACGGAGCAACTCCGGCAACGATGCAGCCAATGCAATCGGCAACGATCAGGCGGCCGCGATCCACGACATCCGGTGGAAGGTCCGCCAATCGGCTGTTGGCGATGAAGCGAGCAATGTCGAGAAGATGTGTTGCCGCCACGGCCTGTACTCCTCACAGATGTCCATACCAGAAGACCACTTCGCGCGTGCCCTGGGAATAGCCCGTCTTGTCGTTTGGTGTCATTCGAACAGGTTGGCTCTGACGGTTACCGAACGACGACGCCGCGACAGGCCGGCGGCACCGTGCTTGCATGGCATACTCCATCTGTCGGACCAGGTTCCGGTCACGACAGCCAACCCAGCAAAGGAGTCTGCCCATGTCACGCATCGTTCGCGTAGCGGCCGCGCAACTCGGCCCAATCGCCCGGGAGGAAACCCGGGCGCAGGTGGTCGAGCGTCTGATCGCGTTGCTGCACAAGGCCCACAGCTTCGGCGCCAACCTCGTTGTCTATCCGGAAACCGCGCTGACCACGTTCTTCCCGCGCTGGGTGTTCGACGATCCGGCCGACGCGGAGCCGTTCTTCGAAACCTCCATGCCGAACGCCGATGTGCAGCCGTTGTTTGACGAGGCCAAACGCCTGTCGATCGGTTTCAGTCTCGGCTACGCCGAACTGACGCATGAGGAAGGCCGCAAGCGACGCTTCAACACGTGCATCCTGGTCGATGAAACCGGAGCAATTGTCGGCAAGTATCGCAAGGTCCATATCCCGGGCCTCGCCCATGCCGATCCCGATGGATGCGCCACCAACTTCGAAAAGCGCTACTTCGAAAACGGCAATCTCGGCTTCCCGGTATTTCGCGCGTTCGGGGGCGTCATGGGCATGGCCATCTGCAACGATCGCCGCTGGCCGGAGACCTATCGCGTGATGGGCCTGCAAGGCGCCGAACTGATCATGATTGGCTACAACACCGGCTCCACCCGGATGGTCATCGAAGGCAACCAACGGGTGCGCGAACCGGCGCATCTGGCGACCGAGCACAACATGCTGGTGATGCGAGCCGGGGCCTATCAGAATTGCTGCTGGGTCGTGGGCGTTGCCAAGGCCGGGGCCGAGGAGGGCAGCGATTTCCTGGGCGATACCTGCATCATCGCGCCGACCGGCGATGTCGTCGCCAAGGCCGTGGGATTGGGCGATGAAGTCATCGTCGCCGATTGCGACATGGCCGCCGGAGACTACAACCGCCGAACTATCTTCAACTTCGAGATGAACCGACAGATCCAGCATTACGGACCGATCACCGCGCAGAAGGGGATGCACGTCACCGTCTGACCCCTGGCTCGGGCGGGACCGGGTCTCTCGGCTCGGCCCCGTTACGAGCCAGGTCATTGCGCCGACGCGACGGCACGCATCTTCAAGGCGCTGGCAGCCACATCCACCGCGGGTTCGGCGTAGTGGCAGGCCACGTCATGGCCGGACTCGATCGCGCGCAGGGGTGGCGGCGCTGTCCGACACAAATCCGTGCCGATCGGGCACCGGCCAACAAACGCACACCCCACATGGACCTGCGTATGGCTCGGTGGATCGCCGATCACCGTATCGGCACGGGCGGTCTTGCCGCGATCCAGCCGAGGCGCCGCGGCCAGCAGCGCCCGCGTATACGGATGCATCGGGTTCGAGAAAATCGTGCCCGTTGCCGCCGTCTCCACCACTCGGCCGAGATACATGATGGCGACTCGGTCCGACAAACGTTCCACGACCGACAGATCGTGGGAGATGAATAGATAGGTCAGCCCCAAGCGCGCCCTCAGTTCCAGCAGCAAATTCAACACCGTCGCCTGCACGGACATATCCAGGCCCGACGTCGGCTCGTCTAGCACCAGCAAGCGCGGCGACAGCAGCAGCATCCGCGCCAGGGTCACACGCCGAAGCTGCCCACCGGAGAATTCGTGCGGGTAGCGCTGTGCCGCGGGCGGATCCAGACCCACGGCTGACAGCATGGCCCCGACCTTCTCCCGCCTTTCGGCCGCGTCGCGCATGCCGTGGATCAGCAGGCCCTCCCGCAGGGTGCGCCCGATGCTCCACCACGGGTCCAGGGCCGCGGCGGCGTCCTGGTGGACATACTGGATTGCTTTCCGTGCCCGGCGCGCCCTGGGCGGAGTCATGCCGCTGACGACGGCGCCGTCCAGGCGGATTTCGCCGCCGGTCTCGCGTTGCAGCCCCAACACGGTGCGACCCAACGTGGTCTTGCCGCACCCCGACTCGCCGACGAGGCCGACGATCTCGCCGGCCTGTATGTCCAGACTGACGTCACTCACCGCGCGGACCGGCGGCACACTTTGCCGCAGCCAGCGGCGTCGGCCCCCCAGCAGCACGGTGAGCGACCGCAACGACAGGATCGGTTCGTCCCTGCTCATGCGTAGTTCACGCATTTGACGGTGGCACCGGCGGGGCTGAGCCCGGACGGCGGCGGTCCCAGCGAGCAGACCGGCTGCACATCCACACAGCGCGGCGCGAAGCGGCAACCGGGCGGCGCCGCCAGCGGGGAGGGCACCGTTCCGGGAATGCCTCGAAATGTCGTGGCACGTTCCGGATGGCAGGCTAGCAGCGCCTGGGTATAGGGATGCCCGGGAGATGCCAGGATCGGCGCGACCGGCCCGGCCTCCACGGATTGACCCGCATAGATCACGCAGAGATCGTCGCAGAGTTCCGCGATCACGCCGAAATCATGCGTCACGAACAGCATGGACAGGGAGAACTCCGTCACCAGTTCGCGCAGCAGCAGCAGGATCTGGTGCTGCGTGGTCACGTCCAGCGCGGTGGTCGGCTCATCGGCGATCACCAGGCGAGGCGCGCAGGCCAACGCGGCGGCGATCAGCAGGCGTTGTCGCTGCCCGCCGGAGAACTGGTGCGGATAGCGTTCCAACGCCAGTTCCGGGTCGGGCACCTGCATCCGGCGCAGCAACATGATCAGGCGCTGGATGTGGGCGCGCTTGCGGGCGGAACCGCGCAACCCGTCCTCGGGTGCGTGGTCGCGCATGATCTCCAGCAACTGCGTGCCGACCTTGAACACGGGATTCAGCGCGAGCAAAGGATCCTGTGGGATGAACCCGATCTGGCTGCCGCGGATGCGTCCGTTCAGTTCGGCCTCGGTGAAGGTCAGAAGGTTCTCGCCCTCGAACACTATCTCTCCGGCGTGGATTTCGGCGCCACGGGCCAGAATGCCCATGATGGCGCGGATCAGGGTGGACTTGCCGCAGCCGGATTCGCCCACGATCCCCAGGATTCGCCCGCGTTCCAGGGTCAGTCCGATATTGTCCAGGATCGAGGCGACGCCCGCGTCGGTGCGGATCGAGACTTTCAGGTCTCGGATGGAAAGAATCGGAATCATCGGGACCGCCGCAGCCGCGGGTCCACCAGGTCTCGCAACCCGTCACCCAGCAGATTGAAGCCCATCACGGTCAGCAGGATCGCGAGACCCGGAAAAGTCGCATACCACCAGGCGGCCGGCAGATAGGTCCGGCTTTCGGCGATGGACAATCCCCAGTCGGGCGCGGGCGGCGTCGCGCCCATCCCCAGAAAGCCCAGCACGGCCGCCACCAGAATGGTGAAGCCCAGCCCGATGGTAGCGCGCACGATGATGGGCGAGGCCGCGTTGGGCAGGATATGCAGGAACACGATCCGCGCTGTGCCCGCGCCAATGCCGCGCAACGCGTCCACGAACAGGGACGAGGTCAGACGCCGCGTCTCGGCAAACACGATGCGGGTAAAGAACGGCCAGTAGGTCAGCGACAACGCCAGCATCGCGCTTTCCAGAGACGGCGTCAGCAACTGCGCCAAAGCCAGCGCCAGCACAAGCTGCGGGATCGCCAGCACGGCGTCGGTGACCCGCATGATGACCTCCGACAGCCAGCCGCCGCGATACCCGGCGATCAGGCCCAACGGCACGCCAATTGCCATGGCGATCGAAACGACGGTCATCGCGACCATCAGCGCCCCGCGCGCGCCCATGATAACGCGAGAGAGAATATCGCGTCCCAGATTGTCGGTGCCGAACGGGTAGGCCCAACTGGGCGGCTTGAGGCGGCGCATAAGGTGGGAGGCGGCGATGTCCTCGGGGTAGGGCGCGAGCAGCGGGCCGAGAACAGCAATGATCAGGACGACGATCACGATCGTCAGCCCGATCACCGCAGGGACGTCACGGGCCAGCTTGCGCAGGATCAGGCTCATGGCTTGTCCAGCAACCGGGGATCGACCAGACCGTGCACCAGATCAGTCAGGATGTTCACCGCGGCGTAGACAACGCCCACCATCAGGGTGACGGCGAGCATCACCTGGTTGTCGCCCGTCAGGATCGCCTGGACCGTGTAGCTACAGATGCCAGGATAGTCGTAGATCGATTCGACAACCACGCCGCCGGCGATCAGTCCGCCGAACAACAGCCCGATCTGGGTGATGGTGGCGGTGACGGAGTTCCTCAACACATACCGCCATACCAGCCTCGACCGCCGATACCCCATTGCCCTGCCGTACGACACAAAGTCATTCTGCAACGTGTCCAGCACACCGGCGCGGGTGAAGCGCACGATGCTGGCGAGCCCGCCGAGGGAGAGGGTGAAGGCGGGGAGGACGATGTGGTGCAGGGCGTCGCGCAACGCGTCCCAGCGGCCGGTGATCACGCTGTCGAACAGCAGGAAGCCGGTCACGCGCTCCGGCCGGGACATCGTGGCGCTGAGTTCGCCCCGCAACGGTAACCAGCCCAACTGCATGGAGAACAGCAGTTGCAACATGATGGCGAACCAGAACGCCGCGACGGCGACGCCCAGGACAGAGACGATGCGCAGCACGTAATCCGGCCATTGATTGTGTCGAAGGGCCGCGAAAACGCCGAGCGGAATGCCGATGGTGATGGATATGGCGAGGGCGCAGAAGGTGAGGGTCAGGGTCGCCGGCAGCCGCTCCATGATGTCGAGCGAGACCTCTCGGCGGGAGAACGCGCTTTCGCCGAAGTCGAAACGGGCGACCTTGCCGACATAGAGGACGAATTGTTCCACGATCGGTCGGTCGAGCCCGGCCTCCTTCGTCAGTTTCGCGATCTGCTCCGGGGTGGCGGCGTCACCGGCCATCGCGGCGGCGGAATCGTGCGGCACGACCCGGACGAGGATGAAAGTGACGACCAGCAGGCCGAACAACGACGGCAGCGCCAACCCGCAACGACGCGCGATGAAGCCTAGCATGAGCGCGTCCGGAGGATGCGCATGGGACTCGCCATGTCAGGTCTCCAGCGACACGGTCCGCATTTCCGATCCCTGGCCCACGGTGCAGAACTTCCGGCCCTTGATGCGCTTGTTCAGGCCCTGGAGCTGCATGGAGTTGTAGACCCAGATGTCGGGACTGTCCGCCATGATCTGGCGGATCGCCTGTTCGTAAAGCGGTGCGCGGACCTCCTGCGTCAGGCTGGAGCGTGCCTTGCGGAGCAACCCGTCGACCTCGGCGTTCTTGTAGTAGCAGGATGCCTTCCAGGTGCCGTGGAACTGGCTGTCGTACATCTGTCCAACCCAGTTTTCCGGATCGACGAAATAGGTGCTGACCCAATGCACCCACATATCGGGGGTGGTTTCCGGCGTTTTGGTGTTGGCCGTCATGTTGCCCCAGACGCCGCCGACGACTTTCAGATTGATGCCGATCTGCGCCAAGTCCGACTGGAACAACTGGCCGCTTTGCAGCGCCTGGTCGTTGTCCGATTGGACATGGATTTCGAAGGGACGCTTCATCGGCGCGCCCTCGGCGATGGCCTTGGCCATGTATTCCTTGGCCTTTTTCAGATCGTAGTCGTAGCCCTTGGCGTCTTTCGGGATGCCCCACAGATTGTCGGGCATCGGGTATGGATCGCGCGTGGCGTATCCGCCCAGGATGTCGTTGATGAAGCCGCTGTAGTTGAACGCGTGCGCGAATGCCTTGCGGGCATTCAGGTTGTTGAACGGCGGCTTGGTGTTGTTCATGCGGATGATGAAGATCCGCATCACCACGTCCTTCTGGACATAGGCGACTTTCGACGCATTGATCCGCTCCACCTGATCGCCCGGCAGGTTCGTATCGGTGCAGTCGATCGACCCGTTCAGCAAGGCGAGCACGCGGGTGGAGGTTTCCTTCACCGGGCGGTAAGCAATGCGCTTTACCGGCTTGGGATTGTGGCTCCAGCCCAGGAAATGGTCCGGGTTGATCTCCATGTCCAGCAATTCGAGCGGACGGTAGTTGGTCGGAATGATCTTGTAGGCGCCGGATCCAGCGCCGTTGGAAGCGAGCCAACTCTTGGCCCAGTCGCCATTCTTCTCGTTGGCCTGGATCACGCGCGGATTGACGATGGATACGATCGGGATGGCGGAAAAGAACGGCGCGTAGGGGACCTTGAGCTCGAAGCGCACAACCATCTTGGACGGCGCGGTGATCCGATCCTGCGTCAGGATCGGCAGGAACGCGCCCGCCGGGGCCAGCGCCAGAGCCAGGACGCGGCGGAAGCTGTAGACCACGTCCTCGGCTGTCATCTCGCTGCCGTCGTGGAATTTCACCCCGGATCGCAGCTTGAACTCCCACACCAGGCCGTCCTCGGAGACGGTGTGGCTTTCCGCCAGCCAAGGGACGATCTCGGGCGGGTCGTTCTGGTAGCGATAGAGCCCGTCATAGGCGTTCAGCATCACGCCCTGCATCGGGACATCGAAGACCTGATGCGGATCGAGGTTGAAGGGCAGCGCCCAGCCGCTGACATAGGTGGACGGGTCGGCGGCCAGGGTGGTCCGCCCGGGAGCCAGCATCGCCGCGGTGGCGATCCCGCCCAGGGACCGGCGGCCAAGCTTGAGCGGCGCGCTCATTCCGCGACCATCGCCATCTTGCGCCAACGGCTGGTCGGTTTCGGCAGGCGGAGGTGCTCGCGCAATGTGGTTCCCTCATATTCGGTGCGGAACAGGCCCCGGCGCTGCAGTTCCGGGATCACCATGTTGACGAAGTCGTCCAGGGAGCCGGGCAGCCAGGCGGGCATGACGTTGAAACCGTCGGCGGCTTCGTTGCGGAACCAGTGTTCCATGATGTCGGCGATCTGCGATGGCGTTCCGACGGTCAGCAGATGCCCGCGCGGGCCGGCGTTCAGCAGGCACAACTCCCACAGGGTCAGATTGTCGCGGCGGGCGGCTTCCAGCAGCAGGCGCTGGCGGGACAGCGGGCCGTTGGTGTCGCCCATGTCCGGGACCGGGCCGTGCAGCGGATATCTGTCCAAACCGCCGACGCCGATCGTGTGTTCCAGCACTGACAGGCCGACGCTGGGATGGATCAGGGATTGCAGATACTCGAATTTTTCCTTCGCTTCGGACTCGGTCCGGCCCACGACGGGGTAGATGCCCGGCATCACCCGGACTTCATCCTGCGTGCGGCCGTAACGCGGCAGGCGCGCCATGACATCCGTATAGAATGTCCGGGCCTGCTCGAAGGTGGTCTGTGCGGTGAATACGACTTCGGCCAGATGTGCCGCCAGATCGCGCCCGGTGTCGGACGCGCCGGCCTGCACCAGCACGGGTCGGCCCTGCGGGGAGCAGGCGACATTCAGCGGACCGCGCACCTGGAAATATTTCCCGCGGTGGTTCAGCACATGCATCTTCGCGGGATCGTAGTAGACGCCGGAGTCCTTGTCGCGGATGAACGCGTCGTCATCCCAACTGTCCCAGAGACCGGTCACGACCTCCGCAAATTCCAGCGCGCGATCATAGCGTTCGGCATGCGCGTAGTGCTCGTCGCGGCCATGATTGAACGCTTCGGCCTCGTTGTTGGATGTGACCAGGTTCCAGCCGGCGCGTCCGGCGCTGATCTGGTCCAGGGAGGCAAACTGCCGCGCCAATGTGTAGGGCGCATTGTAGGTTGATGTCGCCGTGGCAACGAGCCCCAGCCGCGACGTCACGGCGGCCAGCGCCGACAGGACCGTCATCGGCTCGAACTTGACAGTCTTGCCCATGCGGCCGCGAGAGCCTGGGTTGCCAAAGACCGAGACCGCGGCGCTATCGGCCAGGAACAGCAGATCGAACTTGCCGCGTTCGGCGGTCTGCGCGACCTGCATGGCCTGAGAAAAGACGGTGCCGGATTCAGCAAAAGCGTCGGGATGTCGCCAGGCCGCGACGTGCTGCCCTGTCTCGTGGACAAAAGCACCCAGACTCATCTTGCGTTGGGACGCTTGCGTGCTCATGCGGCTGGCTCCGAAACGGTCGATGGGATCAGGATGCGCGGGTCGGTCGCGCCTGGAAGACATGCGCCGGTTCCACGAAGCGCGATGTCATGCGCGGCACGGCGCGACCGGCGGCGGCGGCCTCGTTCGCGCGTTCGACGAACCGGTCGAGATGCGACGGAGACAGCCACATGACGTCATTGGCGGCGGCAAAGGTGGCAATGTCGGCGACAGTCCATGTCAGCTTGCTCATGTCGTCACTCCCTGGGCAGAGATCGTGGGACGGGCGGATCGCCACGGGGTTGCGTGTTCATAGGCATGGGCGATCCGCAGCAGGGTGGCTTCGTCGAACCAGTTGCCGGCGAGTTGCGCGCTCAGCGGCAGGCCGGCGGCATCGAAGCCGGAACACAGGCTCATGGCCGGATGGCCGGTGGCGTTGAAGATGGAGGTGGCAGTGTGGCCGGTAAACGCGGCCACGGCGGCGGGGTCGGCAAAGGGCGGCGCGGTGTGGAACGCGCAGGGCAACAGCAGGGCGTCGACGGTTTGCAGCAGCCGGTCCATCGTTTCGGCCAGTTCCCGGCGCAGGCGCAGGGCGGCCACGTAATCGACGGCGCGCACCGTGAAGCCGGACATCATCTTGTCTCGCAACGCCTGGCCCATCTGGTCGCCGCGCTCGACGAAGTCCCGTTCGTGGATCGACAAGGATTCCGTCCAGTTGATCAGCGAGGTGACGCGCCGATAGGCCGAAAGCGGGGAGGGCAGGGCGATCTCGACGATCCGCGCTCCCAGTGCCTCCAGGGTCGAGGCGACATGGGCAACGCCGGCCGCGACTTCCTCATCCGCGCTGACGCCATTGATGGATATGTCGCGCACGACCCCGATCACGGCGCCTTGAACACCGCCCGAGATGCCGCGCGCATAGGGGACCGTGGGTCGATCGACGCAGGTCGGATCGGCCGGATCGTGTCCGGCGATGGCGTCCAGCACCAGGGCGCAGTCCTCGGCCGTCCAGCACAAGGGACCGGCGGCATCCAGCGACCAGCAATTCGGCAGGATGCCGTAACGGCTGACCAGCCCGAAGGACGGTTTGATCCCCTGCAACCCGCAGGCCGCGGCGGGCAGGCGCACCGATCCGCCGGTGTCGGAGCCGAGAGCGAACATGGCGGTGCGGGCGGCGACGGACGCGCCGGCTCCCGTGGACGACCCACCGGTGAAGTGATCGAGGTTCCACGGATTGCGCGCGGGTTCGAACGGCAGATCGAAATGCACGCCACCGGTGCCGGTCCCGAACTCCCAGGTGTTCAGCTTGCCCAGCAGGATGGCGCCGGCGGTGGTCAGCCGATCGATCGCGGTGGCGTTGAAGTCTGGCACGTGGTCCAGCAGCAGGCGGGACGCGGCGCAGGTGCGCACGCCCTTGGTGAAGTAATTGTCCTTCACG
>CALQHT020000164.1 GCA_943330455.2 Nitrosovibrio sp. Nv4 | reverse complement strand
TGGCTAATGGCGGCGTGTTCCACCGACCCCTTCGAATCTGGAACCTACCCCTCTGTCAATCGGAGATTGCGCCGCCGCTACATCAAAATCGCCTGCTCGCGGCGTGGCCCGGCGAACTCACCGAGCCAGGGGAACCTGGGCAGTTACAAACTTTGCGACGATCCACGCCGAACCGGCGGAAACCTGTTGTTGACGCAAGCGGCTGCATCAACCCCGGCGATACTCCACCACGGACCCGTCCTTGGCGGTGAAACGCAAGCCGACCCAGGCCGGCGTGGCGTCGTACCAAGTGTCCAGATCGGCATCGCCGCGCAAGGTCACGTGATCGGCGTGCAGGCTGCCGCCGTCGGCGGTCGGCACTTGTCCGGGGCCCAGCATTTTGATCGTCGGGCGCATGAGTAGGCCGTTCTGCGTGTTGATCAGGGGGCCATCCAACATGCGCCGGTTCCAATGCGTGGCCGGCGATGCGGTTGAAGGTGCCACGTAGCGCGGGGCCTTGGTGCCCTCGACCACCAGCGACATGCCCTCCCGGCGCGCTGTCATGCGCTCCTTGGTGCCGTCGTCGTCGGTCTCGGCGTCCACGGACACGACCACGCCGTTCCGCCAGCGTTCGGTGGCGCGATGGCGATAGCGGAAGAAGGCGATCGGACCCAACCCGATGACGATATCGGCGGCCACTTCGACGGTCAGATCGTCGCCGGCGTTAGCAAAGCGCAAAGTATGGGTGCCGATTTGGCTGCCTTTGCGCAGGATGCGGAAGTCCAGGCGGTTACCGGTCGGGACCGGCAGCGCGCCGGCCGCGGGACTGACCAGCAGTGCCGCGGCGCCGGCCAGCAGCGCCCGCCGCCCGATCATGACGCGTTAGCCAGCGTCGGATGAACAAGCGGCGGATGCACCAGCGGCGGATGCACCAGCGGTGGGCGGGCCAGCACATACAGCCCGACATCGATCGTGCCGGCCCGGAACCCGCCCTCGCAATAGGCGAGGTAATAGTCCCACATGCGTCGGAACCGTGTGTCGAAGCCCTGACGCTCGATCTCCGGCCAGGCCGCGAGGAACCGGGTGCGCCATTCGGCCAGGGTCCGCACGTAGCTGTCGGCGAAGGTTTCGGCGGATTGCAGAACCAGTCCGGCGCGTTCGGTCTGGCGTCGAAGCTCGGTCCGGGTTGGCAGCATGCCGCCCGGGAAGATGTAGCGCTGGATGAAATCGGTGCAGCGGCGATAATCATCGAACCGATCCTCGGCGATGGTGATCGCCTGGATCACGGCCATCCCGCCCGGTTGCAGACGATCGTGCAGGGCGGTGAAATAGGCCGGCCAGTAGGTTTCCCCGACCGCTTCCAGCATCTCGATCGAGACGATCCGGTCGAAGCGTCCCGGTTCGTCGCGATAATCCCGCAGCACCAGATTGGCCCGATCCGCCAGACCAGCCCGGGCCAGCCGATTGGTGGCATGGTCCAGTTGCGCCGGAGACAGGGTAAGCCCGGTGACCTGACACTTGCCGACCTGGATCATGCGTTCCGCCAGGCCGCCCCAGCCGCAGCCGATTTCCAGCACATGCTCCCCGCCTTGCAACGCCATCAGCGCGATGGCGCGGTCCTGTTTTGCGGTTTGCGCGTCCTCCAGGGTTTCGTGACCGGTCGCGTAAAGCGCGGACGAGTAGCTCATGCCGCGATCCAGCCAGGCGGTGTAGAAATCGTTGCCCAGGTCGTAGTGGTGGACGATGTTGCGCCGGCTGCCACGCTTTGTATTGGCACGCAGCCGGTGGCGCGACCGGTTCATCAGGCGCGACCACCAATGGCCGTCGATCGCCTGATAGAGCGTTGTTGCGTTGCGCCCCGCCAGCTCGACCAGGGCCGGCAGATCGGGGCTGCTCCAATCGCCGTCCATGTAGGCTTCGGCGCAACTGACATCACCCTGGATCAACAGCCGCCGCAGGGTTCGCCAGCGATGCAAGACGAGCACGGCGTCCGGGCCGGGGTTGGTCATGCGATGGGACAGCCGGGTGCCGGAGGGCGTTACGATGGTCAGCCGACCGATCGCGATGCGCGATAGCAGAGCGCGGGCGAGGCGGCGGGCAAGCCAACTGGCATCGGCAACATGATCGGCGGAGGCCGTCGCGGTATCGAACGAAAGTTCAGCCATGGGTCAGCTCTTGCTTAGCGGAACGATGGTGACAGGTCGGTCGGGTGGGGCCGGGCGCGGCTGCAGGCGAACGCCCTTCAACCACAGCCGGACCGCTTCCCAATGAATGGCCGCAACGACCTTTGCCGTCAACATCGCGAACCGGAGCACGACGCCCAGCAGGCTTGCATCGGTCAGTTCCCGGCGTTGCCCGGTGAACGACGCCGTGATCAGCCTGCCGTCGGCATCCGATCCATCCACCACGACCGACGTGATGGAATCGGGCGGAACGACACGGAAATCATAGATCATATCCATGTCCATGAACGGCGAGACATAGAATTGCTTCTCGCAGCGTTGGCGGATGACTGGATTGCGCTCGCCGTCGATCGCTGCGTCTTCAACGGTTGGGCGATCGACCGGGATCAGGTAGCAGTGCCGCTGGCCAAATGTGTTGTTCACTTCGTAGAGGATCGCCGCCAACGATTCGTCGCGTCGGTGGCAGAACCAGACGCTGATCGGGTTGAACACATGGCCCAGCACCCGCGGGATGCACAGCACACGTATGGGCCCGCCATCCGGCGTCAGTCCGGCCGACCGCAGATGCGCCTCGATTTGCGTGCGGGGCGGCGTGTCGGAGCCGTCCAGATGGTCGCGGTCGCGGAAGCTGACCAGATTGGCCCGGTTGTGCGACAGCAGGCGGGTCGGCAGCGAGTCCAGCTCATCGAGGTCGAACAGCATCCAGCACAGGCGGTAGCGCAAACGGTGCTGCCGGGGACGGAATCGGTGGTGGACCACCGTGCCCATGTAGAGTGCGGATTTCATGCCGCCACCAGATGTCGGGCCGGCGTGGCCGAGACATGGATCCGGCCGCTTTCGTCCGGTACCGACCAGGGGCGGCGGACCCCGCCCAGTTGCTCCGCCACGGCGAGGCCGGCCTGCAATCCGTCCTCGTGGAAACCGGCGCCGAAATACGCGCCGCAATACCAGGTGTTGCGCCGTCCCTGTAACGACCACAGGGAGCGTTGCGCCCGCATCGCCGCCGGATCGAACTGCGGATGAGCGCAGTCCTGGCGGTGGAAGACGCTGCCGGGTGCGGCGTCCTGCTGCGGATTGAGGGTGACAAAAAGCGGGGTGCGATCGGGAATGCCCTGCAGCCGGTTCATCCAATAGGTCACGCTCAGCGCTTCGGGTTCGTCGCGTCGGCCGAGATAGTTCCAACTGGACCAGGCGCGTTTGCGCTTCGGCATGAAGCCAGGGTCGTTATGCAGGATGACGGTGTTGGCGGTGTAGTGGAACGCGCCCAGCAGGGCATGTTCGGCGCCCGACGGGTCGTTCAGCAGATCCAGCGCCTGGTTGGCATGGGTGGCGATGACCACGTGATCGAAGCGGCGGTGCGCCCCGTCGCTGTCACCGACGATCACGCCCCCCGGAACCCCATCCGCCAGCCGCCGCACGGAGCGCGCCGAACAGGCAAGGCGCAATCCGCCCGCGAAGGATGCCGTCAGGCGTTCGACATAGGTGCGGCTGCCGCCCACCACGGTGCGCCATTGCGGTCGGCCGGTGAACCGCAGCAATCCGTGATTCTCGAAGAAGCGGACGAACCCGGCGGCGGGATAGTCCCTCAGGCGCATGGGGGAGGCCGACCAGATCGCCGCCGCCATGGGCAGAATATGATCCTGCTGGAATGCCACCCCGTAGCCGTGCCGGTCCAGAAAGTCGCCGATGCCGATATCCGGGCCGGCCAATGCCATCTGGGCCGGGGCTTCGCGGTAGAAGCGACGCAAGTCCGACAGCATCGACCAGAAACGCGGGCGCGCGAGATTGCCCGGTTGGGCAAACAGCCCGGCCAGGTCGGTGCCGGCATATTCCAGCGCGCCGTCATCCAGTGAGACCCCGAAGCTCATGTCCGATGGCCGGGTGGGGACATCCAGGTGGCGGAACAGGGCGGTCAGGTTCGGATAGGTTTCCTCGTTATAGACGATGAAGCCGATATCGACCGGGATGGTGCCGTCCCGATCGGGCGAGGCCCCGATGGCGACATCGACGGTGTGGCTGTGCCCACCGGCGCGGGCATTGGCTTCATAGACAGTCACCCGGTGGCGCTGGCTGAGCAGCCAGGCCGCGGACAGGCCGGCGATGCCGGTGCCGATGACCGCGATATCCAAGGCGTCGCTTGCGTCCCGATCCGTCATGCGGTCCCTATGCCGTTCGCGTTTCGCCCGGTGTCGGGCGAAAGGATAGCGCGGTTGTTGAGGTGATACGGGCGTGGGCGCCGGTCGGATCACATTGGGCGGGCATATTCGTGCCGGAATTGTCAGGGGGGTGCCGAGGGGTGTTTCCCGGGGCGGTTCTCCTGTGTCTGTTCTCCTGGATCGGAGCCGAAGGTCGCGGTGTCGGCGTATGGGTGAAAGGCCGGTGCGTTGGCCGATCCCGCTCCATCGCCACGGTGCGGGCTGTTTGGCATGATCCCGCCCATCATCGTCCCCGTTGTCACCGTCCCCGTCCGTCATCGTTCCCGCCCGGTCGATCGGTTTCGACCGGTGTCATGTGATCCACTGGGCCGTTCGGTCCGTAGCAGGGGTGTGAATGAATTTGGCATCAATCTCCGGCGGCCCCCACCCCACACGTATCAAGAGGCGCGGTGGACAGGCACGCTCCGTCGCAACCGCTGGGTTGCCGGTCCGATGACGGGCGCCCCGCGGATGTCACCGGATGTCGGCCACGCGGCCCTGATCCAGGCGGTCGCCTCCCATGCCGACCGGCAGGCATTCGCCGAACTGTTCCGCCATTACGCCCCGAGGGTGAAGGCGTGGCTGATGCGCTCCGGTGCCGCCGCGGGTGCCGCCGAGGAACTGGCGCAGGAAACCATGCTGATGGTGTGGCGGAAAGCGTCGCTGTTCGACGGCGCCAGGGCCGGTCCGTCCACCTGGATCTTCACCATCGCGCGAAACCTGCGCATCGACCGGATCCGGCGGGAACGCCACCCGGAGGAGTTGATGCCGGACCCGGCGGACGAACCCGAAGAACCGCCCCAGGCCGACCGGCTGCTGTCGGCGATGGAACGCGAGGACCGGGTGCGCCAGGCCATGGGCACATTGTCCGCGGAGCAGGCGGATGTCGTGCGGCTCGCGTTCTTTCAGGACAAGCCGCATTCCGAAATCGAACGGGACCTCGGCATTCCGCTGGGCACCGTGAAGTCGCGCCTGCGCCTTGCGATGAGCAGGCTGCGTTCGGCGCTGGAGGACCTTTGTTGATCAACCATCATCCCAGCGATGCGACCTTGACCTCTTACGCCGCTGGTACGCTGCCGGAGGCGCTTGGTCTGGTGACCGCCACCCACCTGTCCTTCTGTCCCGCCTGCCGGGATGCGGTCGCCCTGGCCGAAGCAGTTGGCGGCTCGATGCTGGAAGACCTGGCGCCGGTCGCGATGGCCGACGACGCCCTGGTCCAGGTTCTGGCGCGTGGCGACATGCCGGAGCCTCCGGTGATGACACCGGTGCGAGAAGCCAAGCTGCCCGGACCGCTGAAATATTGCAGTTTCGGGCGGTCGTGGCTGGTGGCGCCGGGGTTGCGCTGGCGCCCGTTAAGGACCAGCGGGCGGGCCTGGGGCGGTTTGCTGGTGGCGCAACCGGGACGTCGGTTTCCGCGGCATGCGCATACCGGTCTGGAACTGACCTGCGTGCTGCGCGGATCGTTCGTTGACGCCAACGGACGTTACGGCGCCGGCGACCTCGCGGAACCAGAGGGCGATCACGACGACCCGCCGAGCATTGACAGCGACGAGCCCTGCGTCTGCGTCATTGCGAGCGAGGGTTTCCGCCTGGGCGGCGCCTTCGGCCTTTTGCAACGCATGATCGGACTGTAACCGTATCATGGTCCGTCGTCTGAGTGTCATGTTGCTGGGATTGCTGTCCGCCTGCTCCCCGGTCGATGTGCTGAACGCGTTGGCACCGACCGAGGGGTTTCGCGTGACGTCGGATGTGGCGTATCGGCCCGGGAAACTGCCCGATCCGCGCCATGGGCTCGATATCTACGCGCCCGAGCAGACGAATGCGCCGGTGGTGGTGTTCCTGTACGGCGGAGGCTGGCGGGACGGTCGGAAAGAATCGTATCGGTTCGTGGCCGCCGCACTCGCTCGTCTGGGCTTCGTGACGGTGGTGCCGGATTATCGGGTCTATCCCGATGTCCGGTTTCCGGGGTTTCTGTTCGATGCGGCCGAGGCGGTTGCCTGGACAAAGCGCAATATCGCTCGCTACGGCGGCGATCCGAAGCGGCTGTTCGTGATGGGCCATTCCGCCGGCGCGCATATCGCCGCCATGCTGACTCTGGATCGGCAATGGCTGGGCCGGGTCGGATTGGACCCGGACCGTGACATCGCGGGCATGATCGGCCTGGCGGGTCCGTATGATTTTCTGCCGTTGCGCGATCCGGTGCTGGAAACGATTTTCGCCCCCGCGGGCGATTTGCGGCTGTCCCAACCGATCACCTTTGCGCGTGGCGATGCGCCGCCGATGTTTCTGGCCTCCGGGATGGATGACACGGTGGTATTGCCACGCAACACGACGCGCCTGGCGGACCGGATCAAAGGGCAGGGCGGGCAGGTCGAGGCGCATCTGTATCCCAATCTCGGGCACGCCGCCCTGATCGGCGCATTTGCGCGCGGCTTGCGGTGGGTGGCGCCGGTGCTGGAGGAGGTCGCGGCATTCGTGCGGTCCAATAGCGGTTCGGTTTCCCAGAGCGCGGTGCGCGCCTTGGGCGATCTCCCCGACCGACAGGCGGCTCCAGCGTGGGTGCATGATGGTCACGACGATGCTTCCAGTGGCGTGATGCCCAGGGCCTGGAATGCTCCGTCACGTTCGTTGACGCGGGAGACAATGACGGTCGACGACATGCGTCGGACGAACACGGTGGCGCCGTCGGCGGTTCCGGGCCAAGGGGGTTGATGTGCCTCCGATACAATATGGTGCCGACATGATGGCGATGGTGTTCCTGTTCGTTGCAATCCTGCTCTGCCTGATCATGGCGGGCGCCTGGGGGTTGCAGCGTGTGACCGGCAATGCCGGATGGGTGGACTCGGTTTGGTCGTTCGGTCTGGGAGTCGGTGGGGTCGCGGCCGCGCTGTTGCCCGATCCGACTTCGGCTTCCACCCGTCAGGTCGTCGTCGCCCTGCTGATCGCGGTCTGGTCGCTCCGCCTCGGCATCCATATCGCGATGCGTTCGGTGCATGGCCCGGAAGATGCGCGCTATGCCGCCCTGCGCACCGAATGGGGCAGCGGGTTTCAGCGCCGGTTGTTCTGGTTTCTGCAGATCCAAGCGGTCGCGGCGGCGCTGTTGGCGCTGTCGATGCTGCTGGCCGCGCACAACCCGGCGGTTTTCCCGCGTGTTTCCGACCTGGCGGCGGTTGCTGTCCTGGCGATCGCGATCGTCGGAGAGGGCGTGGCGGACGCGCAGTTGCGCCGCTTCAAATCGGACCCCGCCAACAAGGGCGGCGTTTGCGACATCGGCCTGTGGGGATGGTCTCGCCATCCCAACTATTTCTTCGAATGGTTCGGCTGGTTTGCCTATCCATTGCTGGCCATCGACCTGGGCGGTTGGGCCTGGGGCTGGCTCGCTTTGACCGGTCCGGCCTTCATGTATTGGTTGTTGGTGTATGTTTCCGGAGTCCCGTTGCTGGAGCGGCAGATGCTGCTATCCCGCGGTGACGCCTATCGCGCCTATCAGGCCCGGGTCGGCGCGTTTTTTCTCCTGCCACCGAAAGGATGACCGCGATGAGTCTGATCGCTTCCGCCACCCATGTGATCGAGCGCGTTGCCTTCCCCGATGTGGTGACCGCGGCCGGCATCTCGTTTCTGGTCGATCGGACCCGTCGGCGCCTGTCGCGCGATGACGGCACCGATGAGGCCGAATTTGCCGCCCTGATGGCGCGGCATCCGATCGCCGTCCGCCCGGATGCCGCCAACGCCCAACACTACGAAGTGCCCGCCGAATTCTTCGGTCTGGTATTGGGGCCGCGCCGGAAATACTCCTGCTGTCTGTATCCCGACGGGGTCAACACCCTGGCCGAGGCCGAAGATCGCGCTTTGGCCGAAACGGTGGAGCATGCCGGCCTGGCCGATGGCCAAGACATCCTGGAGCTCGGCTGTGGCTGGGGTTCGCTGAGCCTCTGGATGGCGGCGGCGTTCCCGGCTTCGCGGATCACCGCGGTGTCGAATTCGCATTCCCAGCGCGCCTTTATCGAGGCGGCGGCGCGAGATCGCGGCCTGTCCAACCTGCTTGTCGTAACGGCGGATATGAATGATTTCGCGACCGATGCGTCGTTCGATCGGATCGTTTCCGTTGAAATGTTCGAGCATATGACCAACTGGCAGGCCCTGCTGCGGCGCGTGCATGGCTGGTTACGCCCCGACGGGCGCCTCTTCTTGCATGTCTTCAGTCACCGGTCGGCGCCCTATCTGTTCGACACAAAGGACAAGGAAGACTGGATCGCACAACATTTCTTCACCGGTGGGATCATGCCAAGCCATGGGTTGATCAAGTATTGCGCGGATGGCTTCGAGGTGGAAAGGGATTGGCGTTGGAGCGGGTCGCACTACGCGCGCACCGCGCATGACTGGTTGGCCAATTTCGACCGGCAGCGCGATGCGGTCGATGCGGTGCTGTGGACGGCCTATGGCAAGGACGCGTCTCTGTGGCGGCGGCGCTGGCGGCTGTTCTTCCTGGCCACCGCGGGTCTGTTCGGACACAGTCAAGGCCAGGAATGGGGCGTCAGCCATTATCGGCTGCGTCCGCTGGCGGGATAGGAGGGGATGCCTCGCTGGCTTGCTGCCTATGTGAACAGTAACGACAGCCATGTCGCGGCGGCGAATTTCGTGGCCATGGTCCTGGCCTGGAATCAGCCGTTCTATCCACTGTATTTGCTGGGTATTCTGGGTGAGAATGCCTGGGTCGGATTGCCGCCCGTGCTGTCCGGCATCGCGTTCTTCTCGGTCCCGGCTCTGGCGCGTCGATGGTCGTTGCTGGGACGGGCGGCCTTGCCGGTCTTCGGGATCGCCAACACGGTGCTGTGTCTTTTCCTGCTGGGGGAGCGGTCCGGTGTTGCCCTGTTCCTGATCCCTTGCGCGATGCTGGCGGCGATGTTGTTCCGCTGGCGGGAACGCTTCGTGATGCTGGGTGTCGCGTCATTGCCGCTGGTCGTGTGGCTTGCGATGCGTGGCGTCATGCCCGCTCCGCCGGTCGTGTTCACCGAGGCGGAGTACCAGTCGCTGTTTACATTGAACGCGGTCAGTGTCGGCGGGTTGATGGTGTTTCTGGGCTGGGTGCTGGTGGCACGGGACCGCCCGTCACAGGGGGTATAATATCAACCCGCTGAAACAATGCCCCCGCGCTCCGTCATTGCCGCACTAGATCCGGCAACCCGAGCTTCAACAGCAAGGGGGGGCGAGCATCGGTGGTTGTTTTGGGGGGGCACGGGTCAGAACACGATCAACTTGTCGACTCCGCGCCCGCGGTCGACCGGCGCGTTGAAATCGATCGTCGGGCCAACGGGCACGATCCCGGTCGGGTTGATGTGGCGGTGGCTGCCGTAATAATGCCCCTTGATATGCCGCAGGTTCACCGTCTCGGCGATCCCGGGGATCTGGTAGATGTCGCGCGTGTAGGCCCACAGAATCGGGTAATCCACGATGCGCCGGACGTTGCATTTGAAATGACCGTGATAGACGCCGTCGAAGCGGATCAAGGTCGTGAACAGCCTGATATCGGCCTCGGTCAGGCTGTCGCCACACAGGAAGCGCGATTGGGCCAGGTGCGTCTCCAGCCAATCGAGAGTCTCGAACAGCGGGCCGATCGCGTCCTCATAGGCCGACTGAGACGTTGCGAAGCCGGCCTTGTAGACGCCGTTGTTCACCGTTTCATAGATGCGGGCGTTGACTTCGTCGATCTCGGCCCGTCGCTCCGTTGGATAGTAATCGCCGGGTTTCGCCCCGATCCCGTCGAAGGCCCGCCCGAGCATACGGATGATTTCCGATGATTCGTTGTTGACGATCGTCTGGGTGTGCTGATCCCACAGCACCGGCACGCTCACCCGTCCGGTGTAGTTCGCGTCGGCACGGGTGTAGATTTCGTGCAGAAAGCGGCTGCTGAACAAGGGATCGTCGATCACGCCCTCCCCCGGGGCGAAGGTCCAGCCGTGTTCGCCCATCAGCCAATGGGTGATCGAAACCCCGATAAAATCCTCCAACCCCTTCAGGGTCCGCATCATGAGAACCCGGTGTGCCCATGGGCAGGCGAGCGACAGGTAGAGATGATACCGCCCGCGCGCCGCGGCGAACCCATCATGGCCTGTGGGCCCGGGCTTTCCATCCGGCGTGACCCAATTGCGGAACGCGGTTTCCTTGCGTTGGAAACGTCCTTCCGCATCCGTCAAAGGCGGGCGGTTCTGCCAGACGCCGTCGATCAGCAGGCCCATGCGCGGTCCTTTCCCGATTGGTGCCGGCGACCGACGGGTCGTCGGTTACTGGCGGTCGGCGAAACGTGTCGAAGGCATCGTGCCGGCGATTTCCAGGACCAGTTTGCGGGTCATGGCCTCTCCGAATTTCGCAAACTCCCGGACCTCCAGGACGAAACTGCCCGGCCCGCCGGTGACATGTTCCCGGTAATAGTTCACCAGGCCGCCCGGTGGCTGCACATGGGCGGTGGCCCAGACCGCCGGATTCTCGTTGATGATGGCCAGTCCGTTCACGGTGATCCCGGCCCGCACAGCGTCATCGCGCGCCGCCGCCACATCGCGCCCGGCGTTGCTGGTACCGTCCCCGCAGACGTCGATCACCCGGCGCAGGGTGTTGAAACCGCTTTCGGCCAGCAGCTGGACCCCGCGATCGATGCCCGACCCGATCGCCGTGCGGCCCCAGAAGGACCGTGGCGCCGCCGACAGGCGATCCACAAAGGCCTGGGCGGATGCCAGATCGCGGATTTCCGTCCAATCCAGGACGTTCATGACCTCGAAGGCGCTGGCGAACTCGACATAGGCCACCGCGATGGCGCCGTTGGGACCACCCTGGATGGCGGCGATGACGCGCGGATCGGTGAAGGCGGCGGCATAGCCTTCCTTCTCCAGCTTGAACTCGGTGTCATCGATGCTGCGCGACACGTCCGTCACGAGAACCAGCGCGACATCCACGTCCTTAATCGCGCGTGCTTCCGGAACGCGCAGGATCAAGGTCAACAGCACTGCGAACGAAAGCCAGACGATCCGTTTCATCGACACGGTCCCCCGCCGGTGGTCTCCCATCATGGACCCCGAATTATGGCATCCGTCAAAGAGATTCTCGACACGGTCCGTCGGTTACTGGCTGGCCCAGATGATCCGGTGGATCCAGGCGACCTCATTCAGGTCGAAGCGATAGTCCGGGTGTTCCGGGTTCAGGCTTTTCAACTCCACCCGGCGAGCGGACCGGCGGGTCAGTTCCTTGGCCATGACTTCGCCGCCGACGGTGCGCACCACGACGCGATCGCCACGGCGGATCGGGGCCGCGGGCGAGACCACCACCTGGTCGCCGTCACGGAACACCGGTTCCATGGAATCGCCGCTGATTTCCAGGGCATAGGCGTTGGGATCGCCGATTTCCGGCAGGCTGACCTCATCCCAGCCGCCGCCGACCGGATAACCGCCATCGTCGAAGAAGCCTTCGCCGCCGGCCTGCGCGAAGCCGATCAGCGGCACCCGCCGCACGATATTGCGGGCCGCATTGCCGCCGCTGGCCAGCGCACGCGCGCCGGAGACCAGCGAGGTAAACGCCTCCAGGCTCGCACCGGTCGCATCCAGCACCTTGGCGACGCTTTCCGTGCTGGGCCAGCGGGCGCGCCCGTCCGGCATCCGCCGCTTGGAGGGATTGAACGTGGTGGGATCGAGGCCGGCGCGCTTTGCCAGGCCCGAAACCGAGAGCCCATTTTCCGCGGCGAGCGTGTCGAGCGCGCGCCAGACATCCTCATGCTTCATGCCGGCAGTCCCATCAGCCAAATTCCAAACATGTGACGCGTCCGATCCGGCGCGGCGAGGCGTGCCCGCCGAAGGAGCGGGTGCGAATCGGAATGGCGAATCGGTGCGACCGCAGTGTCCTAGGAATCAAGACCAATTGGAATAGGAAAAATCACCTTTATGGATTGCCATGATATGCAACCTATGGTTTAGTTCTCTCAGTCGCATACATCATCGCCTTTCGGAGAGCCCCCATGTCGCAAGCAGCCTGCCGTATCCAGCCCACCGCCGCCCCACAGAGCGTGACCGGACCTCGGGTCCAGGCCTTCCGCAGCGCCGAGGAAGCGTGGCTCTGGACCATGGCGGCGCTGACCGCGCGTCGCGATGGTGCCAGATATACAGCCAATAAAGGCGGTGTGGTGCGTCCCTGTGAGCCGGACGACGTGGTGAAATGCCTGGACGGGCTTTACCGGCAGCGGCGGATCGATCTGGTGCACGCCCGCATCCTGCGGATCTGGGGCGAACGCCAGTCGGTGCCGAACCCCGCCTATGCGGTGGAGCGTAACGATTGGCGGTTGTGGCGGGAGGCGTTGGACCGGCTGGAATGGCCGCTGCGGGTCAAGGGCATCGTTGTTTAGCATATTTTAGGAAAAAAATCGTTGACACTGTTTCCAACTCACCATTAGAACGCTCTTGTCAACGGGATAGCTGCGTCCTCGCAGTTTACCCCCCCTCTCTTCAAAGGCCGCTTCCCCACCCGGGGCAGCGGCCTTTCTTTTTGCCCGAAAGGTATTTTCCCATGGTTTTCGCCATCCGCAATCTGTCGGTCCTCGCCTATGCGAACGGTTTCACGCTTTGGCACTACAAGGCCGGCAAGGAGCGGTTGGAGATCGTCGTCAAGCCGGATTTCTTTGCCGATGCGTCCGACATGCTGGCCGTGGGCGACATGATCATGGTCACAGCCGCCGATGGCGCGCGGATCATCTGCGTGACCCTGTCGGATATCGAGACCGTGCTGACCGCGCCTTTGGCCTGATGCGTCAGGGTCGGCCACCCCGGCGGGCCAGCAGGATGCCGTGCAGATCGCGGCCGGCGGCCGAGAGGTGAAACCGACCGTCCGGGGCCGACCGAACCAGGTCCATGCCCGCCAGACGGTCCAGGCACGGGGCATCTTTCAGCGCCGTCGCCGCACCATCGCATTCCAAGGCGGCCGGTCGTCCCGCCGGACCCGTCAGGAACAACCGGTGCAATGCCGAACGGCAGCAGGTTTCCAGGTAGGGTTGGTTCCACATGCCCGTTAAGTGATGTCCCACGACCGTACCGGCAAGTGACGGTTCCGCACGCAGACGCCGGCGTGCTTCTGACAAGAGCCCTGACCATTGGCCCCTGCACAACTCCTGTCACCGTCATTGCCGGACTTGATCCGGCGACCCGCCCCCTGCCGCTGACGCGCGGGTTGCCGGAGCGAACTCGCCATCGACGGTGAGGGGACGCTTTCGGTCGATGGTTCGCGCGGGTGGCATTACATCCTGCATGCCGAAAGTCCGAACACCGACAGGGTGCGATTCGACATTGTGCGGAGTAACATCGACCGCTCTAACCATGAACCGACAGCCTCAGCTCACCGTCATTGCCGGGCTTGACCCACGGCTGTCCGGTTTAAATTCGCCCTCCTGCCGCCATAGGAATATCCCCCCACCTGGGTCCTCGCCCCGGCGCCCCGCATTCACGCCGCGGCCGCTCAAT
>CALQHT020000163.1 GCA_943330455.2 Nitrosovibrio sp. Nv4 | reverse complement strand
GACTGTATTCCTGTGCGGTTCCATGTGATTCGACCCTGTCCCGATTCGCGGTGTTGCGATGGGTTCGAGTCGAATCCATAAATATGGAAAGTACAAGTTATTTAAACCGGACAGCCGTGGGTCAAGCCCGGCAATGACGGTGAGGGGGCCGGTTGGGACGATCAAAAATTTTCCTGTTCCGACATCTGCCCGCGGAACGTGGCCAGATGATCCAGCGCCCGTTGTCCGACCTTCAGGAACAGCAGCGGCGTCACCACAGCGTCCAGCAACGTCGCACTGATCAGACCACCGAAGATCACCAGCGCAACCGGCGAGAGGATCTCCTTCCCCGGCGCGCCAGCATCGACGATCAGCGGCAGCAGCGCGAAGCCGGCCGCTGACGCCGTCATCAACACCGGCGTCATACGATCCAGGCTGCCGCGAATGATCGTGTCCCAGGAAAACGGCGCGTCCTCCCGGATGATCAGATTGAGGTAGTGGCTGATCTTCAGAATGCCATTGCGCGTGCTGATCCCGGCCAGCGACACGAACCCCACCATGCTCGCGATCGACAGCGGTTGTCCGGCAATGGCCAGCGCCAGAACGCCCCCGACCAGCGACAGGGGAACCCCCGCCATGATGATCAGGCAAAGCGAGCCGGAACGATACCGCGTGTAAAGCACGAGATAGATCAGCGCGAGAGACCCGCAGAACAACACCATGATCTTCCGGCCGGCGGCTTCCTCGGCCTGGAACGTGCCCTCCATGGAGGTCGAAAATCCCTGCGGCAACTCGATCGTGGCCAGGGTTGCCCGCATCTCGGCGATGATCCGCCGCATGTCGCTGCCGTCGGTATTGGCCAGGATCACCAACCGTCGGCGGCCATTGTCGCGCATGATCTGATTGGGGCCGTCGGTGCTGACCACCGTTGCCATGTTCCGCAACGGGACCCGGCCGGCGGGCGTCTCGATCAAAATGTTCGACAGGCCCTGGAATCGTCGGTCGCTGTCATCCAGGCGCACCAGAACGTCGTAGCGACGGACGTCCTCAATCACCTGCGACACGACCTTGCCGTTGGACAAAGTTTCCAGTTCCAGGGCCACTTCCGCCGGCGTGGTGCCGTAAAGGCGAGCGCGTTCAGGGTCGACGCTGACGCGGATTTGCGGGACCCGGGTTTGCTTTTCAAGCTGCAAGTCGACCAGTCCGGGAATCGATGCCAGCCGCCGGCGCAGCTTCTCCCCTTCCGCGACCAGCAGGTCCAGGTCATCCCCGAACAGTTTCAGCGCGATCTGCGCCCGGACACCGGACAGCATGTGATCCAGCCGGTGCGAGATGGGTTGGCCGATATTGATCGATGCGGGAAGGATCGCAAGCTGGTCGCGGATATGCTGAACGATTTCCGCCCTGGAACGGGCGGACGGCTTCAAATCGACATCGATTTCCGCGGCATGGACACCCTCGGCGTGTTCATCCAGTTCGGCGCGTCCCGTCCGGCGGCCCACGGCGGTCACTTCCGGCACGTTCATCACGCGCCGTTCGGCCAACGTGCCCAGCCGGTTGGACTCCGTCAGGGACATACCCGGATTGAAATACATCCCGATGGTCAGCGTCCCTTCGTTGAAGGGCGGCAGAAAGGATCGCGGCAGGTCGGTCAGAAGGGCGAAAGCACCGAGGACCATCACGATGGAGCCGCCGAACACCAGGCGTTGGCGCGCCAGCGCCCAATCCAGCAAAGCCCGGTTCCACCGCTTAAGCAGCCGCACCAGCCACGACTCATGATCTGCCAGCCCCTTCATGCTCGGCAGCAGGTAGTACGACAGGACCGGAATGACCGTCATCGACGTCAGCAGGCTGGCCAGCAGCGCGACGATGTAGGCCAAGCCGAGCGGCACGAAGAGACGGCCTTCCATGCCGGACAACGCGAAGAGCGGCACGAACACCAGAACGATGATGATGGTGGCGTAGACGATCCCGGAACGCACCTCGGCCGAGGCATCCGCGATCACGCCGATCACGGCACGCGGCCGTTCCAGGCGCGCATTCTCCCGCAGGCGACGCAGGATGTTCTCGACATCGACCACGGCGTCGTCAACCAGGATGCCGATGGCGATCGCCAATCCCCCCAATGTCATGGTGTTGATCGACATGCCCATGTAGTGAAACACGATCGCCGTGGTCAGCACCGAAATCGGGATGGCGATCAATGAAATCGCGGTCGTCCGCACGTTCATCAGGAACAGATACAGCGCGATGGCAACGACGACGGCGGCTTCGACCAGGACGCTCTGGACGTTGTTGATGGCCGTTTCGATGAAATTGGCCTGCTTGAACAGGATGTTGTCGATCTTCACGCCGGCCGGCATCGTGCGGGACATGTCGCGCAGCGTGGCTTCGAGTTTCTCGGTCAATTGGATCGTGTCGCCGCCCGGCTGCTTCTGCACCGACAGGATGATCGCCGGATTGCCCATGTAGCCCGCCTCGCCACGCTTGTGCTTGGCGCTGAAGGACACATCCGCGATTTGCCGCAGCAGCACGGGCTGCTCGAACCGGTAGGTCACCACGAGATCGCGCAGCACCTCCAGTTTCGAGGACTGGTTGACGTTGCGGATCAGGAATTCGCTGCCGCTCTGATCCACATAGCCGCCGCCGGTGCGGATACCGAACGACGTGATCGCGCGCTCCATCTCGTTCACCGAGATGTCCAGCAGGGCCATCAGATCGGGCCTCGGGGTTATGCGGAATTGCCGAGCCTCGCCACCGATTGGGATGACCTGGGCGACGCCGGGGATCGACATCAGCCGCGGGCGAAGCGTCCAATCGGCCAGTTCGCGCAGGTAGAAGGGATCGATCCCCTCTCCGACCATCGCGATCAGCATGATCTCGCCCATGATGGATGTCAGCGGCCCCATCTGCGGTTCGGCCTTCGCGGGCAGGCGCTCCCGCACCAGCACCAGGCGTTCGGCGACCTGCTGGCGGTTCCGGAAAATATCGGTCCCCCAACTGAACTCCACGTAGACAATCGACAGGCCGATGCTGGAGACGGAGCGAACCCGCTCGACCCCGGCCATGCCGTTCATGGTCGTCTCGATCGGGAAGTTGACGAGCCGCTCGACCTCCTCCGGCGCCAGACCTTCGGCCTCGGTGATCAAGGTGACCGTGGGGCGGTTGAGGTCCGGGAACACGTCAACCGGCAGGTTCTGGGCCAGCGACGCCCCGAACGCCACAAGGAGCGTCGCGGCCAGCAACACGAACAGACGGTTCGCGAGGCTCAGCCGGATGAGTGTGTTGAACATCTAGCGGATCTGGCCGAGGAGCCCGGCGCCGTCGACGACGATGCGTTTGCCGGGGGCAAGACCGGCCAGGACGGCGGCGTTGGACCCGTCGATGATCTCGCTGCGAATCAGAACCGGGACGAAGCGTTCGGCCGACACATGTTCGAATACGATCGCCTGCCCTGACGCGGTGGTCGTGATCGCCTGCTGGGGCACGAGCACGGCTGTCTGGGTCGAACGTCCCTGGATGAAGACGTTCACCGGGCTGCCGACCATCAACCCCGCATCCGGATTGTCGATCCTGAAATTCAGCGGAATCGCCTGCTGCCTCAGTCGCGGTGCTCGGCCCACAAAGCTGAGCGTGTAGGCTTTGCCGTTATCCGTGACCGCTTTGGCGCCGGCGATGTTGTTCACCACGTCCATGTCGAAGGCGGCGGCTTCGACCCAGATGCGATTGGGATCGATCACCTCGAACAGGATGTCCTTGGCTTCCACGATCTGTCCGGCCAGGACGTTGCTGATCGCGATGATCCCGGTTGACGGAGACCGCAGCGGAATGCGTAACGTGTCGCGGTCGTTCATGACCAGCGAAATGCCGTCCTTGCGCTGCTGCAGGCTCATGAGATCGAGCTTGATGGTTTGCAGATCCCGCTGGGACAGTGGCGGGATCGTGCCAGCGGCGGCCTGTTCCGCGGTTTCGGCCAGCAGGTGGAGTTCCGCGTCGATCTGGCTGACCTGCTGCTGGATATTGGCGTTGTCGACCGGGTTCACGATCGGGACGACGGTGCAGACCACCTGGCCGCGGGTAACGTGCTGGCCGACGACGAACAATCCGCCGTCGCCCGCGTCGATCCGGCCCTGAATCCCGGCCTGGATGCGCCCGCTGGCGGTGGGGTCGGCGATGATGCGGCCGAAAACCCGCGTGGTTCTAGCGATTTCGGACGTGACAACAGAGATCGTGCGGATCGCAAGCACGCGCTGCGCCGCCTTGGGAACGAAAAGGGAGCCATCGGCCAGGCGGCGCGGACTGTCGGCGGGTTGGTTGTCCGCGGCCACATCGGTCGTCACACCGTCCGGACCATGATTGTGCCCAGGGCCGGATGGCATGGCCGAGGCTGGGCTGACCGACGCGCCAGCCAGCACGATCAGCAAAACCGCAGTCGTGGTCGTCGCTGGCCCCGACGCACCATTCGCTTCGCGGACAGCAGGGGAGGGGCGACGTACCCAGCGCCAGAGTCTCAGGAGAACTCGCAGCAATTGGGTCGCGATCAAGCCGATGACGAACGCGACCAGAAGTCCGCCTCGCCCGGTCCCCTCCGTCCAGAACCGCCTCTGCCACTCGGCCCACAGACCTGAAATCACGGGTGTGGCAGGGGGATTGACCAATGTCGCGCCCAGCAGGTCCGACCGATTGCCCGCGATGACGCTGATGATGAGGTCGTGGGAGCCGGGGCGGCTCAGCCATTTGGCGTCGGCCCAATATAGGCCAGGCTCCATCTCCTTCACGGTCAGGGTTCGTCCCGACGTGCCGGTATCGATGTCGAAGGTCGCGCCCACGATGGGTGCGTTGGTTTTCAGATCGTCGAGATAGATCGTGATCCCGTTGGCTTCGACGAGCCCCAGCAACTCGAACTCGGTGCCACGCGCCTCAAGCCGGGGCAGAAGGAACTGCGCCCAGGCCGATGTGACAGGGCACGCCGCGACCAGGCAGATCGTCAGGATCAGCAGGAGACGGCGTCGGATTGGAAATGGCGATGCCGTCATGGCGGACCATGTCCTTGGTTCAAAGGAACGCTTCGAAAGATGTGGGAGGGATCCCGAATTCACCCACGAACGGATAACTGAGTTTCAGGACCACCATCAACACGGACATCGTCAAGGCGGCAAGCAGGGTCGACATCAAGATCGGCGCTCCCATACTTGTGCCACCGAAAAACCATGGAAAAATGAGTGACGCCGCGGCGCCGAGGAGTGCCACGCCCCACAGCATCGGGTTCAGCGATCCTCCGCTCAGTCGTATTCGATGCTGACGGTTCTCCCGGATCGGGAGGAAGGAGTTGATCGAATTCTCCATGACGAATCGTTCCCGGTCAGTCACGGGCTGCATCGCCAGAAATGTGTACATGAGATTGTCGAGTGCTACCCCGGCTTCCGGGCTGCCACGGCCAATGCGGTGTTGCGGCCATTCCACCTCGACGACGGTGCGCGCGTAGTCTTTCAGCCGATCCCGCACATTTTCCCGGGTGGATCGAGGCAGCGCCACCGCGAGGCGGTCGATCTGCGTGAGCTGCGTGACTTCCAGATCGATGAACGACCTCGTTTGCTCATACTGCTGGTAGACGCCGTACAGGAGCAGGCCGAGATACCCGGCGAAAACGGAGGAAAGGAACGCAAATTTGAAACCACCCAGGAGGTTGTTCTGGATCAACTCCGCTGGGAGATACACGCTGTTCACGACGATCGTGCCGACGACGGCGACGAACACACCACCGCCGACCATGATCAAGGCTGTGAACCAGAAGGGCTGGGAAGCGAGCCAAAAGAAAATCGACATCAGTCTCTCGTCGTGACCCGCGGCTGTGTTGATCCAGGGTCATATCCCTGGACGCTGTGGAATAGCGAGGGCTGTACCGCCGACCCGGGCCGGTTGTCCAGGGGCATCAGGCGACCATCCCCGGCAATCTGATGTTGGGATCATCGCTGCGCCGCACGATGGTTTCAAGAGGGCGTCCGGGTGCGAACCAAAATTGTGCGATCGACGACCGGCAGCCCCAAAGTGGTCGCTACACCGGACCAGCCGGCGGCGCGCCATATATCTTGGTGCGGAGGCGGCGCATGCCTGTGAGCCAACGGTTGCGATCGCGCGTCTTGCGTTGCTCGTATTCATGCACGGTCGGATGCGAGAGGATCATGAACCGTTCGGCCTCCATCGCGTCCAACACGATGCGGGCGACCTCCGCCGCCGTCATGACGCCGTCGACGCTCGCGGCGCCGGGCCTGCCGCTCGTCATGCCGGTCAAAACAGACTGCGGACACAAGACCGAGACGCCTATGCCGCGGTCGCCGTACTGGATGGCAAGATGTTCGGCGAGCGAGACGGCCGCGCTCTTGGTCACACCGTAAGCCATCGAGTTCATGGATGTCAGCAAGCCCGCCGCTGACGCGGTGTTCAGAAGATAGCCCGAGCCGCGGGCCAACATGCCCGGAACCAGGACGCGTGCCGCGAACACATGGCTGAGAACGTGAACCCGCCAATTGAGGTCCCAGTCCGCGTCCGAGGCGTCTTCCATGCCCGGACGGGAGATGCCGGCATTCGAATAATAGACGTCGACCGGCCCGAACTTGGCCTCCGCCGCGGCGATCAGGGCCTGGATGTCGGCTTCTTTGGAAACGTCGGTCGGAACGCCGAGGGCGCCGATATCGGCGGCAACCTTGGCGAGCTTGTCCGCATTCAGGTCGGCGATCACCACCCCCCGCGCGCCCGCCTCGACATAGGCCCGTGCGACCGCCTCGCCGATACCGCTCGCTGCGCCGGTCACCACGCAAACCTTGCCCCTCGGATGCATCCCTTGGTCTCCTGATTACCCTGAACGATCTGTGGGTTTGATTGTTGCCGGGGGGCGCCGAATTGACAACCGGCGACATCGGCGTGGGTGCGCACCAAACTTGTGCGATCGAGTAAACGTCTCACCATCGTCGTAGCGCGATTCTCCCGATGGCCGGAGCCATCACGCTCTGGCCCGTCCAACGCTGGCCCGTCCAACGCTGGCCCTGCAGTTCTGCCTGGAAGACAGCCAACCGCCCAATTCGACGGCAATTATGAACAACAGGGTTAATCGCATGTAACCGGAACACTACCCCCCGAGTCCCGCATTGGTTCGTAACGAAACCCCCCCTTATCCGCGCCTGATCGGAATGAACGGCCAAGCAACCCGAACTTAAAGTAGAATCTTAGGAAGCGCGATAAATTCCGTTTTATCATAGACTAATCGGTCGATCCGAAACTCGGATATGAGCTTTGGCGAAAACCGCCAACAGCCGGTTTCGCGCGAAATTTACCATTCGTGGTTTTTGTTAACCACCGCCCAAAATCCAGGCAAACCAACGAAAATCCGAGGGTTTCGACCCAAAAAACCCCTGTCTTGCCGCCTGAATCCATTTTTCACTTGCCACCGATACCGCACCCGCCCTAGAACAAAAAGCAAACATTCGGCCGATCCCCGTGTCCCCCCCCTGTCCCAGGATCCTTGTACCACCCCACTGCCACTCGCTTCGAACACCAAAATCGCACACCCACGGTCGAAAAACGGCGCGATGAAACCCTGGGCCAGGCCGAACCTGATGGGGAGCATGCCCCATTCGGCCATAATGAGTTCAGCCGCTCCTGCATCCCTGGTGCCGATCGCGGATGATCAAGCGGCCAATCTTGCGGCGTATGCCGGCAGGGACTGTCGGCGATACCGCCAGGCCCTGCGTAGTTTCCGAGGCTGGTGGCGACACTGAGCGCGTGCTTTCTCCTTGAACACCGGTATCCTCAAACACCGCTATCTTTCGGTATCGCGTTATGGAAATCCGCTCACTCTGGACCCGCTGACCTCTCGCGCTCGGCAGAGCGTGTCGCGGCCAGGCAAACCGGGTAGACGCAGCCGAATGGTAACGCCGCGACCCAGGACCGTCCGATCCGTCCGGATTTCGAAGCGTATTTTCGGCAGTCTGGATGGCTCCTTTGCCCACGCCCGTCGGTCTGCGCTGGCGGTCCAGACCCTGGTTGAACGGCCGGACGCGCCAAGGCAGGATACCAGGACATTGGAACCACCCACGATGACCATCCATCGCTCTCGCCGGCAGGCTTTTTCGGATTGGCGATGACAGCGGAACCGCTTGCCGAGCGTGGATGGACCGTACGGATCGATGACACGCGGTTGACCATCTGCCTGACAGGTGACTGGATCGCGCGCCTCGGGTCCGGCGCCGAACCCGGCGCCGTCAGCGAAATAGTGAACGCCACAAACGCGGAGGCTGGAAAAATCTCGGTCGTCGGCTTTGATGCCGACGGTCTGGGGCGATGGGACAGTGCGTTGCTCGTCTTTGTGGTTGCGCTCCGGCAAGCCTTGCAGGGGGACAGTCCGAAGCTGGACGAAGCCGGACTGCCACCGGCGGCCTGCCGCTTGCTGGCCTTGACCGCGGATGTCGTGCCGGCGAGCGAACCCCCGGCCGATCACCTCAATCTGTTCGAACGGGTCACCGAATGGCTGATCGGGCTCTGGGCGGGCGTGCTGGATGTCATGACGCTTGTCGGGGACACGGTTCTGCGCAGCGGGGCCGCGTTGCGTGGCAAGGTCCGCATGCGGCGGGAGGACCTGCTGGCCTGCACGTATGACGCGGGGATCGGCGCTTTGCCGATCGTGACGGTGGTCAATGTCCTGGTCGGCGGTATCCTGGCTTTCGTGGGTGCTGTCCAGTTGCGCAAATTCGGCGCGGATATCTACATCGCCAATCTCGTCGGTCTCGCGATGGTGCGGGAGATGGCGGCGATCATGACGGCGATTGTCATGTCCGGGCGCACCGGCGGTGCCTATGCCGCGCATATCGCGACCATGCAGGGTAACGAGGAAGTCGACGCATTGCGGGCGATCGGGGTGCCGATCTACGACTATTTGATACTGCCGCGTGTCGTTGCCCTGACCTGCATGATGCCGCTGCTTTACCTTTACGCCAGCGCGGTCGGCATTTTCGGCGGTTTCGTCGTGGCGGTTTCCATGCTGAACATTTCCCCCGAGGCCTTCATCGAACAAACCCGGGCATCGGTCGGCGGCAGTCAGGTTCTGTTTGGATTGGCAAAGAGCGTTACTTTCGGAACTTTGATAGCAATCGCCGGCTGTCGCTCCGGCCTGAACGCCGGACGCAGCGCCGCGGATGTCGGCCGAGCGGCGACGACAGCGGTGGTGGTTGGGATCGTTGGGGTGATCGCGTTGGACGCGGTTTTCGCGATCTGCGCCAACACATTGGATTTTTGACATCTTGGAAACGAAAAGCACCGAACCCAAACTGCGCGTCGATGGCTTGACCTTTGGCTATGGCGCCAAGATCGTGCAGCACGATGTGTCGTTTACCGTTCCCGAGCAATCGATCTTTGCCATCATGGGCGGCAGTGGTTGCGGCAAGAGCACCTTGATGAAAGCCCTGATCGGCCTGCTGCGTCCCAGTGCCGGCACCATCCATGTCGGCGACGTCGATTACTGGGCCGCCACCGAGGAAGCCCGCACCGAAATCGGCCGCCGCTTCGGGGTCGTGTTCCAAAGCGGTGCGATCTGGAGTTCGATGACGGCCGAGGACAATGTTGCATTACCGCTGCGGATGTTCACCGCCCTGGATGACGCCTCGATCAGGGCCCTTGCGCAATTGAAGCTGTCTCTCGTTGGATTGGATGCAGCGACCTCGGTGATGCCGGCCGCGCTGAGCGGCGGCATGCGCAAGCGCGTCGGCATCGCGCGTGCCCTGGCGCTCGACCCGGACATCCTGTTTCTGGACGAACCCTCCGCGGGATTGGACCCGATTTCTGCGCGTCGGCTGGACGACCTGATCCTGGAACTGCGGGACGGGTTCGGCATGACCGTTGTCATGGTCAGCCACGAACTGCCCAGCCTGTTGGCGATCTGCGACGATGGAATCTTTCTGGATGCGGAGTCCGGGACCGCGATTGCCCACGGTGCGCCGAAGGTTCTGCGCGACAGTTGCGACCATCCCACGGTACATGCATTCATGACCCGCGAGCGCCCCCCCAACAAGCAGACCCAAAATGCGGGAGGCAACCATGGCGATGGGTAAGTCCACGGCTGTCGGTGCCTTCGTTCTCGGTGGCATCGGCATAGGTGTGGTAGCACTTCTGTTGTTCGGCGGCACACGGTTGTTCACGCATAATCTGCGCGTGCTGGTGCATTTCCAGGACTCGGTGGCCGGGCTCACGGTCGGAGCCCCGGTGACCTTGCGGGGCGTCAAGGTCGGCACCGTCCGGAGCATGAAGGTGTATCTCAAACTGCCCGATCTGGTGCCGATGATTCCCGTGTACTTGGAAATCGAGCCCGGACAGATCTCGTGGACCACCGGGTCGCTCGGCCCGGGCGCGGAGGATCTTCCACTCGCGGTGAAGGCCGGGTTGCGCGCGAAGCTTGTGACACAGAGCCTGGTGACCGGGCAGTTGAACGTCGATCTCGATTTCCATCCGGACACCCCGGCCAAGCTGGTTGGCAGCCACGATGGCGTGCCGGAAATTCCATCGATTCCGTCCGATTTCCAGCGCATGAAGGACCAGTTCACCGATCTGGACTTGCGCGACCTGACCGATAAGGCCCGCGTCGCGCTGAAAGGCATAGACCGTATCGTTTCAGAACTGAGTGGGCGGATTGGGCCGATGAGTGGCAGTATTCAGGAGACCTCGGACGCCGCGCGGGAGACGTTGGAAACCACGACGGCGGTCGTGCGCCGATTGCAGAGCGACACAAGCCGCACGCTGGACAGTATCGATCGACTCGCCATCGCCACCCAAGGCCAGATCGTCACCATCGGCAAGGATGTGGATCGGTTTCTGATCACGGCCGGTCGAACCATGGCGCAGGCGGAGAAGGTCATCGCTTCATTGCATGATCTGACCGGTCCGAACACGCCCGCCCGCGGGGATGTCGAGGCGACCTTGCGCGATCTGGCGGCCAGCGCAAGCTCCTTGCGGAGTTTTACGCGCGAACTGGAACGAAATCCTGGTGGTGCCTTGTTGGGGCGACCAAACCGATGACGCTACGACCAATCCTGGCGATCTGGTGCCTGGCGCTGTTGATCGGCTGTAGTTCCGGTCCCGCTCCACGTATCTACGTCCTGAGCACGCCCGCGACGCCGATCGGGGCTGTACAGCCGGAATCCGGCCGGCCGATCCTGGAACTGAAACCGGTGTCGTTGCCGGACGACCTCGACACATCGGATCTATTGATCCGCAATGGTCGCAACGAACTGACGGTCAGTGCCACGGCGCGCTGGGGCGAACGATTGTCGATCGGGACCACGCACGCCCTTGCCGCGGCACTGGTCAGCCGCATGCCGGGAATGACGATCGTCACGACGCCCGTCTACCGACAACCGGCCGGTTCGATCCGGGTCGAAATCGAGGCGTTCGACATGCTGCCCGACGGACGCTGTATCCTGATCGCGCGTTGGGTTGTGGAGGGACCGGATCGGCGTGCCCCGGCGATCTCGGAACGTGGGTCGGTGACCACGCGGGTGAAGGACGGGCTTAGCGACGCGGCGATCGTGGCGGCGATGGGAGAGGCCATCGACAAACTGGCCGATCACATTGCCGCGGCCGGATCACGACGACCGGGGGCGTTGTGATCGCCGCTCGTCAGAACCATCGTTCCAGCACGGTGATCACATCGCCCGGCGCCACGAACGCATCCAACGGCGCTCGGCCGGTGACCGGAGTGGGCGAGGTGGAACGCAGGGCCTGGACATGATCCTGCACGGCTCGGTAGGTGAAACCGCCGGCGACGGCGACCGCGGTCAGCATCTTCATGCCGGGCTGGTATGGAAACTGACCGGGGCGGCTCACCTCCCCCAGCACGAAGATCGGCCGATATTCTACGACCTCGATCGACAGATTGGGGTCACGCAACAGGCGGCGTGCTTCCAACTCCGCGGCCAAAGCCTTGCGCAATTCCTGGGTGGAACGGCCGGCGGCCCGGAACGAGCCCACCAGAGGCAAGTCGATGTCGCCGGTGTCGTTGACCCGGAACGTCCCGGTCAGCGGCTCCACGCCGAATGTCAGCACACGGACCTGATCACCAACGCCGAGTTGGTAGGTTGTCCCGGCATAACTCTGCAACGGCGGGAGGCTGGATCCAGGTACGCAACCGGAGATCAGCATCGTCATGAGACCACCGACGACAACGCGCCGAGAACGGATGGTTGGATACCTTGGCATGGTGGCTCTCTGCCCTTCTTGTTCGGCGGTTGATCCTTGGTGTCCGGCAGGACGATCCGGCGGACGGGCGCTGGCCTGGCGCGGATCGCGGTCGGCACACCGGGCCATGGGTATTGGGTGTTCCGGGGAACGGTTCATAGTCCGAAACCCACCCGCAGCAACGTCACACTCTCCGAGTAGCTGCTCGAACCTGACTGGCGGTGGGTGTAATCGTAGGAGGCGATCACGCGAACCCGGCGATTGACCAGCCAGGTGGCACTGGCTCCAGCGATATAGAGCGTCGCGCTGCCCGCGTTCTGCGGGTAGACGGCGGAATCGGCCTCCCCCCTGACCTGCAGGAGGATATTCCGGCGCAGTTCATGATCGATCGTCAATCGAACCTGGGACAGGGTGTAGCTCGTGTTGTCGGTCAACGACGCATCGGCGATCGTGTGCAGGGCGGATCCGGTCACTGATGTCAGGCCGGTCGGCTGCCAGATGATGTTCGCTTCCATGGTCGGCCCACTCAATGGCCGGAAGGCCGAACTGGCGTATTGTCGGGTTTGGTATCCCGCAAGCGCGCGATAGCGCCAGACGGCGCCGGCGCTGTACTCGACACCTGCGAGCACATCCACCCCCTGGGAATCGCGTGATGGTTGGCCCGACACGGTCGCGACATAGCGTGTTTGCACGCCGCGGAGAATGATCAACAGGCTGCGTTGCGCGGACGCCGCATAGCGCCCGACCAGGTTTGTGGTGAGGACGTTGCGATTTTGGTAGGACAGGGTCAGGGGTGTCCGGCTCTGGCTTGCATCGTCGAAGCGCCACATGCCGAAATCCAGACTGGGGACCAGGGCGAACCGGCCAAAATTGGCGGTGAAGCTTGATTGAACGGAATCGACCGTGTAGGGAACCGGGGCTGTCAACAATGGGTTGCTGAGATCACGGGGCGTCTGCGCGGACTTGATGTGAGAGAAATCCAGCCCGGCCTGATGCCGTCCGATATCGTAGGTCCCGCCCACGGCTGCGTTCCAGTCGAGGGTGGATTGCTGCGATTGCGCCGGGTATTGCCGAGAGTTCATGCCCGCGTTGAATTTCAAGCTGTTGCGCCCCCAGTCGGAGCGGGCGCTTACCGATGCCTCGGTTTGCACCACCAGGCTGGGTTTCGCCTGCGGTTGGCCGATCGCATTGCTGTCGTATCCCAGCCCCTGTGCCAGATTGGTGTTGATGACGAAGCCGTCTGCCCGAATACCGGGTGGTTCATACTCCGGACGCAACCTGGAGAGGACGGTGATGCCGGGTGTTGTGCCATAAGCGTCAACCCCTTGCGAAAAAAAGCGATCGATCTGCTGGGCTCGCGCGTCTGTCATGGGGCCGCAGAGAATGGCGATCATGACGATTCCAGCCGCGACACGGCGCACGACATTATGTCGCTGCGTTACAAACCCCCGGTGGCGAGATTTTGTGAAACGGAATTGATCTGATATCACGACGAACATCATGCTAGTGCCCCGAGTCGTTCATAATGTGGGGTAAAGCCTCTTCAGCTTAACGCGGGCCTCGGCTGTGGTGAATTGCCAATCCGCCTTGGCGTGGTGTTTGTTTCGTCTGGCTTCCCAGGCGGCGACTTCCTCAATGAGGTTTTGCTTGT
>CALQHT020000162.1 GCA_943330455.2 Nitrosovibrio sp. Nv4 | reverse complement strand
GGAATAAAGGGGGCCGACACGGACGCTGAAACGCCTCGGTCGGCCCCCTTTATTCCCCGACCCAACTAATCGCGGTCCAGGGGCCGTAGCCCCTGGTGGGTTCGAAGGGCGAAGCCCTCGCGGGGTTTGGGGCGGAGCCCCAAGGCTCCCTCCCCTCACCCCAGCTGCGCGCTGCCTTACGCCAAGCGCCACTGCACCAGGGTGTAGGGCGGATCGGCGCCGTCATGCGGCTCAAACACCGCTTCCACCGCGGCGCCGATGGTGACCGTCTGCTTCGGATCGCCCAACAGGTTTCCGACCATGCGGACATTGCCGTATTCGGGCAATTCCACCAGCACGACGATATAGGGGCCGAACCCGTTCAGCGCCGAATGGACCGGGTGGTGCGGGCGCTCATAGCTGTAGATGCGGCCCTTGCCCTGGATCTCGACCCAATCCAGGTCGAAGGAATGGCAGCGATGGCAGATCCATTCCGGACCCCATTGCCACGATCCGCATCCCTTGCATTTCTGGATGCGCAGCTTGCCCTCGCGGGTGCCCTGCCAATAGGGCTCGCTCAGGCCATCGGGTCCGGTGCCGGGACGAGGCAGGCCGTCAGGGAGATAGGTGTCGCTCACAGCGCCGCCTCCGATCCAAGAATAAGGGAGCTGACGGGCGTCACCATCGGCCCGCCCATGATGATCGCCGTGTCGTTCTTCTTCGACTGGTTGATCGCCACGCCGCGAATCTGGCGCACCGATTCGTGCACCAGTTCCAGGCCGTGCATGTAGCATTCGGCCAGGTTGCCGCCGCTGGTGTTCAAAGGCATGCCACCGTTGGGCGCGATGAGGTTGTCCTTTACCAAGAACTCATTGGCCTGATCCGGCTTCACCAGGCCGTGTTCCACCAGGCTCATGAGCACGCCGCCGGTGAAATTCTCGTAGCACTGCACGATACCCATGTCGGACGGCGCCATCTTGGCCATCTTGTAAAGTCGCGGGCCGAGCTGGGCGAAATGGCTGGAGGGGTAGTTGGGCATGTTGTGGACCGGGGCGGCGCTGCGCTCGTCGCAGCCTTGGGCGCAGGCCATGATGTAGGCGGGCTTCTGCTTCAGGTCATTGGCTCGTTCGGCGGACACCACGATCACCGCCGCCGCGCCGTCATTTTCCTGGCAGCAATCGTAAAGGTGGAAGAACGGCTCGACGATCCAGCGGGAGGCGTCGTATTTTTCCTCGTCCAATGGACGGCCGCGCATCACCGCGTTCGGGTTGTTCTGCGCGTGATGATAGCAGGCGAGCGAGATCGCCCGCAAAGCTTCCTGCTTGATGCCGTGCTCGTGCATGAAGCGGGTCACCTTCATGGCGAAGCGCTGCGCCGGCGACATGATACCGTAGGGAAACAGGAAGGCGTCGTCGCCGGCTGCCAGAGGCGCGCCGCCGCTGCGGCCATAACGCTGATACTGGCCTTGCGCCAGGGAGCGGAACGCCACCACGCAATCGGCCATGCCGGTGGCCACCGCCGCCGCCGCGTTGCCGACCGCGCCGCAAACGCCACCGCCGCCACCGCCCCAGAACATGTTGGAGAAGCGCAGCTCGTGGATGCCCAGCGCGGAGGCGAGGCGTCCGGCCTCCGACCGGTCATTGCCGTAAGACGCGAACCCGTCGATTTCCTTCGGGTTGATGCCAGCGTCCTCGGCGGCTTTGACCACCGCCTGCAAGGCGAGCTTGAACTCGCTGTGCGGCGATTGTCCGTGCTTGTAATAGGTTGTTTCGCCGATTCCGGCGATCGCGGTCTTCCCGCGCAGGGTTCGTTCGGCCATGCGTTTCCATCCCGTTCACGTGGACGGAGATTACGCCGGTTGGGATGGATTTGCCTAGCGCGCGGCCTGGGTCATGATGCAAGCAGGGTATCGGGATCGCCTTCCAGAAGCTGGTCGAGGCTCCAGGGGCAGGTGGCGGGGATCGTCTTGATTCTGGGATTGTCCGTGACGAGACGCTTCAGACGATCGCGCGACTGCGCATAAACGCTGTCCAGATCGATGCGCTGGCGCATGGATGGCACGAAGCGGGCGGAGGCGTTGGCCCGGAAAACGTCCAACTCGATGCACCAATGCAATTCGGCGGGATCGTCGGGCCAGAGATGGAACTTCAGCAGTTGTATGATGGTCTGATGCAAGTGCCCACGCACCGCGTTCAGCTCCGACACGCCCACGTCGCCGATCTCCTCGATTACATGGGACCAGTCGACGCCATTCACCCGCTCCCCCTGCGCAATACGGCGCAAGAGGTCGGCCTGTTGCTCGCTCCAGGTCAGGATGTCGCGGTCATACAGATCGTCTGGCATGGGCGCCAATCTAGGGTGAACGGCCCGAGAATTCCAGCCGAACCCGCCCCTACCCCTCGGCGGCGGCCTTGCGCGCCATGGCTTCCTCGGCCGAGGCGACGCCGCCGTGCGACGCCGACCAGGCGACCGGGTTTTCCAGAAAACGCCGCACCTCGGCCAGCGCGTCATCCGAGAAATACGGACGGTCGCGGCAGGCTTCCAACACGTCCCACCACGTGCACAGATGGTGCAACTGGATGTCCATCCGCGACAGCGTCTCAAACGCGCCCGGGAACACGCCGTAGAAAAACACGACGAAGGCGTGGTTGCAGATCGCCCCGGCGTCACGCAACGCATTGGCAAAACGGATCTTGGACTGGCCGTCGGTGGTCAGGTCCTCGACCAGCAAGGTGCGCTTGCCCAGCGGCACATCGCCCTCGATCAGCGCGTTGCGGCCGAATCCCTTGGGCTGCTTGCGGACATAGGCCATGGGCGAGGCCATCCGGTCGGCGATCCAGGCAGCGAAAGGGATGCCCGCGGTCTCGCCGCCGGCAACAGCCTCGATGGTTTCGTAGCCGACGTGGCGGTCGATCTTCTCCACCGCCAGATCGCAAATCTTCGCCCGTGCGCGGGGGAAATAGATGATGCGGCGGCAGTCGATGTAAACGGGGGACTTCCAACCGGAGGTGAAGGTGTACGGCTCCTCCGGACGGAAATTGATCGCCTTGATCTCCAGCAGAATACGCGCCGTGGTCAGAGCGGCGTCGCGGTCCCACTCAGTGGTGGCGGATTGCGCGTGGGCGGGCTTGGCCATGGCGGCGGCTCCTATGTGTCTCGGTCGGTGCAGGGATACCGGATGGGGGGTGGTTGGCCAAGGGTGGAGTGGGGGTGAGAAGGACGGGGCTTCCGCCCCGGACCCCGATCAGGGGGCTTTGCCCCCTGAACCCCCACCAAGGGCGACGGCCCTTGGAACCGATCCATGGGTGCGTGAGAAGGGGGGCCTACACGGACCCATCCCCGTCCGTGTAGGCCCCCCTTCTCACGCACCCATTAAACGGGTCCAGGGGCTGTGCTCCTGGCGGGGATCCAAGGGGCAGAGCCCCTTGGGCGGGGTCCGGGGCGGCAGCCCCGCCTTACTCACCACCGCCCCACCCTTGGCCAACCACCCCCCATCCGGTATCCCTGCACC
This sequence comes from Nitrosovibrio sp. Nv4, assembly GCA_943330455.2. GTDB lineage: Bacteria > Pseudomonadota > Alphaproteobacteria > Acetobacterales > Acetobacteraceae > Rhodopila. Next base: position 10,484 of record CALQHT020000162.1, on the reverse strand, counting down.
AACCGAGACACACAGGAGACAGTCCATGGCGCGCAAACACCGCATTGCGGTCATCCCCGGCGACGGCATCGGCAAGGAAACCGTGCCTGAGAGCCTGAAGGTGCTAGACGCGGCGGCGCGCCGCTTCGGCTTCGAGTTGGACCTGAAGCACTATGACTGGTCCTGCGAGACTTTCAAGGAAACCGGCAAGATGATGCCGGACGACGGTTTGGCCCAGCTTTCGGAGTCCGACTCGATCCTGTTGGGCGCGGTCGGCTGGCCCGGCGTGCCGGACCATGTCTCGCTGTGGGGGTTGCTGATCCCGATCCGTCGCGGCTTCGACCAGTATGCCAACGTGCGCCCGTGCAAGCTGATGCCGGGCGTTTACACGCCGCTCGCCAACCGGACGGAAAAGGACATCGACTTCTTCGTGGTGCGGGAGAACACCGAGGGTGAATACTCCTCGGTCGGCGGGCGCATGTTCGAGGGCACGGACCGCGAGTTCGTCTCCCAGCAGAGCATCCTGACCCGCAAGGGTACCGACCGGATCATGAAATACGCGTTCGAGCTCGCGATGACGCGGCCGAAGAAGCATGTGACCAGCGCCACCAAGTCGAACGGCATCATCCACACGATGCCCTACTGGGACGAGCGTTTTGCCGAAATGGCGAAATCCTATCCCGAGATCCGAACCGACCAGTACCACATCGACATCCTGTGCGCGCATTTCGTGCAGCATCCGGACTGGTTCGACGTGGTGGTCGGCTCCAACCTGTTCGGCGACATCCTGTCCGACCTTGGGCCAGCTTTGGCAGGCTCAATCGGCATCGCGGCAAGCGCCAATATCAATCCGGAGCGCGTTTTTCCGTCGATGTTCGAGCCGGTGCACGGATCGGCCCCGGACATCGCCGGTCGTTTCATCTGCAACCCGATCGGGCAGGTCTGGTCGGCGGCGCTGATGCTGAACCATCTGGGCGAAACCGAGGCCGGCACCGCCATCGTGGACGCGATCGAAACCCTGTTGCGCGATGACGGACCGAAGACCCGGGACATGGGCGGCCAGGCCAATACCGCCGATGTCGGCACCGCGATCGCCCAGATCGTCGCTGGATAGGGCAACGCGCAAGAAGAACTGCTTCAATTGGTTGGGGCAATTGGGGGCGGACAGAAAGCTTTGGGGCTCTGCCCCCGACCCCGCGAGGGGCTTTGCCCCCTCGACCCCCACCAAGGCTGGGCCTTGGATGCCAGTTATTGGGTCAGGGAGGAAAGGGGGCCGACACGGACGTTGAAACGCCATGGTCGGCCCCCTTTCCTCCCTGACCAAAAGATCGCGGTCCAGGGGCCGCGCCCCTGGTGGGTTCGAAGGGCGAAGCCCTCGCGGGGTTTGGGGCGGAGCCCCAAGGCTTTCTGTCCGCCCCCAATTGCCCCTCCCAATGAAGCAGCTATTCTTGTGCGATGCCAACCAGAGGGAGCGCGCCATGACACAGGCATCCAGGTTCCGCGATCTGCTGCGCCAGCCGGGGATGATTGTGGCCCCCGGCGCCTATGACGGGCTGACCGCGATGCTGGTCGCGCAGGCCGGGTTTTCCGCCGTTTATATGACGGGAGCGGGCACCTCGGTGGCGCACGGCTACCCGGATTTCGGCCTGCTGACCGCGACGGAAATGGTCGCCAACGCGGCCAGGATGGCGCGGGCGGTGGATATCCCGCTGATCGCGGATGCCGATACCGGCTACGGCAACGAATTGAACGTCGTGCGCACGGTGCGCGACTACGAGCAGGCCGGCGTGGCCGGGATCCATATCGAGGACCAGGTCTCCCCCAAGCGCTGCGGCCATCTGGACGACAAGGAAATCGTCCCGCGGGAGGACTGGCTAGCGAAAATCCGTGCTGCCGTGTCGGCTCGCCGCGATCCCGATTTCCTGGTGATCGCCCGCACCGATTCGCGCGCCGTGGTGGATTTCGACGAAGCGATCGGACGCGCCAATGCTGCGATCGAAGCCGGCGCTGACATGGCGTTCGTGGAAGCCCCGCGCTCGATCGAGGAAATCGCCGCCATCCCGAAACTGGTGCATGGCCCGTGCCTGCTGAACGTGGTCTGGGGCGGCAAGACCCCGGCCATGGACCTGCGGGAGGCGGAGGCGCTGGGCTACAAGCTGGCGATCCTGCCCGGGCTGCTGTTCAAAGCCGCGATCGGCGCCTGCGATGAGGCCCTGGCGGCGGTCAAGGCCACGCATCGTCATCCGGACCCGAAGGGCGGCATGACGGTGGCGGATGCGTTCAACCGGGTCGGTTCGGCGGAATGGGGGGCGTTTCGGACCGCGTTCCGATAACGGGTGGGCGTTGGGCGCAAGCCGTAGTCCCGCACCCCGTCGACGGAGAAAATTCTCCCCCTCCCCTTGCGGGAGGGGGCAGGGGGGAGGGGTCTCCAGGTTATATTCGTGCGGGAACACCCCTCCCCCCAGCCCCCTCCCACAAGGGGAGGGGGAGGATTTTCTCCTGTCCCGACATGCATGAATGTCGGGGTAGCGCACCCCCGAAATATCATCTCCGGGGAATATCGCCTCCCCTTGGGGCGTCCTGCTGAAGTAGAGTAACAAGCACGCACAGCCTTGCCAGACGCCAACGCACGAACACCAGGGGAGCCCAAGCCATGGTCAAGCTCGACATCAACGGCAAATCGCGTGAGGTCGACGTCGATCCCGAAACTCCCTTGTTGTGGGTGTTGCGGGAATGGGTCGGCCTGACCGGCACCAAATATGGCTGCGGTGTTGCCCAATGCGGCGCTTGCACGGTGTTGATCGACGGAGTCGCCACACGGTCCTGCGCCCTGCCCGCCGGTTCGGTCGGTGCCGCCAAGATCACCACGATCGAGGGTCTGTCGCCCGACGGCCTCTCCCATCCCGTGCAGGTGGCCTGGCTGCAGCATGAGGTTCCGCAATGCGGCTACTGCCAGTCCGGGCAGATCCTGGCGACCGTATCTCTGCTGAAAGAAAAGCCGAAACCCACGGATGACGAGATCGCCGAAGCGATGACCAATATCTGCCGCTGCGGCACCTATCAGCGGATCAAGGCGGCCATCCACACCGCCGCCGCGCTCAGCGTTCCCCCGTCCGGCAAGGCATGAGGAGGTTACCATGAGCCAGACACATGCACTAAGCCGCCGCTCCTTCTTCACCGCCACGGCCGCGATCGGCGGCGGACTGGCCCTGGGCTGGTCCCTGCCGGGAGGCGCTTCCACCGCCGCCGCACAAGGCGCGAAAGGCGCCGAGGTCGGTATCTGGGTGGTGATCCAGCCGGACGACACCACCATCGTGCGCATCGCGCGTTCTGAAATGGGCCAGGGCACCCTGACGGGCCTGGCGCAGTTGGTGGCCGACGAACTCGACGCCGACTGGCGCTTCGTGCGCGCCGAATATGTGGCGCCCGAGGTCAACCTGGCCAACAAGCGCGCCTGGGGCGACATGTCGACCGGCGGCAGCCGCGGCATCCGCGCCTCGGTAGACTATGTGCGCAAGGGCGGGGCCGCCGCGCGCGCCATGCTGATCGAGGCCGCTTCCAAGCAATGGGGCGTGCCCGCCTCCGAATGCACCGCCGCCATCAGCGTTATCACCCACAAGCCCACCGGGCGCACCTTACGCTACGGCCAAGTCGCGGCCGAGGCGGCGAAGCTGACCGTGCCCACCGACGTCACGGTCAAGACTCCGGCGCAATGGACCCTGATCGGGCGCGGCGTGAAGCGGCTGGATACGGTCGAGAAATTGTCCGGCAAGCAGGTCTTCGCTATCGACGTGCAACTGCCGGACATGTTGAACGCCTCGATCATGCAATGCCCGGTCTGGGGCGGCAAACTGAAGTCCTTCGATGCCGACAAGATCAAATCGATGCCCGGCGTACGGCATGTGCTGGCGGTGGGCGACAACGCCGTCGCGGTGGTGGCCGACAAATGGTACCAAGCCAATACAGCCCTGCTCGCGCTTCCCGTGGTGTGGGATGAGGGCAAGAACGGCAATGTCGACAGTGCCCAGATCGCCGCATTCCTGAAGGAAGGGTTGGACGCCAAGGACGCCGTGCTCGGTCAGAAGCAGGGCGACGTGGTGGCGGGCCTCGCCGGTGCGGCAAAAAAGGTGGAGGCCGTTTACGGCACCCCGTTCCTGAACCACGCCACGCTTGAGCCGATGAACTGCACCGCGCATTTTGCTGATGGGAAGGTCGAAATCTGGGTCGCCAGCCAGAACGGCGATGCCAGCCTCGCCGCGGCGGCGGAAGCGGCCGGCGTTCCGCTATCGGCGGTGAAGGTGAACAAGCTGCATCTCGGCGGCGGCTTCGGCCGGCGCGGGCAGCAGGACTACACCCGCCAGGCAGTGCTGCTCGCCAAGCAGATCCCGGGCCGGCCGATCAAGCTGATCTGGTCGCGGGAAGAGGACATGCATCACGGCTTCAACCGCCCGATCAGCCAGGCGAAGATGACCGCCGGCCTCGATGCCAACGGCAACGTCACCGCGCTGCATGCCCGCATCTCCGGCCAGTCCATCCTGGCCTATCTGGCGCCGGCGCGGATGACCAACGGTGTCGATCCCGTGGCCTTCCAGGGCTGGACCCCGGAAGAGTTCGGCTACATGGGCATCCCCAACCTGCTGATCGACCACGCCATGCGCAACACGCATGTCCCGGTCGGGTTCTGGCGCGGCGTGAACCACAACCAGAACGCCATCTACATGGAGTGCTTCATCGACGAGTTGGCTCTGGCGGCCGGCAAAGACCCGCTGGACTTCCGCCGCACCTTGCTGGCGAACAGCCCCAAGCATCTGGCCGTGCTGAACGCCGCCGCCGAACGCGCCGGCTGGGGCACGCCTTTGCCTGCCGGCGTCTATCGCGGGCTCTGCCAGAATTGCGGTTTCGGCAGCTACACGGCCGCGGTGGCGGAGGTGTCGGTGTCGAAGAAGGGCGAACTCCGCATCCTGCGCATCGTGGCCGCGACCGACCCGGGCTATGCGGTCAATCCTGATCAGATCGCAGCCCAGGTCGAAGGCTCCTTCGTCTATGGGCTGAGCGCATTGCTGACCAGCGAGATCACGGTCGAAAAGGGTCGCGCCGTGCAGGGCAATTTCGACACGTATCAGGTGATGCGCCTGGCGGAGATGCCGAAGGTGGAAACCGTGCTGGTCCCGTCGGGTGGGTTCTGGGGCGGGGTGGGCGAGCCGACCATCGCGGTGGCCGCACCCGCGGTGCTGAACGCGATCTTCGCCGCCACGGGGAAGCGCATCCGCACCTTGCCTCTGTCGCATCACGACCTGTCCCACGCGTGACAGGTGGCGGCTGGCGGCGATAGGACCGCCGCCAGCCGAACCGTTGCGACACTGACATGCCGATAAACTTGCCGCCGCAAAGGTGACAGCAGGCGCGTGTCCGCGCCCTACCGGACCGGGTCACCCAAAAACCGCCGATAGGCCACCTTAAGCGGCCCCTTGACGTGCAACCGATCCGCCATAACGCGCACCACACCCAGCGCGCGGTCCATCCAGTCGCCCACATGCCACTCCAGGTATCCCACCGGGTTGCGGCTGAAATACCGCCAGCGGAACCGCCGCCATTCGCGGGAAGTTTTCACCCCCGACGCGCCGGCCAGCTTGGCCACGATCGGGGAGAAATGCGGATACAGGGTCATGTTCCGTAACTCGGTCGTCATGAAATTGCCGATCAGGATGGTATCGAAAAACCCCAGCCGTACCGACCGCAGCAGCGAATGCGCCGGCGCACGAAAAGCGATCCCCCGGCGCTCTGCCCCCGGATCGAGCGCGATTCGCCGCGTGACCCCACCCACGGTAAAATCGAGATAGTCCAAATACCACCATAGTATTTCGATGGAATGGAAGAACGCCTTCACTTCCGTCCATTCCACGTCGCTTAACCCGGCCGACCAATCGTCATCACCCGTCGCATCAGTGATCTGGCTGACATCGGACGTCTGCTCCGGATGCTTGCGCATGTATTCGCCGGTGTCCAGATCGAGCACCACAAACGGCTCGATGATGCGGATCGCCGGCCGCGTCCAGTGGCGCAGCACGTCCGGCCAGGCGACGCGATAGGGGTTCGCCCAGGTCGCGTCCGAACGCACATAAATGTGTTGCGAAGCCGAACTCATATAGGACCCGACACCCAGCGATTCGACAATCCGAGCCAGAGACCACACCATGCCGGGCTTGCGCTGCTCCGGCGGGTCGATGACCCGCTGCCCGGACGCATCGACCAGATTGAACATGTCCGCATCGTTCGAGCACAGCGCCGCCGCATAGGTCCGCTTGCGGTCGTAGCGGCTGACGATCTTGCGGATGAAACGCTTGTCCCCGCACAGGGGGGAATCGTTCAGATTGACGACAAGATTGTCCCCGGATTCGATCAGCAGGATCGCATCCTGGTTCTCGTTATCCATACACAGCACGCGGATCGACGGCGAAAGCTGCTTCCATTCGCGATAACGCAGGACCTCCACGTCGAAACCGCGCCCTTCCAGATAAGCCTTGATATCGTGGCGATAGTGATCCGGCAGGAGTATTTTCTGCCCCTTCGGCAATAACGCCAGGGACTGCACATGAAAATGGTCCGGGTGGCCGTGCGAAATCCATAGATAGTCGCTGGACTGCATGGTCCTCAGTTCGTCCGCTGTAAGCGGCCGATCCAGACCCCAACTGCCAAAATAGCACGTGCCCACCAGCCAGGGATCGGTCGCGAGCACCACATGGTCATCCTCGCGAAACACCAGCGAGGCGTTGCCAAGCGTTTCACAACTCCGTCCCATCACCCGCTCTCCGACATCCCGCGCTCCATACAGCCAACCTCGGCCATACGGCATTGATGTGAATCAAGGCCGTGAGGCTCGACGTGGATCAGGCGGCTGAACTCGGAGCGAAGGGCCCAGGACATCGATGGGCGCCTGCGTCATGAGCCTTCTTCGCCAATGAGCCAAAACGTTGAGCGAATCACCCCTTGCCCGCGCTGGGGCAGGATTGAGCCGCGACCAAACACGCTGCCGCCTCGCTGCTAAAACACGCGGCGTTCAATCCGTTGGCCAAGACTGCCGCCGACAACCCGGCCCAATTCATAAGCAAGCTGAGTATCGTCGGCCGCCGTCCTCTGGCATTGGATAGACGCCACCCAAGAGATCCGGGTCGCTTGTCCTTCCGTGGCATCAATTCGGATGATCAATGTCGGACGTGTGGTCGCCCCACGCGGCGCCGTCAGACGCGTATCGGGCATCGCGGGTGGGCTGATGTTCAACCCACCCTGAAGCGCGGACATACCTGGATAGGACAGTTCCGCGGGACCGGTCGAACGATTCGTCGTGCCTCCAAGCCCCGAGACGCTCACATGCAAAAGCACGTTGGGTGCAGAACCAACGGCGACACCCGCGCTGCGGACCCCGGACAGGAATTGCGCCGCCAAATGTTGATTCTCGGGCGAAGCGTCGTGCACATCCAATCCGACAAGCGCCTGGGCCGGCAATGGCTGGAGCGACGTCGCCGCATAAGTCCCCTCGCAGCTCGGCATTGCCCGGGCGCCCGCCGCGAACGTTACCGCTGCAACGATGAGAGCCACCGCCAACTTGCAGGCACCGGGCAGGACTCGCCCCCTTTGAAGGTCTTGCATCATGATCTCATCTGAACGCACTTTGGTGGATACTACTCCCCACACACTTGGCTCCTCGCTGAAACCCGGCGCGCTGCCATCTATCGGATTTACGGCCAGCGGGGATTGGTTCCAATTTCACAATATGAAGTCCGCAACGTCGTCCGAATGCCCATTGGTGGCAATGTCCGCCCGACCGACCGACTTCGGGCCGGTGCCATCGAAACGGCAAGCCGCCTTCGTCACATCGAAACGATTCCGTTCCTATATAAAATCATATCCCTTTGGCGCTGCTCGAAGCCCTGTCACGCAAATCGCTCGACCACGGCGCATCGGGCCGAAAGAACAACGCCAGCCGCAGGCTTTCGGCGATCCGTCGGGCCTTGACAACGAACTCCTCGGCAATGGCGGGGACGAAGAGCCGGGACGCCGTCGCCTCGAACAGGTCGAGCCAATGGCCGAACAACTCCGGCGTGATGCCGCCGACCTGCTGGTGCACCGCAACCGGATTACCCTTGTAACGACCAGATGTCAGCATCACCGACGACCAGAACGCATACATTTTTTCCAGATGCGGAGCCCACGCATCGGGCGCGATCCTGGCGTTGAAGATGGGGCCGAGCAGGGGATGGCGGCGGATGTCGTGGTAGAAGGTGTCGACCAAGTGGATGATCGAGGCCTCCGTCACTTCGTGTAACTGCGCATCATCTTCGGTCATGGTCTTCGGAATGGGCTCACCGGTGGTATCCACAAGGGCACTCTCCTTGCTGGGAACAGGGTCAGATTGGCGCGATCACGATGGTTCGGCGATGATATGGATCAACGGCGCTCAACCGGTTCCGCTCGCCGACTTCGCCGGATCGTGCTGATCAACCCGCCCGCCCCGGAGTCAGGACGCCTGCGGAGACGCCGCCAGCAACTGGTCGATCGGGTCCCAAACGAAGGCGACCTGGGTCACTTTCTGGCCGGCAACATGGATCGCCGCTTCGGCAACAGCGCGTCCGCCCAGACGCTCATAGAACCAGCGGCTGGGATTGTCGCGTAGCACCCAAAGGAAAGCCGATTTGCAGCCATTTTCCACCAGATGCGCCGCCGCGGCACCGATCAGCCGCCGGCCGATTCCACGCTCCCGCCAGTCGTCGAGCACGTAAAGCGTCTCGACCTCCCCTTCGGCCAGGCGTCTACCGCTGAGATCGCCCGTGCGCGCCCGCCCGGCTGTGGTAAAGCCGACGATCCGCGATCCGCTGCCGGACGGAACATCGGGGCCGGAGGCGATCGCCACCAGCACGCCGGTGCCGCCGCGGATAGCAGCGTCGTAATGCGCCGCCTGGCGGGACACCGACATCTTGGCGAGGTAATCGTCCGGCAGAATACCCGGATAGGTGCTGCGCCACGCTGCGACATGCACGGCGCCAATAGCGATCGCGTCCGAGGACCTGGCCTTGCGGATTGCGATCACGCGACCCGCTCCAGCACCGCGGCGAAGAAGCCATCGGTGCCGTGTTGCGCCGGAGTCAGCGACAGGACGTCGCCCTGACAGGGCGGCGTCGGGGAATTCCAGGCCCGTGCCAACGGGACCAGTGTGAAATCGGGATGACGAGCAAGAAACGCAGACACCTGAGCCTCGTTTTCCTCTGCGAGGAGTGAACAGGTAGCGTAGACTAAACGTCCGCCCTTGCGAACCAGGCTTTGCGCGGTATCCAGGATCATCGCCTGTTTGGGTTGCAATTCCGCCAGATCGCGCTCGGTCAGGCGCAGGCGCGCATCCGGATTGCGCCGCCATGTGCCGGTCCCGGTGCATGGGGCATCCACCAGCACGCGATCGAAACTGCCAGCGCGACGCTTGATCCATTTGTCGCCGGCCTCGATCAGGTGGCGTTCGACATTGTGCACGCCGGCCCGCCGCAGCCGCCGCACGGCGCCATCCAGCCGAGACGCGGACACGTCGCAGGCCACGATCTGGCCGCGGTTTTCCATCGTCGCGGCCAGGGCGAGGGTCTTGCCGCCGGCCCCGGCGCACCAATCGGCCACCCTCATGCCGGGGCGCGCATCGACCAGGGTGGCAATCAACTGGCTGCCCTCGTCCTGGATTTCCACCAGGCCGGTCTGGAACGCGGGGCCGGAGGTGACGGGGCGGCGGCCCTCGATCCGCAGGCCCCACACGGAATACGGGGTCGGTTTCGCTTCCCAGCCCTCGGCGGCGAGGGCGGCCCGGGCTTCTTCCCGCGTCGCTTTCAGGGGGTTGGCGCGAAGGTCCAGCGGCGCGTTGCCCTCCATCGCCGTCATTTCCGCGTTCAGGCGGTCGCCGAACCGGGCGGCCAGGCGCGGCAGCAGCCAGTCGGGGATTTCCAGCCGCACCGCGTCGGGCATGTCGGGGTGGTCGAGCGTGTGGCCCTCGATTTTGGCCAGGGCGATGTGTTCGCCGCGTTCCAGGCCCTCGGCCGCGAACCTTCCGCCGGAATAGGCCTGGGCGACGCCGGACAGGGTCCAGCCCTCGGTCAGCAGGGATGCGGCGACCAGCAGGCGCGGCTCGGTCTGTTTGCCCTTCAGCCACCAGCCCAGCCGGCGGCGGGAGCGCAGCACGCGCCACACCCGGTCCGACACGGCGCGCCGGTCGCCGGAACCTATGAAGCGGCGCGCGCGGAAGAAATCATTGGCGACGGCGTCGGCGGGACGGTTGGGCGCGGTCTCGATCGCGTCGAGCAACTCGATCGCGGCGGCCACTCGGGCGGCGGGGGTCACGCGGGGTGCGGTCCGTGTTGGGGGGTGTTGCGAGAGTCTGTCATGTGCCCAGGCTGCCTGCGCCGGAGTGTGACCCACGAGGCCAAGCCGCCGGATGGAGAAAATCCTCCCCCTCCCCTTGCGGGAGGGGGTTGGGG
>CALQHT020000161.1 GCA_943330455.2 Nitrosovibrio sp. Nv4 | reverse complement strand
ATGGGTCGGCCGTGACGCCACCTCCGGGCCGATATGAAGCCAGTCAGGACGTGATCGGGGCGCCGCCGGCGGTCTGATGACCGCGCCGGCGCAGCCGAACAGCCGTCGTTATTGATCGAAAATCCCGAGTCCGACAGGCTGCTAGAAAACCCGTCCCGAGGCAATCCGCGCCCCCTCGCTCAACGCGGCCAGCTTGGCCCAAACCACATCCGAGGCCACCCGGCGCATCCCGGCCGAGGTATCGAACCCGCAGTCCGTGCCCGCCTGCACCCGGCTGGCATCGCCGATTGCTTCCACCACACGCTCGATCCGTTCGGCGACCGTTTCGGGATGCTCCACGAAATTCGTCACGGAATCGATCACGCCGGCCACGATGATCTGGTCCTTGTCGAGCGGGAAATCCTTCAGCACCCGATATTCATGCGCGTGGCGCGGATTGGCGAAGGGCAGCACGAAGCCGCCGACGTTCAATCCTTGCAGGATCGGGAATATCTCTTTCAGTTCCACGTCGCAGTCATGCGGGCCTTCGTAATTGCCCCAGCAGACATGCAGCCGCACCTTGTCGCGCGGAATGTTCGACAGCGCCGTATTGATCGTTGTCACCACACGCTGCACGAAACCCTGGAAATCCGCCAGCGGTCGGTCCTGATAGGAAAAATGCCGCTCCATCGCCAGGTCCGGGCAATCGAGCTGCAACAGGAAGCCGTTGCCGACGATGGTTTCATACTCGACCCGCAACGCCTCTCCCAACGCTTCCAGATACGCCGTTTCGGACGGGTAGTAATCGTTGCGCAGGGCCGCGGCGACGATGCCCGGCGACGGCGCGGTCATGAACGGTTCGACGAAAGGTTGCCCCATCGCATCCAACGTCGCACGGAAATCGGCACATTCATGGTCGATGGCGGAACGGTCGAGGTAACGGACCTCGCCGATCGCGGTCGGCAGATGCTCACGCGCGCTGACCATCACCGCATTGGCCTGTTCCCGGGCGATCGCTGCCTTCAGCTCCGGATAGCGCTCCACATCCTGGCGCGGCAGCCGGGTCCAGGAGCCGCCGAAGCCGCTCATGCGCCCGCGGACATACAGGAAGAATGCCTCGCGCTGCTGTTCCCCGTTGTTGCCGATATCGATCCCGGCATCGCGCTGGCGGGCGATCACATCGCGCATTGCTGCATGCGCGGCGGCGGCGAGTTCCGCATCCACCGCCTCCCCCCGCGCCTTGCGGACATAGAGTTCCACCAGCGACGCCGGCCGCGGCAGGCTGCCGGTATGGGTCGTGAGAATCCGATCGGTGCTGCGTTGCATGGTTGTTATCCCCCCTCAGTCACGACATTGCGACCCGCAGCCGGTTCGCGGTCCGGTTGCGCCCGATCAGCGGCAGCAGATCCGCCAGATCCGGTCCGTGGTCTTCCCCGGTCAAGGCCAGCTGCAACGGCACGACGATCGTATCGAGGTCGCGCCCGCTCGCTTCGGCCAGCGCCTGAACCCAGGTCTGCCAGACGGTGCCATTCCAGGGTTCCGGCGGCAGCAATGTCTCGGCCGAGACCAGGAAATCGCGCTCCTGTTCCATCACCGGCGGCACGATCGTGCCGGCCACGACGTCCCACCAGCCGCGCGCCTCGGTCAGCAGGTCCAAACTCCCCCGGATCGCGAGCCAGAAGGTTTCGGTCGCCCCGTTCGGCAAGCGATCGGCCACCGCGGCGAAATCCATGCCCCGCAAGGCCCGTCGGTTCATCGCCATCAGGGCAATCGGGTCGAACCCGCTGCCCGCCTTGCCCAGTCGAGCCAAAGAGAAACGCGGGGCCAGATCCAACGCCGGCGCCGGTTCGCACGCGCCTGACACCCCACCCGCCGCGAGATAGGCCACCAGGGCGGTGGCCTCGATGCCATCCCCGCGCAGGCTCCGCAGCGAAAGGCTGCCGACCCGCCTGCCCGCTCGCCCGCGCGAGCCACCATCCCGGGACGCGTCGCCCATCGGCGGCAGATGCGCGAAGGTCAGGCGGCTGGCATTGGCGCCGAGAACCTCAAACAGCTCGATCTGGATACCGGTATTGGCGGCATTGTCGTCGGCCCGGATGATATGGGTGATGCCGGTGTCGATATCGTCCACCACGCTGGCCAACAGTGGTGCCGGTTTTCCGTCGGCATGGACCAGAACGGGATCGGACACCGATGGCAGCTTCGCCTGCCGCTTCCCCATGATCAGGTCCGGCCATTCCAGGATCCGCGCGGACAGCCGGAACCGCCAATACGGGACCTTGCCCCCGGCTTCCGCCGCCGCACGCTGTTCCGGGGTCAATTGCAGCATCGCCCGGTCATAAATCGTGGATTGGCCACGTTTGCGGCGATAGTCCTGTTTGGCCCGCAATTCTTCCTGAGACTCGAAACACGGATAGAGCCGGCCGGATTGCTTCAACCGCTCGATCGCGTTCTCATACAGAGGCATGCGCTCGGACTGGCGGATGCATTCGTCCCAGCCGATGCCCAACCACCGCAGATCCTGCATCATGGACTCGGCATAGATCGGCTTCGTCCGCTCCGCGTCCACATCGTCCAGGCGCAACAGCATCTGCCCGCCATGCCGGCGCACGTGCAGGAAATTCGCCAGCGCCACGCGGGCACTGCTGACGAACATATGGCCGGACGGGGTCGGAGCGAACCGGACCCTGATCATTCCTCGGACTCGTCGTCCGTCTCGTCACGCCGAGGGTCCAGGGCCCGCCAGTTCCGCTCATCCCTGCCGGCTCGCCGGTCCACGAAATCGCCGAGCTCGGTGGCGCTTTTCCAGCCGCTCTCGCCGGCATCGACGACTTCCACGTCCTCCCCGAACGCGAACCAGGCCTCCAGCACTTCCTTGGTGGACATCCCGGGACCGCGGCACAGTTCCACCGAATCGCGCACATAGCAGCGGGCAAAGGCGTTGGCCTGCATCAGGGTGGGGAAGCCGCCGATCTCCTCCACGATATTGTCCTGGGCGCCGCCCGACAGATCGAGGATGCGAACCCGCCAGCCGCCGTCGGGGGCAAACAGGTCGCTCATGGGGGTGCCCGTCGCGGGGATAAATGTGCCATCATCCCTGGCAGGGTACAGCGAATTCGGTCCAAGACCAACCGCCTTGCGCCCCCGGGGTGCGATGCGTGTCACGACACGGGGATCGACACCCCTGGTGCCGCCCCCCTGGTGCATCCATCCCCCCGCATCCTGTTGCCGGCTCGGCCCGATCCGACCTAGAGCGGTTTCACCCTGACTGGAAACGGAAAACCGCTCTAGCTCTTTGTTTGATCGCATGATTCACACGCTGTGACGTTCCGCTTAGCGTGATCATGCTCTATATGATCGCATGATTCACACGCTGTGACGTTCCGCTCAGCGTGATCATGCTCTAGCCTGCCGCCCATGCCCAAGTGCACGAGCCGCCGGTGATCACGCTCCGGATTCGCCACGCGACCACATATCGGTACCAGCAACCGGTGAGCCTCGGGCCACACCGCCTGATGCTGCGTCCGCGCGAGAGCCGCGATCTTCGGCTGGTTTCCATCGATGTCACGATGACCCCGCCCACGGTGCTGACCTGGGCGCAGGACGTTTTCGGCAACACGGTCGCCACCGCCACATTCCAGACCGCGACCGACACGCTGGTGATCGAGAGCATTGCCGAAATCGAACTCGACGCCGTCGCCTGGCCGGTATTCGATATCGCCGCCGCCGCCATCTTCTATCCGTTCCGTTACTCCGACGACGACTGGATCGACCTCGGCGCCCTGACGGTCCAGCAACACCCGGATCCGGCCGGACAGTTGCGGGACTGGGCACAGGGCTTCGTCCGCACCAATCCGACCGACACGCTGGCCCTGCTGAAGGACCTGTGCGCCGGTGTCGCGGAGCGGATTTCGTATCAAAGCCGGGAGAGCGAAGGCACCCAATCGCCCATCGAAACCCTGGACCGCCGCGTGGGATCGTGCCGGGATTTCGCCGTCCTGTTCGCCGAGGCCGCCCGTAGCCTTGGCTTCGGGGCCAGGATCGTCTCCGGTTATCTTTACCATCCCGATCGCAACAATGTGACGCTCGGCGATCCCGGATCGACTCATGCCTGGGCGGAAGTTTATGTGCCCGGCGCCGGCTGGATCACCTTCGATCCGACGAACCGCGGCGTCGGCGGGTCCAACCTGATCCCGGTGGCCGTCGGGCGCGGTATCCAACAGGTCATGCCAGTGGCCGGCAGCTTCGTGGGGACGAGCAACGCCTTTCTGGGCATGACGGTCGAGGTGCACGTTACATCGTAGTCCCGACATCGCAGTCCGGCGTCAGACGGCGGATGGGACCTAACCGCGCGGCCGAGCGGCGAGGCTTGGTTCAATTATCCGTGATCCGACGAACTGTCACCGAACATCGCCCGACGCCCAGGCCAATCCCGGCGACCCTCATCGTGCCTTCAGGGTCAGAATATAGGCCGCCACGTCGCCGATCTCGTCTTGCGTCAGATTGAGGTCCGGCATGCGGGCATGCGGCGTCTGCAGGAAAACCCGCAGGGACAGCGCCGTCGTCGATGGCATGCGTGCGATCCCCGCGAACGTGGGCACGCCGGTCGCGAGAGCATTTGGCTGACCCACGGCAACCATGTGGCACGACGAACACCAACGCTGCGCCAGGGCCTGTCCCGCCGCCGCATCGCCGACGGGCTGTGCCCCCGCGTGGGAGGATCCCAGCAGGCTCGCACCCATCAGGCCCGCGACAATGGCCGGACGGGAGAAGCGGCCAAGCCAGACGGCCCACCGAAACGGCCGATCGCGGCCATCGTGCCTCGGGTCGACATTCTCCATTTTGCGCATCGGCAGTACCCCATGACGACAGCGCGGAACGGCGCCGTCGCAATCGCCCGAAGCGTGCGCCCATCGTCGGGAGACACGCAAACCGTGCAAGTTCGCGCAATTCATTATGCCGCCGCCGCACCGCTTCCCTGTCAAAGACGCACTAGCGCGGCGCGGAGAAAGTATCGCGATCGGCCCGGGCTCACCCCTCCGGATCGACGCCCAGCGCAATGAGTTCGGACAGGACCTGTTGCTTGTGGCCCTGAAGTTCCTCAACGGCCAGACGCTTGAGACTCTCCAGGAATCCGGTCGATACATTGATCCCGCGCGAATGCGTCGTGCTGGCGCCTTCCATCGACATGCGCAGGCTGGCATCGCCCGGCGCCTCAATGAACAACTGAAAGGCCATCGGTTCGGCCCGTTGCGCCATGTCGATCAATGATTTGATGTCGGCAGGTTCCGACACCAGATGGTTCACCCGTTCGAGGTCTTGCAGTTTCATCCCTGTGTCCGCTCGCCATGGTCCGGTTGCTGTAAGACCCCAGACTACTCATCCAACACGGCGTCGTGCATGACATGGATCAAACCGGATCAGCCGCCGATCTTCTTTCGCGCGCGGTTCTTGCGCAGCAGGAATTCCCGCCCGACCTTGACCATGGGCGTGCCATCATACTCGACGATATCGGCGGTGGCGTAGGTTTCGTGCCAGGAGTCGGGGATGAAACTGCCGGTGCCGACCACGTCGATCGGCGCTTTCGCATCCGCCATCACCCGGCATTTGTCGACTCCGAACCCCGACGAGGCCACGATCCGCGCGTTCGGAAAGCCTGCCTTGTCCAGTGCTTCACGGGTGAACCAGATGGCGGCGGCGGACACGCCGGTGCCGACCAGGTAACGAAGTTCGGTCTCGCTGCGATAGCGCCGGATCGCCCCGGGGGCGCGCCGTTCCAGCACCGCGTAGCTTTCCGCGGGATCGAGCCCTTCCAGGAACCGCCCGCCATGCGTGTCCAACCGGAACGACAGCGCGCCCGCCGCCGCCAGATCGGGGAAGCGCCGGCAGACCGCGATCGCGTCGGTGATCTCCTGGCCGAAATAATCGACCAGAACGGTGATCGGCTCATCGGGGAAGGTTTCGCGGAACATTTCCGCCGCGCGTACCGTCGATCCGGCATAGCCGATCAGCGAATGCGGCATCGTCCCCATGCCGCGCCCGGTGCCGAACCAGTGCGCGGTACCGTCATTGGCATTGCCGACGAAGCCCTTCGCGCCTTCATGCTGCGCCGCGGCACTGCCGACCGAGGCCGCATAGGCCATCATGTCCTGCATTTCCGCCCCGGCGCAATGGCGCGCGTCCATTGCCAGGAAGGCGACATTCGGCAGGGCCAGGCTCATCTGATACGCATTATGGGCCGCCACGCAGGCCGCGCCGAGTTTCTGCAGCAGGATCGTTTCAAGGTCGGACAGTTGCACCATGCTGCCGGTCAGATAGACGATCGGCTCCCCGGCGCCGACCCAATCGCCTTCCCGGTAGATCAGGTCGATGCCGATTGCCACGCCACGCTCCCGCGCCGCCAGCCGCAGCCAATCCAGCATCAACCGAGGCGCGGAGATGACCGGGCGGCGCAGGAAGATCGCGTAAATCACCTGCTTGTCGCCAAAACGACCGACGATGCGCTTGGTGCGGTTGAAGTAGCTGTCGGTCCTGGCGGCGATATCCGCCCCCAAACCCGTCAGGCCGCCCGCCTCCCCCACATCGTCACCGTTCGCGCCCATCCTGCTACTGCGCCGCGAGCGCCGGTTGCACGGTAAGGGAACGCCGCCGCTTCAACTCTTCCGCCACCAGGAACGCGAGTTCCAGGGATTGTTCCGCGTTCAGTCGCGGATCGCAGAAGGTCTCATACCGCGCCGCGAGGTCGGATTCCCCGAGCTTATGCGCGCCACCGGTGCATTCGGTGACGTCCTGGCCGGTCATTTCCACGTGAACGCCGCCGGCCCAAGTGTTTTCCGCCGCGTGCACGTCGAAGAAGCCGCGGACTTCCTTCAGAATGGCGTCGAAATTGCGGGTTTTCAGCTTGTCCCCGGTGGTGATCGTGTTGCCATGCATCGGATCGCACAGCCAGACGACCTTGTGGCCGGCCCGTTCCACCGCGCGGATCAGCGCCGGCAGGCGGGCACCGACCTTGTCGGCCCCCATGCGGCTGATCAGGGTGATCCGCCCGGCCTCGTTCGCCGGGTTCAGGGTATCGAGCAGGCGCAGCAGGTCGTCGGGTTCCTGAGTCGGGCCGACCTTCATGCCCAGCGGGTTCTTCACGCCGCGCAGAAATTCCACATGCGCACCGTCCACCTGGCGCGTGCGATCGCCGATCCACAGGAAATGCGCCGAACAGCCATACCAGTCGCCGCTGGTGGAATCGACGCGCGCCAACGCCTGCTCATACGGCAGCAACAGCGCCTCATGGCTGATATAGAAGTCAGTCTCCCGCAGATCGCGCGTGGTGGCGCTGGTCATGCCGCAGGCGGTCATGAAGGACAGCGTTTCGTCAATCCGGTGCGCCAGGTCCTGGTAGCGTTCGGCCAGCGGGGAGCGCTCGACGAAGCCGAGGTTCCAGCGATGCACCTCATGCAGGTCCGCATAGCCGCCGGATGCAAAGGCCCGCAGCAGATTGAGCGTGCTGGCGGACTGGAAATAGGCGAATTCCATCCGCTTCGGGTCGGGAATGCGCGCGTCCGGCGTGAATTCCGGCCCGTTGATGATGTCGCCGCGATAGCTGGGCAGGGTGACATCGCCCACGGTTTCGTTGTCGGATGAGCGCGGCTTGGCGAACTGCCCGGCCATGCGGCCCATCTTCACCACCGGCAGGGACGCGCCGAAGGTCAGCACGACCGCCATCTGCAACAGCACGCGGAAGGTGTCGCGGATGATGTTGGCGGTGAAGTCGGCGAAGCTCTCGGCGCAGTCACCGCCTTGCAGCACGAAGGCTTTGCCTTCCGACGCCTGGGCGAGATACGCCTTCAGCCGGCGCGCCTCTCCGGCGAACACCAACGGCGGATATTTGCCGAGCCGGCGCTCCATCTCTTCGAGCTTGGCCTGGTCGGGATAGCTGGGGACCTGGCGGATGGGGCAGGCGCGCCATGAGTCTGGGGACCAGCGCGCTTGGGATGTTGTCGTCATAGGGGGCACTCCTTGGCGCCGTTATGTCGCGAAACGAGCCGGAATGCTACCGGGGGGCTGACTCTGAATCGTCACACCCGCCGAACCGACCGAGGGGTGGGCGTGCCGATGTTCCGGCACCGTGGCCGGTCGTGGTGTTCGCCTGCGTCGTGAGCAGGCCCCCGCCCCAAACCGCGCGATCCATGCCCATCATGGAACCGCCAGTCTTGGAACCACCAGTCTTGGAACCACCCGTCTTGGAACCACCCGACATGGAACCGCCCGTCGTGGAACCGCCAGTTGGGACGGTGTCCGACCGGGCGGGATCACGGCAAGCGGCAGCGGTGGGGACGCGGCCTGTCAGCCCAGGGCGCGGCGCGTCCGTCGGGTCACGCCCAGGCCGAACGCGGCGGTGGCGAGCAGCAGCAAGGTCGCGGGCTCCGGCACTGCTTCAAAGGTGATCGCGGGGGTGTAGGGCGACCAATTCGTGTCGGGACCGAACACATTGACCACACCGGGGCCGCCCGGGGTCAGGAACCCCGCATGAGAGGTATTCCAGAAGGCAACGTTCGGATTGACGTCGGTGCCAACCGTGGGCGGCGTATCGGATAGCCCGAAATTCAGCGAATTGTAGGGTCCTTCCACGGTGGTCGGGACGGCCCCGTAACTTTGTGTGTTGAAGGTCAGCCCGAAGATCACGTCCTCCGGCACCGTGGTCCCGGTAAAGTCGAACTGGATGAACTGCGCCAGACCACTATAGCAGGCACTGTCACTGCCCATGAACTTTTCAGCCGGGCAGCCAGCCGTGTCCTCAGGCCGCCACACAATGGTCGGGTTGATGGTCTGGGTGGCGATCAGGCTGCTCACCGAAGGCGAGGACAGCGGGTTGAGAACATTGTATAGGTTCGGAGTAATCGGCACCGAGTATCCGCCCGCGCCGTAAGACCCGGACCAGTCGCTGTATTTGGCCCAGTTGCTCATTTGCACCGTGACCGTCGAAAGATCGCGGTATGTCTCGGCAAACCGGACATGGTCCCCGAATTCTCGGGTGGAGGTGGCCTGGTAGCCCAGGCTGACCACATTGATTTCGTATGGGACCTGAACGCTGGTATAGATCGTCTGGGTGCCCGCCGAAGCAGTCCCCACTGTTCCCACCACCATCACCGCCGCCGCCAGCGCGCCTGCTCGGCAGATACCGGTAAAGCCTGCGTCTTCACGTCCGATCAGCGACACTGCCACTATCCTCCAAGATTGCTCGTTCGATCGGCGCCGAGCGAGATATGCGCGTCAATTGACGAAATGTTACCAAATCCTTTCCACAACCGCAATCCACTCGCCAAATATTTAAGCGACCCGCCTTATGGTCCGGGACCGTCGTTCCATGATCGCCGGGGTTGCCTGGGTGATCATGGCAACCGCCAGAAAGGCAATCAATTCAATGGTCTTTCTGACAGAGATACCACGGACAAGCGCGGGCATGACGATGACGACACCTCTTTCGACCATAAGGAGCACTGTTACCGAATTTTGTTCGGCCCCGGATCGGAGCGGAATCGATCCGGCGGGCTGGGCCGCTTCACCGAGGCAGGTTGCCGCTTTTCGATGCAAGGGTTAACGGCCGGGAAGCGGAACAAATACCCCCGGTTCCCGCATTTAATCGTAACGAAACCCCACCTTATCGGCCGTGTTTCGCAATGAACCGTACAGGGCGCCGACGTTAAAGTAAATTCTCAAACCGATCCGAATCGCCGTTGTGTATCAGGTCGATAGCGGACGGTCGTGATGTGAAATCTTAAATGCGGCGAAGACGACGCTCGGGCTCGGATCGCGCGATTTCGAAAACACGGGGTTGCGCGTTAACCGACTGCACAGTATTTCTACAAACAACGACGGATCAAGCGTTTACCGCCCGGTCTTCAAGTGAGGATTCTGCCTGGACTCGAATTTTCTTGCCACGCAGCGCCGCGCCGGACTAGAACATAAAGTGAATATCCGGACCTCGTCATGACCACTGCCCCACGCCAAAAACACCCACACGCGTGCGATTCCGGCGTCGGCCAGACCATGCGCAACCACGCCGCGAGGGCCTGATCGGCATCGCGTGAGCCAATCGCGCCCCCCTCCCCCTGTTGTCGCGCACGGACCTGAGGCATATCGGCGGTGAACGCCCAAGAGGTCCCAGCCCATGCGCCAGCACGAATTCGGTCCGCTTCCTCCGGTCTCGACCCTTACGCTTGGCGGCGGCGGGTTGGGGATGCTGTGGGGGGAAACCACGTTCGACGAATGCGTCGCCACGGTGCGGGCGGCGGTGGATGCGGGGATCACGCTGTTGGACCTCGCGCCGAGATACGGCAATGGCAAGGCCGAACGCGTGGTGGGGGAAGCATTCGGCGGGCGGTTGCCAGACGGGGTGCGGGTCACCACCAAGTGCAACCTGGGCACCCAGCCGGCGGACCGGGTGGAACGCGTGTTGCGTCAGTCGATCGAGGCCAGCCTCCGATTGCTGCAACGCGACCGGATCGACGTGTTTTTCCTGCACTCCAACATCGTGCCGGATGGGCATCCGATGTGGAAGCGCCCGGACACCGAGCGGTTTACCGCGCAGTCGCTGTTCACCGACCATGTCCGCCCGGTGTTCGAAAAACTGATCAAGGACGGCACCATCGGCGCCTGGGGCATCACCGGGATCGGCCACCCGGATGCGATTATCGACATCCTGGGCCAAGACCCGAAACCAGCGGCGGTGCAGTGCATCGCCAATCTGCTGGACAGCCCCGGTGCTCTTAAATTCTACGACGAACCCGCTCGGCCGAGGCAGATCATGGCCGCGGCCCGCGCCAACGGGGTCGGCATCATGGGCATCCGCGCCGTGCAGGCTGGGGCTCTGACCGCGGCTATCGACCGCGCCCTGCCGGACGACCATCCGGAGGTGTTGGATTACGCCCGCGCCGCTCCGTTCCGGGCAATCTGTGCCGAAATCGGGGAAAACCCGGCGATTATCGCGCATCGCTACGCCCTGTCGCTGCCGATCGACACCCTGGTTCTGGGGGTGAAAAATCGTCAGGAACTGGCCGAATGCGTCGCCGCGGCCGAGGCCGGGCCTTTGCCGGCGGATCTGATCGCGCGGATCGATGCCTCGGTTGCCTGAAACCGCGATGAACCCGTGAAAACAGTCACACATCGGGCATGAGGATCCTCCTACCATTGCAGGGTAACGGGAGGATCAGTCATGCCAAATCCAGCCGACCTCACGAACACAATGCGCGACGAATACGAGGACCTGTTTGCCGCCGCGCGCATCCGACCGGAACGGGTCGGGGAAGTCGCCTCCATCGCCAACCGGATTTTCACCGCGGCGAACCTGGCGCGCTACCAGGCGATCGAAGCGGCCACGAACGTGCCGGCCCATGTTGTCGGCATCATCCATAATATGGAGGCCAGCGGGCGGTTCAACGGCCACCTGCATAACGGCGACCCGCTGACCGCCCGGACCGTGCAAGTGCCGGCGGGGCATCCCAGGACGGGAGCCCCTCCGTTCACATGGGAGACCAGTGCGATCGACGCACTGACCCTGAAGCACCTGGAACAATGGACGGATTGGAGCGTCGCCGGCATCGCCTTCGTCCTGGAAAGCTACAACGGGTTCGGCTACCGCAAGTTCCATTCGCACGTGAAAAGCCCCTATCTGTGGAGCTACTCGACCATCTACACCGCCGGCAAATACGTGGCCGACGGCAAATGGTCCGACACCGCCGTCAGCAAGCAATGCGGCGGGATGGCGATCCTGAAACACCTGGTCGAGACCGGACGCGTCACCCTGAATGTCCGCGCGGTTCCGCAGGATGCCGGGGAAGTCGTCATCACCCCACAGGTGTCCGAGGGTGTTGTCGCGGCGCTGACCACCCCGCCGCCCTATCCCGGCCACACCTTGCACAACCAATCGACCAGCCCGGACGTGAGCCTGCTGCAGCAACGCTTGCTCGACCTTGGCATACGGGAGGTCGGGACCGCCGACGGCGAGTTCGGCGACGACACCGAACACGCCGTCCGGTTGTTCCAAGCCCGGTCGGAGGATGATGCCGGGGAGCCGCTGGTTGCCGATGGGGTGGTCGGCTCGAAGACCTGGCGGGCGCTATTCGGCGTGCATACGCCAGCGGTCGCGCCGCCTGCCGCCACGATGCCGGCCGGGTCGCTGTTGCACACGGTGCTGGAAATCGCGGCGGACCAGATCGGGGAACGGGAAGTCCCCCTTGGGTCCAATCGAGGCCCCATGGTCGACCAGTATCTACAAAGTGTCAGCGCCGGCCTGCTGGGCAATCCCTGGTGCATGGCCTTCGTGTACTGGTGTTTCGAGCAGGCGGCCGCGCGACAGGGCGTGCCCAATCCCGCCCCCAAGACCGCCAGTGTATGGAACGCGTGGGATGCGGCTCAGACCATGCCGGGGGTGGAGATCGTTACCGCCGCCGAAGCCGTCCGCGATTCGTCGAAGGTCGTGCCCGGGATGGTGTTCTTCCTCGATACCGGCGGGCGCACCGGGCATACCGGGTTCGTGTCCGACATCGTGCAGGGCCGGTTGGTGACGATCGAGGGCAACACCAACGACGGCGGCTCCCGCGAGGGGATCGGCGTGTTCACCCGGGCCGGACGACGGATGGATTCCATCAATCTCGGGTTCGTGCGCTTCGCCTGATGGAACGCCGGACGCATCCCATGGCATGATGAACCGAGCCATGATCCGTCCCTCTCTGTCCGCGCTGAGCCTTGTTGCGATGATTGGCGCGGTCGGAGCGTTCCTGGTCGACAGCCAGGGTTGGCGGCAAGGCGGGCTGTGGCTGATCGGCGCGGGGTTGGGCGGGGTCTTGTGGCAGTCCTCGTTCAGCTTCGCCGGCGCCTACCGGCTGGTGTTGACGGAACGAAGAACGGCCGGCCTGCGTGCCCAGTTGCTGATGATCGCGGTCGCCACCTGCCTGTTCCTGCCGGCCTTGGACGCGGGCTCGGTGTTCGGCCAGCCGGTGCGGGGGTTCGTCTTCCCGATCGGCATGGCGCTGGTGGTGGGCGCGTTCCTGTTCGGCATCGGCATGCAGTTGGGCGGCGGCTGCGGCTCGGGCACATTATATGCGGCCGGGGGAGGTGCTGCCCGGTCCTGGCTGACCCTGGGCTCGTTCGTCATGGGTGCCACCGTCGCAGCCTGGGACGGCGAGCGCTGGCTGGCCTGGCCCACGCTGCCCCCGGTGTCCCTGCCCGCCTCGCTTGGAATGTGGCCGAGCATGGCGGGAAGCGTGGCGTTGCTGGGCGCCATCGCGATGTTGGCCGCATGGATAGAGCGGGCCCGCCATGGGGGAATACAGGCGATATCGACCCGCCCAGCCTCGGGCACCGGCGCGCCAACCGGTGCCCGGTTCCGCCCCTGGTCGCTGGCCGTGGGCGCTGTTGCCCTGGCCGCGCTGAATTTCCTGACCCTGATCGTAGCCGGACGGCCCTGGGCAATCACCGCCGCCTTTCCGTTATGGGGTTCCAAGGCGATCGACACGGCCGGGTTCGACGATCCGACATTCTGGGCG
Organism: Nitrosovibrio sp. Nv4; assembly: GCA_943330455.2. Lineage (GTDB taxonomy): Bacteria > Pseudomonadota > Alphaproteobacteria > Acetobacterales > Acetobacteraceae > Rhodopila. The sequence goes on along the minus strand of CALQHT020000161.1, from coordinate 575 downwards.
TTCTGGGACGACCCAACCCGGACCGAGGCGCTGTTGCGCCCCCTGATATCCGACCGCACGACCATCATGGACGTCGGCGTGATCGCCGGAGCCAGCCTGACGGCGATCCTGGCGGGGCGCGCTCGCCCGGTCTGGCCGCCGCCGCGTCTGCGTCCGGCGCTCGCGTCCGTGCTGGGCGGGATGCTGCTGGGGTATGGCGCGGTCCTGGCGACGGGCTGCAATATCAGCGCGTTTTTCGGCGGCATTGCGTCCGGCAGCCTGCATGGCTGGGTCTGGATCGTGCCAGCCCTGGCGGGCAACTGGGTGGGGGTCCGGTTGCGCCCCTGGTTCCGGCTGACCCCATGACCCATGGCACACATCGCGGTTCGACTGCCCCGAGGCCGGGTTTCGCCAATGACTTCTTCATTTTCCTACCACGGGAGTTTATTTTGGCTCTTATAGCGGTATTTGTTGAAATCGGCTAGGATGCCACCGGCGGGGGGGCAGCATGGAAGCGACTGCATTCGAAGCGTGGCTTGACGGGATCGCTGGTCTTACCGAATCTCAGCGGCAGCAGGCATTACAGGTGCTGGTCT